>JBBSEU010000133.1:0-14952 GCA_038239365.1 Aggregatilineales bacterium
TGTGCCCAGCCAATGTATCCTTTAGAACTGTGATAAACTCCACTGTAGCCTCTCGTGTCTAAGGTTTGTCCTCGTAAAACAACCTTTAGCTCACTTGAGGCTTTTTGTCTATCTTTTCCCTGACAACCTTTGCTCGCACCCATATTTAATCACTTTCTAGCGGGATCGAAATTTACCTCAAGAAAATATAGTTCGTTGACACGAAATTCCAGCCAGATCACCAAATTTTTCTTGTAACGTTACAAAACAACCAACGAGCAGCCCTATCCAACAGGAATTTTTTTCCTTAATTTTCAAGTGGCTGCTAAATCTCTCGTGATTCCCGAATGACGTTCCGACTCACGCCGAATTGATTGGCAAGACGCTACTCGGAAGGCAAGGTTTCGCCTACTTTGAACATACCATTAGACGTTACGCAAATGGGAAAGGGGTAGAATTTGTGGCATGAATAAAGCCAAATGTGATACACAAGGCTATATTCACTTTTTGGTAGCTTTAGCCTTTAATCCCCGTCAGCCGAATCCCTTCGATGAAAGACCGCTGCGTGAAGAAGAAAATGACTACGAGCGGAATCATCGAAATTGTCGCAGCGGCCATGGTCAGACTCCAATCGGTGGTACGCTGCGCCTGAAATGCGAACAATCCCAACGAGATGGGGTACTGATTCTTATCTGAGAGATAGACCAGCGGCCCGAAAAACTCCTGCCATGTCCACAAAAAGCTGAAGACCATCATGACCATAATGGCTGGTCGTGCCAGCGGTAGCATAATTTGCCAGAAGATACGAAACTCGCCCGCGCCGTCCACTTTGGCAGCATCAGCCAGTTCGCCCGGCAGATTGCGGAAGAACTGCCGCAGCATGAAAATAAAGAAGGCGTTCCCGAAAAAGCTGGGCAGAATAAGCGGCAAATAAGTACCAAGCATGTTCAGACTCTTGAACAGGACGAAGGTCGGGATAAACGTGACGATCCCCGGAACCATCAACGTGGCAAGCGTGGCCGCGAAAAGTATCTCACGCCCCGGAAAGCGCATCCGTGCGAATCCATAGCCGACCAGCGTGCAAGAAAAAACTGTCCCCAGCATTACGCCACCGGAATAGAAAAAACTGTTCGCTAGATAGCGCAGAAACGGGAAGCCAGGATAGTTGAGCGCATTCTGATAATTCTCGACGTGCCATTGATCGGGTAGCCATTGGATCGGCACGCTGAACATCTGCGCGTTGGTCTTGAACGAACTGATCACCATCCACACAAAGGGAACGATGAACAGCAAGCAAAAGACGATCAGCAGCAGGTGACGCGCCAATATCCCAAGCGTGCGGGATAGCCTGGCGCGCTGCATCGTTTGGGTTGCGGCCTCTGACCGATTACTGACCAGTGCGGGTTGTGTGAGTTGTCCCAAGATAAATCTCCTGATAAACCGCCTGGGCTAGTTGTTGTCGCCTTCGTAAAACACCCACAGTTTGGCGCTTCGGAAAATGACCAGCGTCAGCGTCATAATGACGATGAACAGCAGCACGGCCAGCGCCGACGCATAGCCGAGTTTGAAATAGCGGAACGCATTACGGTAGATCAACACCATAAACATGAGGGTCGATTCAAGCGGTTGTCCCGTCGTGCCGCCAACGACTAACGCCTGCGTGAACACCTGGAACGAGTAGATCACGCTCATCACCAGATTGAACAGGATCACAGGCGTCAGCAGCGGCAGGGTAATCCGCCGGAATCGCTGGAAAGCACTCGCGCCGTCAATCGCTGCCGCTTCGAGCAACGACGCCGGAATATCCTGCAAGCCTGCTAGAAAGATCAACGCGCCTTCACCGACACGCCACAGACTCAACATGACCAGCGCGGGCTTTGCCCATGCCGGATCGGTGAACCAGCCGGGCGGCGTCATGCCAAGCGCCTGCAACACGACATTCACTAATCCACCCTGCGGGTTGAGCAGCACCACAAAAATGATCGTTCCAGCGACGGGCGGCACTAGCGATGGCAGGTAGAACAATGTGCGATAGACGCCAATGCCCGCCGTTTTCATATTCAACAGCAGCGCCAGTCCCAGCGACACGATCAGGCTAAGCGGCACGGCCAGCAGCGCATAGATCAGGCTATTGCTCACCGACAGCAGAAACGATGGATCGGCAGTGAACATCGTTTTGTAATTATCAAGACCGATCCATTTCGGGGACTGAACAATCGTGTAACTGGTAAAAGATAAATAGATACTGGCGATGATCGGATAGGCGGTAAACACGACCAACCCGATCAGCCAGGGCAGCACAAACAGCAGCCCGGTGCGTGCTTCGCGGCGCTGCATGGTGCTGAGCTGTCCCCAACGGCCTGTAAGTGCGCGCATTAAATCCTCTCGAATAAAATGGATGAGGCGAGTACCGCTGTCTAGCCAGCGATACCCGCCGCGCTGATTTAGATCATGCCCAAAAAACGGGCGGGTTCATGCTACGCTTTGAGCGTGCTTTCCAGTTCGGCCTGACAGGCTTTCTGAGCCTCAGCCAGTGCGTCTTTGGGCTTGGCGACCTTGTTCATGATTTTATCATAGGCGGTCTGAAGCTGATCGTAGGCGAAGTCTTCGACGGGTGAGGTCCACATCGGCACCGACTTGGTGAACTGATCCTGAAAGAACTTGACCAGATCAGCGGCGAAGGCTTCACCCTTGGCCTTTTCGACAGCGGGAACGACCAATTTACCCTTCACTGCCAGGTTGACGGGCAGATCGGCGAACTGCTGGAACCACGGAACGACGCCGACGCCGCTCACATAATCCAGCCACTTGAAGGCTTCGGCCTGATGCTGCGCGTTCTGTGGAATGGCCGCCCAGTTCGGCCAGAAGCCGGACACGGACTTGCTGCCGCTTGGCCCCACCGGGAACGGCGCGTAATCAAAGTTCACCGTCGGATCAAGGTGCTGCTTGACGCCCATGTTCCACGAGCCATCGGCCAACGCGCCCTGTTTACCTGTCCAGTGGGCTGGCTCCGCGCCCTTGATCGTGCCCGGCTTCCAGTTGCCGCTCTTGACAACCAGCGCCATGTTACCCTTGTATTCTTCGTCGAGCCACTTCACCGCGTATTCCATCATTTCAATGTTTTGCGGTGAGTCGATGGTGTACTTGGTGTTAGCGGCGTCGTACAGCATTCCACCATTCAGGCCTGACCAGATCGGCAATTCCTGAATGTCGCCCACAATCGGCATAAATCCGACTTTTTCGAGCGTATCACCCTTCCACGTGGTGACTTCTTTGGAGAGTTTTTTGAGTTCGTCCCATGTCTTGGGGAAGGTCTCGCGCGTGAGCTTGATGCCTTTTTCCTCGAACACGGTCTTGTTAAACATGATCGCCCAACTACCTGCCGTCGCGGGCAACCCGTAGGTCTTGCCCTTCCATTGACAGCTTGCCAGCAGTGCCGCCGGCCAATTCTCAAGTTTGGAGTATTCCGAGGCGGCCATCATCGAGTCGAGTGCGACCAGCGTGCCGCGCGCCGCCCACGATACGGGCGAACTCCACAAAATGGTGGCATCGGGTGGGTTGCCTGCGGCCACGCGCGCCAGCAGCACTTCATTGAAGTTTTCCTGCCCAGTGCCGCACTGTGTTTTTTGTACGTCAATGCCGGGGTTCAACTTTTTGAAATCCTGCGCGATGGTATCAAAATTCGCGCAGAATTCAACCGCGCCGCCCGGTGTCCAGAACACGACGGGAGTCGCGTCGGCGTGGCTTGTGCTGAGTTGGGGCAGTCGGTTGGCGAGCAGTGCCGCCGCACCCACGCCGCTGATTTGCAGGAACGAACGGCGACTCATGCCCGAAAAAGCCTGATTATTTTTACGCGAAGCCATGTGATCCTCCTGAAAACCTCAAAAAAGTATGGTCAAACGAAGGTTGATACCGTCTTGATACTGTCGTATTTGTCGAAATGAGCGCGTTGCACCTCCTCGTAAAACGGTTAACTGTTATCGTGCACCAGATGAACAGCGGCTTTGTGCGTTTGCGTTTCGTAGCTCAACGGCGCGAAGGTGCTTTCAATCATCTTTGCCTGTCCATCGCGCCCCGATTCGAGCGCCTTGATCATGATCTCGGTGGCGTGGTAGGCGTGTTCGGGCGTGTTGCGCGGCTTCGTCCCGGTCTGAATGCACTCGACCATGTGACGCAGCCCGTCCGTCCACGGCCACGCCGGATCAGTTTCGCCGAAGATTTGCCACGCACCGACCTCGTTTTGCCAGAGTTCGTAGCCTTCCGGGTCCCAGTCGTCGCCCATCATCTGAATCGTGCCTTTGCTGCCATAAATTTCGATGGCCGGGCAGCGATACTGCTGGATGGTGAAGCCTGTCGTCACAACCGCGAAAACGTTGTTGCCAAAATCAATGAGCAGTTGGGCGTTGTCTTCGGTCTTGACTTGAATCAGTTCGTTGTCCACCACACGCTCCGGGATAGCCGTCCCGGTCATCGCCATCACCCGCTTGGCCGGGCCCAGCAGCCCCGTCAGGCTCACGACGTTGTACACACCGAGGTCAAACATCGGGCCGCCGCCCGTCTGATAGAACCACTGTCCCCACCACGGCCCCGCCCACCCATACAGCGCGCGTGCCAGATAGGGCCTGCCAATATCGCCCTTTTGCAGCCGCTTCCAGATGGCCTGATAAGTTTCGCTGAGGACGACGTGTGGCGCGCAGATCAACATGCCCTTGCTGGTCTTTGAGGTATCGACCAGTTGTTTGGCCTCAGCCAGCGTGGTCGCCATCGGCTTCTCGACGAGGACATGCTTGCCCGCCTCAAGTGCCTCACGCGCATATTGACCATGCACCGCCATAGAGGTCAGGATCAGCACCAAATCGACATCCGGGTTTTGCAACACGGCCTGATAATCCGTCGTGAAGCTGCTAAACCCGTTCTTGTCGGCAACGTCCTTGCGCTCCGCTCTGGAATCGCAGGCCGCTACCAGTTCGACCTGCCCACGACAGCGCAACTGATCTGCCAATCGTAAATATTTGCTCGAAACGCTGCCGAGGCCAATGACCCCCAGCCGCACCGCAGACGCCATAAGGAAACTCCTTTGAAAAGTTTTGGTTGAAAGGATTAAAGGACTATACCTTTAGACCAATGTACACAAGATATTTTTTCTTGTCAAGACATTGCCTGTTATTGCGCCCTAAAAATACGTTCAAATCAGAAGACTTGACAACATTCTGCACATTCTCTATCATAGGTATGAGAGGTCTAGCCCTCTAGCAAACGCATAAATGGAGATTTTCTTGTGAAATCCGGCTTCGATAGGCCACTCAACCGAAACTTGCCTGTGCCGCTCTATTACCAGATCGCCGAATCGATTCAGGATGAGATTCGCGCGGGGCGCTTGCTGCCCGGCGATCAACTCCCTTCCGAACGCGATTTGAGCGCAAAGTTCAACGTTAGCCGGATGACGGCGCGGCAAGCGATCACCTATCTGGTATCGGAAGGCGCGCTGGTGGTTCGGCACGGCAATGGAACGTTCGTGGCAGAGCCGAAACTGACGTATGATGTGCCGCATTTGCTCGGCTTCACCGAAGTCGTTCTACGTGAAGGCAAAACGGCCACGTCGTCCGTGATTGAGCAAGTTCGCGTTCGTCCACCCGCCTCAATCGCCCGCCAGTTAGGGTTGAACGACAGCGAAGACGCCGTAAAAGTCATCCGCGTGCGTCAGGTGGAAGACACGCCGCTTGTGCTGGAAACCACGTTTATCCCGGCGGCACTCTGCCCCGGACTGGAAAGCGTCGATCTGAGCAGCGCGTCGCTGTATACCGTGTTTGAGCAGCGTTACGGACTGCACCTGCATCACGCCGAACAAAGCCTTGCCGCGCGCACGGCCTCGGACTTCGAGCAAACCTTGCTGGATATTGGACCTTGTGCGCCGATCATCACGCTCGAAGGGATCACTTATCTGGACTCCGGTCAGCCCGTCGAGAGTTTCGCCGCGCACTACCGGGGGGATCGATTCAAATTTGCTTTCGATAGTAACCGGGGCGCGTTCAGCACAGAAGGCAAGCTGTTTGAAATGGTGCTGGACAATGCCCCATTTTCACCCTTGAGGAAAATATGACTTATAAAGCCTCGCCGCGTCCAACTTTTGCGGAGCCAACCTCTATTCCCTACCAGTCCGTCACGCGCCACCTGTGGGGCGATGCCGAATCGGGCGAAGTGGCCGATTGGATTTATGTCTCAAGCGATTTTATTCACCAACTGGTATTCGGACTGGCACCGGGCGGCTCATTCCGCCATTCGGATTCGTATCGCACAATTTTTGCTGCCGACGTGGTCTATTACGTGATCACTGGCAGCATGGTCTTCTGCAACCCGCAAACGGGCGAAGTTCACCCCGTAAAAGCTGGTGAAGCGGCTTTTTTTCGCCGGGATACGTGGCATCATGTGTTCAACCACAGTGTCGAACCGCTCCGCGTGCTGGAACTTTTCGCGCCGCCGCCCTCCAAAGGTACATCCGGCAGCTACGCGCGCCAGCAGCCAAACCTGACCGACTACAAGTATGGCCGGGATGAAATGCTAGGCCGTTTTCCCGCCGAACGGGCGTCGCTCAAGGACATGATTCAGGTCGTGCGTGAGGCCGATTACCTGTGGCGGATGGAAGGCGAACATCAGCAGTTATTGGTCGGGCTAGTGGCCGCCACCGAACATCTGACCGCCGGAGTCGCCAGTTTGCTACCCGGCAAACCGTCCGATGTCGAATCGCATTCGGGCGATGAAAGCCTGTATGTGTTGGAAGGCACGCTAAATATTCATTTGCCCGAAGCTGATGGGCCGCGTTGGTTCGAGCTAAATCCGGGCGACGGCTTTTATCTGCCCGCCGGGACGCCGCATCGCTACTTTAACATGGCGAAGGACCCGATCCGCTGGGTATTTGGAGTCGCGCCGGGCTATACAGCGGTCTCTCCGAACGGTAGATGAGTGCGGCGGCGACGATTGGCGTCGATGTTGGCGGCACGAAGATCGCCGCTGGCCTGCTGCACGGCCTGACACCGTTACTCGAACGTGAAATCCCGACCAATCCGGGACGCGGTGGGCAGTCCGTTCTGGATGATGTGCTGGCGCTGGTAACTGCGCTGAATGATGAAGCGCGCCATGCCGGACTGACCGTCACTGGGATCGGGATTGGCGTCCCGGAGTTAGTCACACCCGACGGACAGATC
Organism: Aggregatilineales bacterium; assembly: GCA_038239365.1. Lineage (GTDB taxonomy): Bacteria > Chloroflexota > Anaerolineae > Aggregatilineales > UBA2796 > JBBRMW01. The sequence goes on from JBBSEU010000133.1 coordinate 7,182, forward strand.
ACCAGTCGTTACAGCTTCGATTGGTGCAACCTGCCGATTTCGTCCTGTTTTTCAGGGATTGCGCCGTGCATTGTCGAGTCAGATATGCGCGCCGCTGCCCGCGCCGAAGCCATGATCGGGGCGGGCAAAGCCTACCGACAGTTTGCGTATATCAGCGTCGGGACGGGGATCGGCTATAGTCTTGTGCTTGACGGGGTACCCTTCGCCGGGGCGCGCGGTAACGCCTTACTTTTAGGCAGTGGCACTTTGAGCAGTGTATGCCCGGTGTGCGGCGCGCAGCACGGCCAAATTCTGGAAGATTTCGCAGCAGGTCCGGCAATGGTTAGAAATTACAACCAGCGGACGAATCGGCAGCTAGGCAATGCACACGAACTCTTTTCGGCGTTGGAGCATGGCGACTCCGACGCCGCACAGGTTATCGAGAATGCCGCCGACTCGCTTGGCAATAGCGTTGGCTTTCTGATCAACCTGCTCGACCCAGAAGCGATCATCGTGGGCGGCGGTCTGGGTGTCCGCGATGGACTCTACTGGGAACGTTTTATTGCGTCCACGCGCGCGCACATCTGGGCAGACTCGACGCGCGAACTCCCCATCCTTCACGCACAAACCGGGCGGGCGGCAGGTTGGATCGGTGCGGCCATGTGTGCGGTAAAAATTTGACAACCCAGATCGCGCTTACTACAATCAAATAGGTATAGACCTCTAGGGCGATTTATTCAAAATGTCAACCGATTACGCCATGTTCATCGACAATAAATGGACAACCGGAGAGAGTTCGGCGCAATTTTCCGCGTTCAGTCCAGCGACAGGTGAGTGTATCGGCACGCTTCCGAACGGTAGCCGCGCTGACGTGCAGCGGGCACTAACAGCGGCACAACGCGGCTTTGACGAATGGGCAAGTCGTACTGCATTTGAGCGCGCGGCGCTGCTGGAACGAACCGCCGCCATCATCAGCGAACGGCGCGACGCACTGGCGCACATGCTCACGCTGGAACAGGGCAAGCCGCTCCACGCCGAAGCCTACGCCGAAGTCGATGACGTGATCGGCTATTTTCGCATGGCAGCGGCGGATGCGGTGCGGATAGCAGGGGAGCTTCTGCCCTCGGTTGATCGCCGCAAACGAGTGCTGATACAGCGTGTGCCGCGCGGCGTGGTTGGCGTGATCACCCCATGGAATTGGCCTTACGAGATGCCCGCCGAATTGATCGCGCCCGCATTGGGTGCTGGCAATACAGTGGTCTGGGTGCCAGCGCCGAGTACATCAATTTGCGCGGTCTTGCTGGCCGAATGTCTGGCCGAGGCCGGATTTCCGGCGGGCGTTTTCAATCTGGTGACAGGACAGGGCGCGGTGGTTGGCGATGAAGTGGCCGCGAATCCGATCACAAGTGTTGTGGCCTTCATCGGATCGACACAGACCGGATTGACCGTTGCAGCGCGCGCCGCCGGAAAAGAACTGCTGCTCGAAATGGGTGGCAATGGCCCGCTGGTCATTCTGGATGATGCCGATCTGGATGCAGCAGTATCAGCGACGCTCACAAGCTGTTTGCTGTGCGCCGGGCAGAGTTGCAGCGCCGGGGAACTGGTCATGGTGCAGCAGAGCGTCATGCCCAATTTTCAGGATCGGTTGCTCAGGGCGTTGACGGAACGAGTACGGCTTGGTGATCCGTTTGCCGAGACCACCACGCTTGGACCCTTGAACAATGAAGGCGTGGCCGCCAAAATGGATCGGCATATCGCGGATGCCCTGACACATGGCGCGCAAGTGGCCTATGGCGGCAAGCGCGCGGCAAATTATCCAACGCGCCTGTATTACGAACCCACCCTGCTAACCGATGTTAAGCCAATGATGCTGGTTGCGCGCGAAGAGTCCTTCGGTCCGATCATCCCACTGTGGGCGATTGCCGATGAGAGCGAGGCGCTCACCTGGGCGAACCAGTCAGAACATGGCCTGCTGGCGGCGGTGTTCACGCAGGATATGGAGCGCGGACTGCGTTTTGCAGAACGGATACGCGCCGGATGGGTGAACATTAACGAGTCCACGAACTGGTGGGAAATTCACCTGCCCTTTGGGGGTCGCGCCGGGTCACGCAGCGGGGTTGGGCGAGTCGGCGGGCGGGCGATTTATGAGCGGCTCACCGAACCAAAAACGATTGTCCTGAACTTTCCGTAGGAACGGGTGCTATGTCGGTACACGCGCAGGTCGTTATTATCGGGGCGGGCATTGTCGGTTGCAGCGCCGCCTATCATCTGAGTCAGTTGGGTTGGCAGGACGTGATCGTGCTGGATCAGGGCTCGATTCCCCGGACGGGCGGCTCCACTTCACACGCGCCCGGACTGGTCTTCCAAACGAATACATCGCAGACCATGTGCCGCTTGGCGCAGCAGACGGTTCAACTGTACCGTGCCTTGACGCATGAGGATGGGGCGTGTTTTCATACCGTCGGAAGTTTGGAAGTGGCACTCACGGCGGCACGTTGGGAAGACTTGAAACGACGGGTCGGCTATGCGGCGTCGTGGGGACTTGATCCCGAACTGCTCACCCCGACTGAAGCACGGGATCGGCTGCCATTGCTCAACGCTGAACGAATTCTTGGCGCATATTATCAACCAACGGATGGCGTGGCAAAGGCGGTACGTGCCTGCGAAGCGATGGCGCGCGTCGTTGAGGCCAACGGCGGGCACTTTATCGGCAATTCGGCGATCACCGGGATCGAGGTGGAAAAGGGTCGCGTGCGCGCCGTCATCACCGATCAGGAACGCTACACCGCCGATACCGTTCTACTCTGCGCGGGAATCTGGGGGCCAAAAGTCGGGAAGCTGGCCGGGATCAGCATCCCGCTAACGCCTGTGCAGCACCAATACGTCCGCACCGCGCCTTTGCCCGAACTGGCGGGCAGCCAGACCGAAATCTCACATCCCATCCTGCGTAATCAGGATCAGGCCATGTACATGCGTCAGGAAACGGATAGCTACGGGGTCGGATCGTACCAGCACGCGCCGATGCTCGTCTCCCCGGAAGCTATTCGCAGTCCGCAGGATGCACCCGTGATGCCTTCAATACTCGACTTCACCGAGTCGGATTTTGCGAAACCGTGGCGTGATGCGGTTGACCTGCTGCCCGCGCTGGATGGCGTCCCGCTGACCTACTCGATCAACGGCCTGTTCTCGTTCACGCCGGACAGTTTGCCGATTATGGGCGAGTCAAGTGTGCGCGGGTTGTGGGTCGCTGAGGCAGTCTGGGTGACTCACGCGGGCGGTGTTGGCAAGGCTATCGCCGAATGGATGCACAGCGGCCAACCTCAAATTGACCTGCACGAATGCGATATTAACCGCTTTGAGGCGCATGCCCATAGTCCGGCCTATGTTTGGGAACGCGGCGCGCAGCAGTACCGCGAAGTGTATGACATTATTCACCCGCGCCAACAATTATTGAAACCGCGTCCGCTGCGTACCAGTCCATTTTATATGCGGCAGTGCGAATTGGGCGCGGCCTTTTTCGAGGGGCGCGGGTGGGAGCGTCCACAGTGGTTCGAGTCGAATGCGGCACACGACGTTGACATATTGGGCGTACCACAACGCGGCGAATGGGCGGCGCGTTTCTGGTCGCCCACTGCCCTGATCGAACATCGACTGACGCGCGAAACGGTTGCGCTCTACGATATGACGCCGCTTTCACGCCTCGAAGTGCAAGGCCGTGACGCCCTGCCGTTTTTGCAACGTATGACCACCAATCAGCTTGATCGTCCGGTGGGGAGCGTGGTCTACACATTGATGTGTGATACGCGCGGCGGAATCGTCAGCGATATTACGGTGGCGCGGCTGGCGGACGATCTATTTCAGATCGGCTGCAACGGCCCACAGGATGCGGTCTGGCTGCGCGATCACCTTGCCGAAAATGAACAGGTACAGGTGCGCGACATTACTGCCGGGACGTGCTGTCTGGGTGTATGGGGGCCGCGTGCCAGAGACCTTGTGCAATCACTGACCGATGCTGATCTTTCCAATGAAGCCTTTCCCTATTTCACCGCGCGCCGAATTTTCGTCAGTGAGATTCCGTGTGTGGCCTTGCGCGTTTCGTATGTCGGCGAACTTGGTTGGGAACTATACACCACTGCCGATTATGGTTTGCGTTTGTGGGACGTGCTGTGGGAAACAGATGGGCCATTCGGCCAGATCGCAGGCGGGCGCGCGGCATTCGATGCGCTGCGCCTCGAAAAGGGCTATCGGTTGTGGGGCGCAGACATGACGAACGAACACTCACCTTACGAAGCCGGATTAGGGGGCGTCGTGCGCTTCAAAAAGGGCGATTTTCTGGGACGCGATGCACTGGTGCACCTTGCCGATCAACCAATTACACGGCGATTGTGCTGTCTCGTTTTGGATGATCCGGCGGTGGTCGTCATGGGTAAAGAGCCGATTCGCGTGGATAAACAAGTCGTTGGCTATGTGACCAGCGCGGCCTATGCCTACTCGTTGGGCAAAAGTATCGCCTATGGATACGTGTCTGCGGACTATGCAATTGAGGGCACGTCCGTTCAGATTGAGTATTTCGGTGAAGCGCATACCGCGCACGTTTGTAAGGAGCCGCTGTTCGATCCAAAAGGGGCGCGGCTGCGAGTCTAGTTCGTTGTTATATGGGGGATTATCCAATGATCGCTGCATCACCAGAAAACGTTAGCTTTCATAAAACATTACCGGGTCGCTATTACACCGATTCGGGGATTTTCGAGCAGGAAGTGACGCGCATTTTCTCTAAGATGTGGATATGTGTAGGGCGCGAAGAATCGGTAGCCAACGCCGGACAGTATTTTTTGGCTGAGATCGGCGACGAGTCGATCATCGTCGTGCGCGGGCGTGATGGTCAGCTTCGCGCCTTTTACAATGTGTGTCAGCATCGCGGCGCGCGGGTTTGTCAGGAAGCCGCCGGGCAACTCAAAAACACGATACAATGCCCCTATCATGCGTGGAGTTATGGATTGGACGGACGACTGATCGGCGCACCAAACATTTTCCAAAACGAGCAATTTGATCGGGAGTCGCACGGGTTGCGCCCGGTAGCCGTGTCCACCTGGGAAGGGCTGGTCTGGCTGAACCTGTCTGATCCGGCTGAATCATTGGCTGAGCAGATGCAGCACCCGATTCAGGATCGCTTTGGCGAAAACAAAACATTGGATCGTTATGGGATCGGATCGTTGAAGGTCGGCAAGCGGATCACCTATGAAGTAGCCGCGAATTGGAAACTCTGCGTCGAGAACTTCATGGAATGCTACCACTGCGGCCCGGTTCACCCCGAATTGTGCCGCCTGATCCCGGTCTTTCGCGGTGGGCAGTCCTACCAGCTATTGCCGGGTGTGGGCAGTCCCTTTGCCGAAGATATCAGCGCCTTCACGCTCTCCGGCGAAGGCGAACGGCCACGCTTACCGGGGCTGCTCGAAGAAGATGATCGGCTGTATTATGGTTTCATGCTCTGGCCGAACGTCTTTGTCAATCTGCTGCCCGATCATGTGATTTTGCATACAGCCATTCCGCGCGGCCCGGCACATACCACCGTTATTTGCGACTGGCTGTTCACGCCTGACGAAGTGGCAGATCCGACGTTTGACTCAACCCCTGTCGTAGAGGTGTTCGATCTGGTCAATCGGCAGGATTGGGAGATGTGTCAGCTCACCCAGCAGGGCATGAAATCGCGCGCCTATGCCGAAGGCGGCCTGTACGTTCCGGCGGAGAGCCATCTGTACAAGTTCAATGCGTTCATTCGCAAACATTTGGGAGAGCCGCTATAACAGGCGGTCTCAGCGTTTACTATTAAAGGGAATCCGATGGCAGACGGCGTAATCACCATCCGCGATATTCAAGTGATCCTCACCCAGCCCGACGGCTCACGCTTGATCGTGGTCAAAGTGCTGACTTCAGAGCCGGAGCTGCACGGGCTGGGTTGTGCGACCTTCACCCAACGTTTTCACGCCGTTCACGCGGCCATCGAACACCATCTGAAGCCATTGCTGGTCGGGCGGGATGTGTCGAGCATCGAAGACATCTGGCAGATGACGATGGTCAACGGCTATTGGCGTAACGGCCCTGTACTCGGCAATGCGCTTTCGGGCGTTGATATGGCGCTCTGGGACATCAAGGGCAAGCTGGCGAATATGCCCGTCTACCAACTGCTCGGCGGCAAGTGTCGGGAAGCGGCGGCGGTATACACGCACGCCGATGGCCGCAGTCCGCAAGAAGTGGCCGACAATGTACAGCAATATATGGAAAGCGGCTACCGCTATGTACGTATTCAGTTGGAAGGGTATGGCGGTAAACCCGAATGCCTGATCAGCCCGCAGGGAGCGGCGCATGGTGCGTACTACGACCCGCACGATTACGCCCGCAAGACGCTCAAAATGATTGAGTTTGTCCGCCACGCACTTGGTGATGAGATCGAGCTGCTTCACGACATTCACGAACGGCTGCACCCGATTGATGCGGTTGGTTTTGCCAAAGATGTCGAGCAGTTCAAATTGTTTTTCCTTGAGGATGCCTTAGCGCCGGAAGATGTCGAATGGTTCGAGACGATCCGTCACCAGTGCAGCACGCCGCTGGCGATGGGCGAACTTTTCAACAACCCGCACGAATGGCGGCAGGTCATCTCCCGTCGTCTGATCGATTTCATCCGCATCCATATCAGCCAGATCGGGGGACTCACGGCGGCGCGCAATGTGGCGATTTTCAGCCAGATATACGGCGTGCGTACCGCCTGGCACGGGCCCGGCGATGTGTCGCCCGTTGGACACGCGGCCAATCTGCATCTCGATCTGTGGGCGTCCAATTTTGGTATCCAGGAGTGGTGTCGCTTCCCAGAATTGGTGTACGAGATGTTCCCCGGCACGCCTGAAGTCCGTGATGGCTATATGTATCCCAACGACAAACCTGGGCTGGGCATCGAGATCGATGAAGTACTGGCGGCGCGCTACCCATGTACCGATATTGTCGAGCAGTGGACGCAATCCCGCCTGCCTGATGGCACATTGGCGCGGCCATAGATTCAGGGTCATTATCGTAATCATTCGGCTCTATAGGTATTAGTGTTTCAATCCCCTGAACGGGGAATTACTTCGCGCGCCGTTCTATTTTTGGTAATCTTAGTAGGCTTGGTGTTTGTTTCAATCCCCTGAACGGGGAATTACTTCGCGCGCCGTTGGTCAGCCTGTGGCACGATTGCCCTTCCGAGTTTCAATCCCCTGAACGGGGAATTACTTCGCGCGCCTATGGTGCCTCAATGGTTCCATAGTAAAGGGAAGCGTGTGTTTCAATCCCCTGAACGGGGAATTACTTCGCGCGCCTAACACGCTATTCCTTCTTTTAAGCGGCCTCCAGGCAGGTTTCAATCCCCTGAACGGGGAATTACTTCGCGCGCCCAAGTGGCAGATGCAGTACCATCACCTCATTTATTGGTTTCAATCCCCTGAACGGGGAATTACTTCGCGCGCCAAGTTGTTGTTGATCCCCTGGGTAGCGGAGAATGGGTTTCAATCCCCTGAACGGGGAATTACTTCGCGCGCCTGAGCGGAATGGAGTAACAAAACTGAATATCATCGTGTTTCAATCCCCTGAACGGGGAATTACTTCGCGCGCCTGATGAAGTGAGAAGCGGAGAATCCACTCTCAGAATCTTGTTTCAATCCCCTGAACGGGGAATTACTTCGCGCGCCCAATTCACACCCGATGACAGCAGTGAGGAAGTTTGTTTCAATCCCCTGAACGGGGAATTACTTCGCGCGCCAAA
>JBBSEU010000134.1:0-14882 GCA_038239365.1 Aggregatilineales bacterium
AGTTGCCGAACTGGTTGTTACCAGATTGCCAGCCGCGTCTTGCACCTGTACCTGAATAGCGGGTGCAATTGAGACCCCCGCGACAGTATCACTCGGTTGCACTACAAAGGTGAGCTGGTTGGCTGGGCCAACGGTAATGTTGAATGCGCTGCTGGTCGCACTTGTTAAACCTGTTGCGGTAACAACAAGTGTATAACCTGTACCAACTTTATCGATGCTCAGGTTGTTAAATGTGGCCGTTCCATTGATAGCCGCAACTGTCTTCGTACCGGATAGTGTACCGCCACTTGGATTCGTGCCGATGGCAATCGTCACATTGGTCGTACTGCCTGTCAGATTGCCGCTTGCATCCTGAATCTGAACTTGGATCGCGGGTGTGATGATTGCACCGCTCGCAGTATTAGTGGGCTGTACCGTGATCACCAGTTTAGTGGGTGGCCCCGTGATGTTAAAGCCGCTGCTGATTGAACCGGTTAACGCACTGGAGGCGGCGGTGAGGGTATAACCTAGTCCGATATTGTTGATTTGCAGATCATTAAAAGTTGCAGTTCCGGCAACTGCCGCTTTTGTGAGCGTGCCGGAGAGCGTGCCGCCGCTTGGGTTCGTGCCGATAGCAACCGTCACATTGGCAATGCTGTTCGTCAGGTTACCAAAAGTATCCTGAATTTGAACCGTGACGGCGGGCGTGATCGCAGTATTTGCCTGCGTGTTGCTCGGCTGAACCTTGAACGACACCTTTGCCGGTGCCGCTGCTGTGATGTTGAATACGTTGCTCTGACCCAAAGAGGCTAAGCCAGGTGAGGAAACATCCAGGCGATAGCCCACACCGATCTTGTCGATGCTCAGGTTATTGAATGTCGCCGTACCGTTGACGGCACTGGCACTCACCGTAGTTGTGCCGGAGAGTGTGCCGCCGCCAGGATTGGTACTAATCGTAATTGTAACTGCATTGGTGCAGGTGGTCGGCTGCCCGAAAAAAGTCAGGATGCGTACTGTGACAGCCGGTGCAACCGAGACGCCCGCTACCGTGTTCGATGGTTGCCCCTGGAATTGAAGAAAAAAGGGGTTACAAGCTGCCGAAGCCGTCTGGACATTGCCCAGCCCAGGGACAAATAGTCCCGCGCTAATTATTCCCAGAATGAAAAACAAAAGGACGATGGCGCGTGAACGCCGGAGTACCGCGTTAAAAACTATTTTGGGCGGCATATGAGTGCTCCTTGCAACGATGAACGGAATGGTTATCTCAACGAATGATGACGAGTGACAGCGAACGACAATGATTAGTGGCACCCTAACCCAGACCAGATGCACAAAAATGAAGCATTCGTGCATTTGGCTCAGGATTACACCCGGCAAACTCTATGAGTGCCCGGCGGCTATGAAATTGAAAAAGTGCAATTATTCTCAGACGTAGAAGTTCAGTTGCTCAGTAGTTTACGTACCGATATTCGGTCTACGCTAAGTACCGATACTACTTCTGAGCGTTACTTTACATAACTTTCCCAACACTAACAATCCAAGTTAGGTGGATTTATGAAGTACGTAAATGGCTGACTTTACGCATTTATTAATTATTGCTGAGGTGTAAATAGGAGATTCATACCATTCAAGAAGCCGAGCAAATGAAAATCGATATAAAACTCTAACCTTTGCCGATTTATTTCAGCCAAGCATGAAGTTTGTCTGCCCAAACAGTTGATGGCAATCACGCGGATCCGCCTGCCCGCCGCGTCGCATATGGCGCAGATCGCGCGATTGGGTAAAGCCATAACGCCGCAGCAGTGATACGGCTTCGAGGTTAGCAGCGGGGAAAAGTACTCGTGGTGATGGCTCATGCTCATCATAGGTAAGCGTTAACGCCGCCTGTAGCAATTGTTCAGCGGCTTGTGGGGTGCGTGCTGACCAGGGTCCCAAAACGAGTGGTTGGGCGATCAGGAAGCCCTCGATAACACCTGTCTTATCACGCGCAACGAATGCTCGGCTCGGATCACATTCGTAAAAGTGCGGAATAATCGCCGCACGCGCCGCCCCAAAAATTGGCGCATCAAACGCGATCACATCCGCAATATCAGCGTTGGTCATCGTTTGAATCAAGTCGGGCATGGATAACAAGGGCGTATGATCGGTTCGATCAAATCGAAAAGTACGGCCATCATCGACGAAGCCCAACTTTTCGTACAGTGGAGCGCCCATCGCTGTTGCATCCAGAAATGAAACCGGGCAGCCACGTTCATCCAGCCAATCAAGCATATGTCCTATCAATTGCTGACCGATCCCGCGCCGCTGCGCCTTTGGATGCATCGCTACCAGTCCGATTGAGGCGAACGAACCGTAGTCGATGGCTCCCACCGTCCCGACAAGTTCACTATCCAGACGCGCGTAAAACCAGCCGCTGGGTTGAAACACCGAGTTATTTCGCAACGAGCGGATCAGGTTGTGACCTTCGTAGGCCGCGTCTAACACAATTCCGGCAGCCTCAAATTCGGCCTCGGTCAACGGAAGAATATCGATCATCGGCAGTGAATGTACTTTATGGCTTCAAATTGCTAACGGGGACGCTTAACACGCCGTCCAATCCCCACACATGCAGTACCCGCTTGACCGTGCGCGTCAATTGGTTAAGCGTTTCGGAACGGCGCTGTAACACGATAATCCGATCCGGCAGTTCTTCACCGTGTAGCAATGGCACGCGCGCCGCATCAGTCAGGATGATCATCGGCGTCATCGCTAGTGTTGCCACACGATCTGTGTGCTGCAGCTCTATCCAATGGATTGAATCGACATTCTTATCGGGATCATCATGCACAATGATCAGCGCCGGGCTAAATTCGTGGGCTGCCTTAAGCGCGCTAGCATAATTCGTGGTATTGATCACATCGTAGCCCTGCGAATGCAAACGATCACCGTAGGGGTCAAGGGCATAAGTGTTGTTATACAGTTGAATGATGATCGTTCGCCAGGCATCCTGTTTTGGCAGCGGAACTGCGCTCATGAAAGACCCCTTCTATAGCTTTGTTACAAATTTACTTGGGGCTACGATGCCCCCTTTGATCCCGACTCGTCGCTTCTCAATGCTTCTTCGGGTGTCCGATATAACTTCTCACCCACTTCATATAACACCTGACGGTCTGGAAAGCGTTGCTTGAATTCGTCTATCGAATCCGTTTCAAACAAACGGACAACAATGATATCACTATCCAGATAGGGACTGGTTTTCGCCATGAGCGCCCCATAGTCGCGCCAGTTATCCTCGACGCCCGGATTCGGATCGTGCAAAACCAGTACCAGAACTTTTTTGCCTGGTTCGCGCATCGAGTTGAGTGTGTCTAGCTGCTGCTGCCCAATCTTGTTATAACGATATAAACCATTCGGCCAGAACTCCAGGCTTTCGCGGAAACGAGCAGGCGTATAACCAATCAGACTCGCCCCCGCCAAAATCAGGATCAAAATGTAGCCCGGCCAGAGCGCATTCCAGGCAGATTGAAAGCGCGTGGTAAAGCTGAGCGCGCCCACGTTTGCCTCACCTCCCAGCCTCCTCTCCACCTGTGGAAAGGGGAAGTCAGCAGTCACCTGATCGCCTCTCTCTGTTTGCGGAGAGGGGTTGGGGATGAGGTTAGCTGGCTTGCTGCGCCACTGCCGCGCTAACGCTACGAGGCCAAACGCGCTGACCAGCACCACGCCGCCTGTCGCCTCATAATAGTAGCGAATGCTGTACACTGCCGAACCATGTACCGCCGAACCGATCCAATACGTCAACTGAACGATCACTAGTGCCACGAATAACTCAAAAAACAGCCAGATCCATTCACGTTTGCGTCCGGCGATCAGACCAATCAGGATCGCTACCCAGCTAAGCCCGACGCCCGCGCCCCATCCCCAGTTATCAGCGGCATACTTCGCCACTGACGGATCAAGCGTCCAGCCGAATAGATCGCGCAGCCAGATGCTCAGATCATCGCGGGCATTGCGCCAGCCATATTCGAGTGTGTGGCCGCCCCCCATCAAGCCGTAACCGTTCCCAAAGCCCGGTTTGTCATATTCCCACAGCAGCGTATACAGTTCGCTGCGAACCTCACCCGTAACGATATAGTTGAAGCCAAATACCAATCCGATAAAGGGCAGCACACACAGCGCCAGCACCACCAATGGTGCGACAATGTGCGGCAGTTTGGATCGCGCGTCTTTTTCGCCAAACGCATCGAAAAAACGTGACAGGGCGTGCAAACCCACCGGCGCGGCCATTGCTACTGCCGTGAGTGGCCGCATCGCCACCAGCATTCCGAGCGCGACGCCAGCCAGTGCGCCCCACAGCAGCCGCGAACGCCAGCCGCGCCGCGCGATGGTGGTTCGCCAGTAGCCGTAAATAAACAGCATCACAAAAAATAACGCCGAGGTGTGGCTCATCAGCGTTGCATTGAGCAGCAGCGCCATTGGACTGATTGCCATGAGCAGTGCCGCCACCAGCCCAACCGCTTCATCAAAAATTTCGTGCCCGATCCGGTAGATGAGTGCTACTGTCAGTGCCGCGATAAACGCATTAACCACAAATGGCGCTTCAACTGCCGCACCAAGCGACAACACGAGCGGCCAAGCGGGCGTATACTTTCCGAAGCGGCGCAGCGTGCCATCTGGCGACGTTTCGGGCTGAAGGACGAAGGGTTGCCAGAAATCCTTTACCGGTTCATTGCGCGGCACCCAGGCGTGTCCACCCGCGAATATTTTGGCCTGAAACAGGTACGCAAATTCATCTTCAAGGTGTGGCAAATGCTCAAACACCGAGCGGTTAACTTCCAGTGACGCGCCAAAGGCAAACAGCGCCAACAACAGCGCCGCAATCATGCCGAGTGACAGTTTATGATTACTTTTACGGCTGTGTTCGATGCTCAAACCGACTCCGTCTTATGTGTTTTCCATGAACGGCAGGATTATAACGCTGATCAGGCAACTTTGAGTCATTGGCAGTCTTCTGCAAGAAGATAAGCAAGCGGGGATCAATTCGTAAGACGCTAATGCGGGGAGTAGAACTGAGATTGCATCTGGATGGTAGAAAAAAATCCCCTTCTCAACACAGAAGGGGATAAGGTGGAATCAGCCGCCCAATGACTTCAAACGTTCTTCCCATTTGGCGCTTAGTTTGTCGTAGGTTGCCTGATTCAGTTCACCGCTTGCCAGCTTCGTATCGAAGCTATCTAGCAAGGCCTGAATTTCCTCTTTCGTTTGCGGATTCTGGTTGACGGGTGCGGCGGGTGCTTGCCCGTGCTGACCCTGTTGATTCTGTTGGTTTTGCTGCATCATCTGCATCATCATTTGCTGCATCAACATCTGCTGTTGTTGAAGCTGCTGCTGTGCGGCGGCCTGCTCAGGATTCAGTTGATTGCCGAGCGACTGCCCAACCCCAAAGCCAACGCCCGCGCCAGCCAAACCACCACCCAACCCGGCGTTACCGGCTGCCGTTTGTGCCACATCCAGACCTTTGGCGATGCGATAGTTATCCATATTGCCGCCGTACTTGACCAAATCTTCGGGCGTCAGGTCTTTGGCCTGGAACGGCTTGGCACGAAACGCCTTGATCCGCATTCCGATTTCCAGAAATTGATCGTTCAGCAGAGTCAATGTGCCCGCTTCCAGATTGTTGAGCATCGCGTTGGCAGCCTGAATACCCGAAATTTGCTGCTGTGAGAGCAAATTAGCCAGCGAACTCAACAACATCGTCTGAATGCGATCTCGGATGTCGCCCAAACGCAAGATGGGCGTACCAACACCGTATTGCTTAACGAAGCGCGAAACATCTTCAATGCCGATGTCGATCACGCCATTGGTCATCAGCAGCATAAAACCGGGGCTGCGATTCGGAATGTCCATCTGGATTGGTGGGTTAGTACCCCAGGGCACTTGCGGCAGGTCTTTCTGGTTGACGAAATACACATCGGCGGTGAACGGGTTGTTGCCGTTTGTGACCATGCCGATCAGGTTGGCAAGGATCGGGATGTTGCCTGTCGAAAGACTATGTGAACCTGGGCCAAGTACGTCCAGCATTTGACCCTGACGCACGAAAACGGCGGCCTGACTTTCCTGCACGATGACGCGCGATCCCATACGGAAATCGCCATTGCCGCCTTGTGGTTCGCGGTACACCAACTCGTCTTCCATGACATTCGGGTGTGAGAGAACATCGATAATACGCATCAGACAAGCTCCTTATCAGGCTCTATGAGTCAAACTAAACCGGTGAGGACATTTTCACGGTGCGTGTAGGCGGTGTTAGCTTCTACGGTGAGTGCATCCAATGCACTAATCGCGGCGTCAATACCTTCTTTGGTATTGACAGCGGTTTGCAGATCGGCCACCTTCTGGCGAAATTTGTCCTCAAAGTCCACTAATGACGCATCAAACGCATAAATTTGATCGAGTTCGTGCGGCCCCACCTTGATCGCGTCGTAGAAACCAGAATAGCCGGGCATGGCCGTGTTGATTCGATCAATGAAAACCTGCAATTTGGATTTGGCACTTTGCGCTTTGCTCATATAAGAAAGCCCACCGCCCGTGAGCAATCCTTTTTCGGCTTGCACCAGCGCCGTCAACTGTTCCTTCAAAACTGCGACGATATGGTGACGCAGCATTCGATCCGCTTCACGGCGTTCGGTCATTTCTTCGTAGCCTTTGAAGCCCGGCAGCCGTTTCATCAGCCCTTCGAGTGGGCCGTTATTGCGCTGCGATGCAATCCGGTTGACTAAATCGCTCATGCTCGAATCCTTCCCTGGATATTTTTTCCTGTGTAAGCATACAACAGACTGAAACACACCACAACCGCTTGTCTCTCTGCTTGTCACTACGCATCACCCAGCAAATTGTTTCAAAAGTGGGCATTACAGTTGTGGTACGCGAATTGCTTAGTTTGGTTCATGGACGCCTGAATTGGTCAGGCAATTTGAAGAGGAAAACAAGATGCCAACAGATAGTGGTTTGTGGGATCAGATCGCAGGGAAGTGGAAGCAGGTCACCGGAAACGTCAAGACCGAGTGGGGTAAGCTGACGGACGATGATATTGCCCAGATCAACGGCAACCGCGACCAGCTCGCCGGGAAAATTCAGGAACGTTACGGCATTGCCAAAGAAGAAGCCCACACTCAAATCGAGAAGTGGTCAAACAAGTTGGATTCGCTAACCAAGTAATTGGCGTCTCTGTTACTTAAACCCCTCATTCGCATGGGCGCACAAACAGTGCGCCCTTTTTGTTTGAATCTAAATTTTGTTAGCATGGCGTAATAGATGTGATGCTATGATCTGATGGAGAAGTTTCAGGAAAGGATTCCCAATGCCAAATTCCCAGACGCGGCGCGTTAATCTGCTGACCGGCGGCTTGATCGGTTTGATGGTCACTGCGCCACTGATTGCAGTTTTGTTTGTGGGCGGTCAGATGATGATGCTGCCACTGCCATTTTTTGAACTTTTTGACCGGATCGCGCGCATTTTGCCGGGCGACCTGATAACACGCGGCATTGATGCGATGATTGCCATTTTTTCGCGCCTGCCAGGTGTCTCAACCGATGTGGCTTCGAAAGCCGCTGAACAGTCGCTGGCCGTAATTTTGTTCCTGGTGTTGGGCGCTCTGTTCGGCGCGCTGACGGCCTATGTACTGAGCCGTGCGCCCAAGTCGATACCAGGCGCGTATGTGGGCGCGAGTGTAGCGTTGATACCGCTCATTTTGACACTGCTCATCGAACGTTTCAATAGCGGGAATGCCAACGGTCTGGCGGTAGCTTCATCCTGGATTTTATTGGCCTATGTGATTTGGGGGATGATCGTTGGTGTGGTGCTGGAACGTCTTTCCACCTTCCGACAGACCACCACTGAGGTGGTACCGACTCCGGCAAATCCGGCACGACGCGCGTTTATGGGTCAGTTCAGCGGCGCGGTGATCGTGGTGACGCTGGGTGCCTGGGGTGTTGGACGCTTGAGCGGCAGTGGTGCTACAGTGGGCAGCGCCGGACAAGCGATTGCGACTGGCCCAACGCCCACATCCGTACCTGCCGGACAGGAGACCGGGTTTGTGGTAGTGCCGGGCACGCGGTTGGAAGTGACCCCAAACAACCAGTTTTATCGAGTGGACATTAACACTGCTCCGCCGAATGTCAATGAAAAAACCTGGAAACTCACCGTTGCGGGTTCTGTCGATAAAGCCTACCAGTTGAGTTATGACGAAATGCTCAAACTGACTCCAACTGAAATGGATGCCACACTTGAATGTATCTCGAATCCGGTGGGCGGCGGACTGATCAGTTCCACGCACTGGATAGGCGTCAAACTGCGCGATGTTCTGAACACGGCACAGGTACGTAAAAGTGCCGTCGAGATTCGGTTTACGTGCGCCGACGGTTATACCGAAACGCTGCCGATAGCCTCGGCAATGGATGAGCGAACACTGTTGGCCTATGCAACGAATGGCGAAAAACTGGCGGCGGTGCATGGCTTTCCACTGCGTTTATATGTACCGGATCGCTATGGCATGAAAAACCCGAAGTGGATCACCTCGATTGAAGCGATTGATGCTGTTGAGAATGGCTACTGGACGGATCGCGGCTGGGTGAAAGATGCCTTCGTTAAGCACACTTCGGTCATTGATGTTGTAGCGACAGATCAGATCAAGAATGATCTTGTCCCCGTCGGCGGTATTGCATTTGGTGGCGCGCGTGGCATTTCCAAAGTCGAACTTTCGGTGGATGGCGGTACATGGCAGGCCGCACAACTGAAAGACCCCATTTCGCCGCTGACCTGGCGTTTCTGGCGATTAGATGTTGCGCTGCCAAAGGGTCATCACACAATTACAGTACGCAGCGTGGATGGTGAAGGCAAGGCGCAAATTCAGGAAGAAGCGCCGTTGCATCCTAGCGGCGCATCCGGTTATGTCACTAAAGATTTGAATATTGCCTGAACGATGGTGAATAACTCCCTCACGGCGATCAAGGGTATTCGAGTCGGACACGCTCAGGATTTTGAGGCGCTCACGGGCTGCACCGTGATCCTGTGTCCACCGAATACCGTTGGCGGAGTCGATCAGCGGGGTGGCGCTCCGGCCACCCGCGAAACTGATCTACTCCATCCCATGCACCTGGTACGGCATGTCCACGCGATTTTGCTGACAGGTGGCAGTGCCTTTGGGCTGGCCGCCGCTGATGGCGTGATGCGTTATCTGGAAGCACGCGGGATCGGCTTCCAAACACCGGAAACGCACGTGCCGATTGTGCCCGCCGCGTCACTCTACGATCTGAGTATCGGACGTTCGGATCGTCGCCCGGATGCAGCGATGGGTTACGCGGCGTGTGAGATGGCGACGGATGCAGCCGTGAGCGAAGGGTTGATCGGCGCGGGCACAGGCTCGAAAGTAGGAAGTCTGCTGGGCGCGGCTCAAGCGACACGCTGCGGAATCGGTAGCGCCAGCTTGGAACTTGGAAAGGGATTGATCGTTGCGGCATTGGTTGCGGTGAATGCGCTCGGTGATATTGTCGATGCAGATGGGCAGATTATCGCCGGACTGCGCGCCGCGCCGGATAGTTTAGAGTTCATCAGTTCGCTTGAACAGATCAAAACGCTGAGCAGCCGTCCGATTCCTGGTACAAATACCCTGATCGGTGTGGTAGCGACCAATGCCGCGCTAAACAAGGAGTTGGTTAACAAACTGGCACAAATGGCGCAGGATGGACTCGCGCAGGCAGTGCGGCCAGCCCATACGTTGTTTGATGGTGATACTTTGTTTGGGCTGGCAACGGGCGAAGTTCAGGCCGATCCAAATCTGGTTTGCGCGTTCGCCGCCGAAGTGACCGCAAGTGCGATTCGGAATGCGGTTCGCGCCAGTCGGCCTTAACACGCCGACTGGGAATGTACTTCTTGGGTTATTTTTTCAATGCCTTGATCGCATCAAAAGCAGGGCGCGGCTTCCCGGTTTTATCCAGCAGTGAGTAGTAGCACGGATAGAACTCATCATCTGTTGCGCCGCTACTCGCCTGACAGGCATTCAGGTTATAGGCGAACATCGGCCCCACATAGGCCAGATCGCGCCCGATCTCGAAGCCGCGCGTCAGGTACTGCGCTTGTTTCGCCTGCGATGTGAACTTGACAAACCCAAACTTGTTCTCGTTGACACTGCTTTCGTCCGCGACACCATCTGCCGATCCCCAACCGAAGGCCGTGATCCACAGGAACTTGCTGTTGTCGCGGTTGTCCTTCATGATCTGACGGTAATCAGTCAGCGTGTCACGGAAGTAGAAGCTGCGGCTGTTGAACCAACCGGTCACGCCCGGCGATGCCTGGCAGCAGGTCGAATCGGGTGGGTTCGCCCAACCGTTGGGATGCGCGCCGACTGCATCCGAGAAGGCAGTCAGCCCGGCGGCGTAAACCTGCTTGAGGAACGTCCGATCATCGACGGCGTTCACGCCATCATTGAAACCCGTCGGTGCAAGTCCCGCGCTGATCACCAATGCCGCGCTGTCGGAACTCTTGATCGCAGCATAGGCCAGCCGCAGCAGTTCGATGTAGCTGCCACCGCCCAACTGACGGCCATTCCAGTTGCGGCGCAGGTTCGGCTCATTCCAAACTTCATAAGCCTGCACTTTGGTTTTATAGCGTGTGGCAATATCCGTCACAAACGTGCTGAATATTTTCAAATCGTTGGGCGGGCCGTCTTCGTTTTGCGTGCTGCGTGCCCAATCCGGCGCATTGGTGAGCGTGACCAACACCTTCAAACCAGCGGCACTGTAGGCATTGATAGCCGCGTCGAGTGCTGCATAATCGAGCGTGCCCTTTGTCTTTTCGATCAGCTTCCAATTAGCCACAACCTTAACCCAGGTAGCACCCAGATCGGCGGCGCTTTTCGCCAGATCGCCAGGGGCTTGCGAGTTGCTTACCTCGACACCAACCGCAAAACCGACATTCCCCAAAATGGGGACAGGTGTTGTGATGATTGCTCCACCTGTGTTGGAAGTGTCGGCGGGGATTGGTGTACTCGTGGCCGAAGGTGTAGATGTTCCGGGTTGCGAGAAAGTACCCACATCAGGCGTTGAGGCGATATTTGGCTGCGAGGCTTGACCGCCCGGCAACCGCAAAACCTGCCCCACATAGACCAGATTCAGGTTGACCAGACCGTTAAGCTGCCCCAATACGAAGATCGTGGTATTGAAGCGGAGCGCGATCCGGTACAGGTTATCGCCACGCTGAACGGTGTACGTCCCGCTCGGCGCAATCGGGGTAATTGGCGGAAGCGGCGTTCCAACAGCGGGGGCTGTCGCAGCCATTGTCCCGGTTGCAGGAGGTGTGCCCCTACCAACATCTGCCGTTCCAACAGGCGGCGGAGCAATAATTCCTACCGGGATCACCAAACGCTGACCCAACACAACGACGTTTGGATTCAGAATGCCATTGGCGCGGGCGATCACGTCCGGTGTGACATTGAATTTGAGACCGATGCGATACAGATTATCGCCCGGCTGCACGATATAAATGACGGTAGCGGGCTGCTGTGCATGAGTCGGCTGTGCAAAGGCCGTCAGCAGCAATAACCCAATCAGGCTGAAAATGGCGAAAAATGGTTTAGAAGGTCTCATAAAATCATCTCCCGGAGAGAAAATTAGAAAATGTAAGCAGCAACACGCTAACTGCTGTCAATAGCATCAGCATGATAAGACACTTATCCACAACGCGCAATCCGTTCGGCATTTTTCCGAGAATGCGTTAGCCTATTTGGGCGTTTGCACAAATAAAATCTTGCACGTTCAGGAGTCATCGTGACCGACTCAGCACACTCAATGCCAGAGATTAATCCGCCCGACTTGCGAATCGTCCCGTTGGCCGCGCTCGTTCCACACGAAGAACACGATGCCCAACGCTCCGAACCTCTCATTGAGCGCATTATTGAGGCCGGAACATGGCTGAATCCGCCTGTCGTTGCGCCAATGGATGCTGAGCATTTCGTGATTCTGGATGGCGCGAATCGTCATCACGCGCTCCAAGCGTTAGGCTATGACTATATTTTGGTGCAGGTCGTCGATTACGAAAGCAGCACTGTGCAGTTAGACACGTGGCACCATGTGGTGAGCGGTCTTTCCTGGTTCGAGTTTTTGCGGAATATCCGAGAAATAGAATATTTGAACGTCGATTCGACGGATTTGCTGAGTGCGCGGGCAACCTTAGCACGGCGCGAAGTGCTGGCCTACGTCGTCCTGCAAGATGGACAAGCCTACACACTGCAATCAAAGGCGCACACACTGGCACAGCGCAATAGGGCGCTCCGCCAGATCGTGGATACGTACAAGGCGCGCGGCACACTGAACCGGATCAATACGGATACGCTGAGTGTAGCGCGGCAGCTTTACCCGGACGCAGTAGCGATTGTCGTATTCCCGCATTATGAGCCTGTCGAAATTTTGGTTGCGGCGCGCGATGGCGCGTACCTGCCACCGGGCATCACGCGGCACGTCATTCATGGCCGTGCGATGCGGCTGCACTATCCATTGGACGCTTTCCGTGAAGACGGAAAAACGCTCGAACAGAAAAATGCCGAGCTTAAAACATGGATTCAGGAACGCAACGCCCTCAAGCGGGTGCGCTACTACGCCGAAGCCACCTACCTGTTTGACGAATAAATTTAGAATATCGGAAACCTATTGACATTTTGCGCGCTTCATCCTATACTTTGCCTAATTGATTAGGTAAAGTACGAATCGAAGTTTTTAGCGAAAAATCGAGAAATAGCTGTTTTTGAGATGTTCGATATTGTTGTGACTGGTTAACCAGGAGGTTTGTCAGTACATTAATATGTTTTAGCGCAAATCTATCAATGCTTTACTTAGGAAATAGCTGAACGATTAGCTCAATGAGTAGCAAAATTCTTTTTCTCGATCTGACACAGACCCAACATCATGAGACATCACTGCTCTTGCTCAAGGCGCTAAGTTCTGAGACACGGCTGGCGATTTTGAATTACCTGGGCAATCGAATGGTCAATGTGAATGATATTGCCGATGCACTCCAGATTGCGCCATCGTCGGCAACGGCACAGATTCAAATTCTGGAAAAAGCCGGATTGATTCGGACTGAATTCACCCCAGCTACGCGCGGCTTGCAAAAGCTGTGCGCGCGTACTTATGACGATATTCATGTACGGTTGGAACCAAACAACACACATTCGGCGGATACATTCAGCGTCACCATGCCTATCGGTCAGTTTTACGATTTTGAGGTACATCCAACCTGTGGCCTGGCCGGTGAATATGGGTTAATCGGCCTGTTGGATGAGCCAGCCACTTTTTATGAGCCGGAACATGTTCATGCTCAGCTGATCTGGTTTCGGCATGGCTACATTGCTTATCGTTTCCCGAATCATTTACCCGCTGGAACAAAACCTGTGCGGCTGGACTTTAGCGTGGAGATGTGTTCGGAAGCGCCTCTGCATAATCTGGATTGGCCGTCGGACATCAGCCTGTGGATCAATAGCGTTGAAGTCGGCACTTGGACCAGCCCGGCGGATTTTGGCGGCCAGCGCGGACTTCTAACGCCCGATTGGTGGGAAATTAAAGACTCGCAATACGGCCAGTTAAAAATTTGGTCAGTGGCCGAGAATGGCAGTTACATTGATGGTAAGGCGATCAGTGCCATTCGATTGGATGACCTGCGCCTGAATGATAAAGCCTATATCGAGGTTCGGCTCGGTGTCAAACCGGACGCGATGAACGTTGGTGGCTTGAATCTGTTTGGTGATAAATTTGGCAACTACCCACAAGCCATTGTGCTAAAGGTTGATTATCGTTTTCCTGAGAGGGGGTGATGCGAATCGCTGTACGTGAAAGTAATGTGTAGCGTCCCGTCAATATTCGTTTTCCGCTGCTCAAAGATTTATTTAGTAAGGAGAAACAACGATGCGTTCCGCCAAATTGCTACGCGCGCTCGTCTTTGTCGCACTATTCGTTCTGCCTCTCGTTGCTGGCATCAGCCCAACGAGTGCCCAGTCACCTACCGCCACGCCAGTTCCAAAGCCCACCTGTCAGGCGAATGCCAAGACGGTCAACTACTGGCACGGTCTGACCGGTCCCGACGGTAATTTCCTGACGAAGATGGTCAACGACTACAACAGTTCAAACAAAGACGGCCTGTGCGTTGCACTCTCGAACTATAGCTGGGATGTGTTCTTTACAAAGTGGCTGAGTGCCATCGCCGCTGGTAATCCGCCGGATGTGGTGACCTATCACATCAACGAAATGCCACAGTACGCGACGCTCGGTGCCGTCGTGCCGATTGACGATCTGGTAAAACAGGTTGGCATTGATATGACGACCTTCCCGGATGTTCAGCAAAAGCTCTCCATGTACAAAGGCAAGCTGATGGGCGTGCCCCTGGACGTTCACCCGATTGCCATGTATCTGAACACCGATATGGCAAAGGCCGCCGGACTTGACCCGACCAAGCCGCCTGCTGACCGCGCAACGTTCCTGGACTGGGCACAAAAGCTGACGAAGGCCGATGGCAGCCAGTACGGCGTATGCTTCGGCGCGGCCAACGTTCAATCCTTCCGCGTATGGTACGGCTGGTTGGCGCAAAACGACGCCAAGTTCATCAGCGACGACTTGAAGACAATTACCATCAACAGCCCTGCCGCAGCCGAAACGCTGCAATTCGGGCGTGATCTGATCGCCAAGTACAAAGTCGCCGCGCCCGATTCGCAGAACCCGGATGTCGATTTCCAGAACAAGAAGTGCGCGATACACTTCCAGGGACCGTGGTGGATTACGGGTTACACCGGAACACAAGGTCTCAACTTCATCACCGCGCCGCAACCTGTTCTGTTCAAGCACCCCGGCGTGTGGGCAAGCGACCACTTCTTTGGTATCTCCAAG
>JBBSEU010000135.1:0-14806 GCA_038239365.1 Aggregatilineales bacterium
ACAAACATCCCTTCTTCACGAATGCGCGTGGCAAGGCGTGTATAGTCACTATCGCTGGAAACGATACAAAAACTGTCTACCCGGCGGCCATGCAGCAAGTCCATTGCGTCGATAATCAGCGTGCTATCGGTCACATTTTTGCCCACCGTATAGCGAAACTGCTGCACCGGTTGTATAGCATGACTATTTAGAACTTTCTTCCATCGGTTCATGCTTGGCTCAGTCCAGTCTCCATAAATACGCCGTACACTCGCCACGCCATATTTTGTAGTTTCGACCAGCATCTTTTCAATGAGAGTCGCTTGGGCATTATCACCATCAATCAACATTGCAATCCGCTGATTTTTGATCCCTGAACTTTGCTTCATCTGGCCCTCTACTAACTTGATGAATGCCTGGCATGGTAGCACCTACAAACGGAGCGGATGCCCTAACGACCACGCAGCCGATCTATCAACGGGAATAACTTTCCATACAGCAGCCGATAGGCACGTGATTGCCTGATTAGCCGGAACTGTTCGGCTTGTTCGCGTGCATCGCGCAAATCTTCAACTTGCCGCTTCAGTTCCGCGATCTCCCTGTCACGTTCGCGGATCGTGTAGAACGCATCTTCAATTTGCGCCACTCGTTTCCAGGTCACAATATCCGTCGCTTCAACCATTTTATCGGTATCGAGTTTGTAGATGTGTTTGAGTACCGCCAGCCGATTCTGATAAAACGCATCGGAATGTTTGCTGACACTATTCGGAGTATCCCGATAATAAAAGAGCGGGCGCGGCACATAGCCAAATTCGTAGCCAGCCAGCAGCAGTTTGAGATACATGAAATAATCTTCATGGCCGCGCCCGGTGTGTGAGGTATCTTCCGAATAATATCCGCCCACTTCCAGGATTTTTTGTCGGCGGATCAGTGCCGTTGCCGTAACCGCATTCTGGCGCACAAGTGTTGCCAGAATATTTCCTTCGAGCGGATCATCACGGCGAATATGCAGCAGCACTTCGTCAAAAATGGCATTGTCCGCATCGACCCGGTAATAACTGCCATAGACCACCACGAAACGTGGGTTTGCCAGTGAGTAATCCAGCCATGTTTGAACCGCTTCGGGGTGCAGATAGTCATCCGCGTCTAACGGCACAACATAATCGCCTGTTGCCGATTCAACAGCCACACTGCGCGTCTTGGCCGGACCTTGATTCGGCTGTGTGACGACTCGGATCAATGCTGGGTGTTCACGTGCATAGCGTTCGATAATGACCGCGCTGCCGTCAGTTGATCCATCATTCACGATCACGATCTCATCCACCGGGCGCGTTTGGTTCAGTGCGCTATCAATCGCTCCACTGACATATCGCTCATGGTTATAACAGGGAATGGTGATGCTGATGTTCATTCAGGCGCTTTCTGGCAATGTGGATTCGTTGGCAAAGATACCGCAAAGGTTGAGATTCTAACACTTAGTTCCTATCACCCGATTATCTCAATCAAGCTATAATGTGGGATAAGCGGCGCGCGAGTTTGGATTCTGAGGGATATTTGTGGTTGGCAATATTCGCAACGGGCAGTTTACCGGGCGGGTCGCCTGGCGTTGGCTTTGGTGCTGGTTAAGCGTTATGGCAGCAGGGTGTGGGCAGAACAATACGTTGACACCAATCACTGTCTCAGTACCACCAACGCTGTTGGGCTATACCCACATCCCGCCGACCTTAACGCCTATGCTGCGCGTCTTGCGAACGCCCTCATTGGCGGCCACCGTCGCACGGATGGCAACGGTACTTACGCCCCAACCGCTCACACTTGATCCGCCAACCTGTCACGAAACATCGGTAGGCAGCTTGTGGTGTTTCGGCCTGGTTCGTAACACGCTCAGCGCCGCTGTTGAGTCGATCAGTCTTCGTGTGTATCTGGTCACCGCTGATGGAACGGCGCTGGTACAGGGTGACTGCCTGCTTGCCCGGCAGTTGTTGCGCCCCGGTGACTCTGCGCCCTATGCCGTCCTGTTCAACAGCGTACCATCTGGCATCGCAGGAGCAGTAGCCGTCTTGTTAAGCGCAAACACCTCAGTTAATTCTGATGCACGCCTGATCGTGCTGGATATAGGCCATCTTCGGGGCGAAGTACATGATGAGTCGATTTATCATCTGAGCGGGCAAATCACCAACTCGTCTGCCATCGCTATTCACGGCGTAGCACTGATCGCAACTTTATTTGATAAAGCCGGGCTTATTACGGGTTTTCGGCAGATCAAAATTGAGCAAACGATCCCGCCCAACGCTTCCATCCCCTTTGAGTTCGATGTGATTCCGCAAGGGATCGGAACGGTACGTTATGAAGTGGCTGCTGACGGCTTCCTCAACTGATTTTCAGCTATTCAACGTATCGCGTAGCTGCACCGCGTTCGCACGCACTTTCTCTATCCCCTCGACAAACCGATCCACCAGATCGGGCGATCCCAAAAAGAACTGATGCGCCACATGAATCGTCGTCGTAGCGATTTTCTCTGCTACCGGGAAGTGCATTTTTGAGAAATCGAGCCGATCCTTGAAGTTCCGGTAGGTAAATGAGTTTTGATCGGTCAGCCGCATCAAATCGTAACGGTGCATCGGTGGATTGCCAGTGCCACAAGGGAAGCCTTCCGCTGCCAGTGCCGCCGTGAACTGCCGCGAATTGATCCCATCAAAGGCTGACGGATCGAAGGCGGCAATATATACGTAACCGGGGCGGCGCGTCACACGCGGATCGACGTACTGCGGGCACATGCCTTCCATTTCACGCAGGCGTGCATCCATATAGGCCATATTGCGGGCGCGAGTCGCTTGCTGATCGAGCAGCCGAGTCAGCGCGACTTCCAACACCGCCGCCTGTAATTCGCTGATCCGATAATTCGCTCCCAGGTGAAAATTTTGCCCGGCTTCGTCTTTAGGACGGCCACAATCGATCAGGCTGTGACAGGCTTCGGCGTACTGAGCATTATGGGTTGTGATCAGCCCGCCTTCACCGCTGGTCAGTGTCTTGCTAAGCTGCATACTGAACGAGCCGAAATCACCCCAACTGCCTGCGCCTTTGCCGTTCCATTGCCCGCCGTGAGCATGAGCGCAGTCTTCAATCACGATCAAATTGTGTTGATGCGCCAATGCCAGAATCGCATCCAGATCGGCAATCGTCGCGCCCAGGTGAACCGGAATAATGGCGCGGGTACGTTCCGTGATCGCCGCTTCTGCTGCATCAGGATCAATGCAAAACGTATCGGGGCGAATGTCGCAAATGATCGGTACTGCGCCGATACTGAGAGGTGCCCAGGCAGTAGCCGCAAAAGTCACTGCTGGTATTAGCACTTCATCGCCCCAACCCACCCCTGCCGCCAGCAGTGCCGTCACCATTGTAATCGTGCCGTTCGCACAGGCAACCCCATATTGTGCATCGTGCATCGCCGCGAAATCGGCGGCAAAGCGCGCGGCATGGGGCGCAGGTTCGGGGAAACCGCCGTAATTGCCGGATCGGATCACGTCGATGACGGCCTGTTCCTCACGCTCATCACGTACCGGCCAGTCTGGGACTCGCGCGCCAATCGGCTGGCCGCCCAACAATGCAAGTTTTTCCACGTTATGAACCCCGGCAAATTTTTGTCTAATCAAAATGGTCGTCAAGCGTTGGATTGGCTGTTGGCAAAACGATCACGACAGGACGCGCCAAACGCATGAATCGCTGAGGAGGACGCCTGGGAGTCAATTCCCAGGCATCGTTACCAAAATCAGGCGGCACTTTCGAGCGGCTTATCATCGCTCCAGACAACCGCTTTGCCGTTCTTGTCAACCAGTGCCGGGCGCTTGATGCGTTCCAGCGAGTCACGGTCAACCACGACGCGCTGAATATCCTTCTGGCTCGGCACTTCGTACATCACGTCCAACAGGGCGCTTTCGATGATCGTTCGCAAGCCGCGCGCGCCGGTCCCACGCTTGAGCGCCAGATCAGCCGCCGCCGAGAGAGCTTCGGGCGTGAATGACAACTCCACGTTATCCAGCGACAGCAGCCGCTCGAACTGCTTGACCAGGGCGTTACGCGGCTCGGTCAGGATACGCATCAGCGCCTCGTGATCCAGCGGATCGACGTTTACCAGTACCGGCAAACGGCCAACAATTTCCGGGATCATCCCATAAGCCATCAAGTCATCCGGGCTGACCTGACGCAGCAGATCAACCTTGCTCGATTCCTTGCGGCTGGTTGCGCCGAAGCCAAGCGATCCCTTCACACCGAGCCGCTTGGCGATCACATCGTCAATGCCATCGAATGTGCCGCCGCAGATGAACAGGATATTCCGCGTATCGATCTGAATGAACTCCTGATGCGGGTGCTTGCGGCCACCCTGCGGCGGGACGTTTGCCAGCGTACCCTCGATGATCTTGAGCAAGGCTTGTTGAACGCCTTCGCCGCTCACATCGCGCGTGATCGACGGGTTATCGCCGCTCTTGCGCGTGGTTTTATCGATCTCGTCAATATAGATGATGCCTTTTTCGGCGCGGTGAATATCGAAATCTGCCGCCTGAATCAGACGCAGCAGAATATTTTCCACGTCCTCACCAACGTACCCGGCCTCTGTCAGGGCGGTAGCGTCAGCGATGCAGAATGGCACATCCAGCACGCGCGCAAGCGTTTGTGCCAGCAGTGTTTTACCAACGCCCGTTGGCCCAACCATCAGGATATTGCTTTTTTCGAGTTCCACGTCACCCACAACGCCGCCCGCATTGATGCGCTTGTAGTGGTTGTACACCGCGACGCTCAACACGCGCTTGGCACGTTCCTGACCGACAACGTACTGATTCAGGTGTTCCATCAGTTCGCGCGGCGAGAGGATGCGCTCGACTTTGAATTCCGCCGTTGTTTTGACGTTCGAGGCTTCTTCCTCAAGGATTTCGTGACACAGTTCGACGCATTCATCGCAGATAAAGACGCCTTCCGGTCCGGCAATCAGGCGGTTGACTTCATCGTGCGTTCGTCGGCAGAAGGAACAGCGTTGGCTGCTCGTAGGTGGCATGGTATTCATGAAAAGATTCCTGTTATCGGTTACTAGCTGATGGCGCGTACTGCGGCTGGCTCCAGCACGCTGTCGACCAGACCGTATTTAACGGCGGCGGCGGCGTCCAGGTAGAAGTCGCGGTCAGTATCACGCTCGATCACTTCTTTGGTTTGGCCTGTGGCTTCGATGAAGATGTTATTGAGCTGCTCACGCAAGCGTACAATTTCTTTGGCCTGGATCACGATATCCGACGCCTGACCCTGTGCGCCACCCAACGGCTGGTGCATGTGGATCGTGGCATTCGGCAGCGTGAAACGGCGGCCTTTCGTACCAGCCGTCAGCAGCACCGTACCGAAGCTGGCCGTCACGCCCACTGCAACCGTCATAATCGGCGCACTGATCAGCTTCATAGTATCGTAAATTGCCATACCTGCATAGATCACGCCGCCGGGGCTGTTGATATACATCTGAATTTCGCGCTCCGGGTCCTCACGGTTGAGGAACAAGAGTTGTGCCACCATCAGGTTCGCAACCTGATCGTTGATTGGCGAACCGAGGAATATGATACGTTCCTTGAGCAGCAAGGAATAAATATCGTAAATACGCTCACCGCGCCCGGTAGTCTCGATTACGCTTGGAATGATCATGGAACGACTCTCCAAATTTGACTCGTCGATGGGATAGCTTGATGCTATTCGATCAAGCATACACCAATTAGCGCAAACTCAAATAAGAAACGAACAAGAAATTCCCGATAATGACCAATTGTGGGGAGATTGTCGCCATCTATTATATCATCGTAGCCTTGCCATCTTCCAATAGTCGAGGTTTGACTCGTGACTCAGAATAGTATTAACCCTATGCCAATTATTACCGACACCACCCGCAGTTCGTTTGCCGTTTTGCACCCTGTTTCGATCATCAGCGTCAACCTGACTGATCCGTTTTGGGAAGCACGTCGTCGCGTCAACCGTGACGTGATGATCCCGGCGCAGTTCCGGTTGTGTGAAGAAACCGGGCGAATCGATAATTTACGCAAAGCCGCCGGGTTGATTCCGGGCGATTTCGAGGGACGTTTCTATAACGATTCAGACGTGTACAAGCTGCTCGAAGCGACAAGCTGGTCACTCGCCGGGCACGCCGATCCGGAACTTGAGGCGCGCATGGACGGCATCATCGAAATTATTGCCGCCGCGCAGCAGCCAGACGGCTATCTGAATAGCTATTTCATGGGCGAACGCGCGGCGCAGCGTTGGACAAACTTTGACCTGCACGAAATATACTGCGCCGGGCATCTGTTTCAGGCAGCAGTAGCACATTATCGCTGCACCGGAAAAACATCACTGCTCAATATCGCTATACGCCTGGCTGATCACATTTGTGCGTACTTTGGCTCAGAGGCACATTTTGGCGTGGACGGTCACCCGGAGATCGAAATGGCGCTGGTTGAACTGTATCGTGTAACGGGTGATCGAAAATATCTTGATCAGGTACAGTATTTCATTGATGTACGCGGCTATGGGCGGCTAAGCAAACCCTATGATCGTTTCGCGTCTGATTATCACCAGGATAATAAACCATTTCGTGAGATGGATCGGCTGTATGGGCATTCGGTGCGCGCGGTTTACCTGAATTGCGGGGCTGCCGATTTATACGCTGAAACCGGTGAACAGGCGCTGTTAGACGCCTTGAAACGCATGTGGCACAGCATGGTCACGCGCCAGATGTACGCACATGGCGGCCTCGGATCACGCTGGGAAAATGAAGGTTTTGGCACGGACTACGAACTGCCCAACCGTCACGCTCACGCTGAAACTTGCGCCTCTGTTGCCAATGTGATGTGGAACTGGCGAATGCTCATGCTTGAGCCGGGCGCGCGTTATGCCGATGTTCTTGAACTGGCATTGTACAACAGCGTGCTTTCGGGGGTATCGCTTGACGGCACGGCCTATTTCTATCAGAATCCGCTGGATGATGATGGCGCACATCGCCGCGAACGCTGGTTCACAACGGCCTGCTGCCCGGCCAATATTGCACGCACGTTGGCCGAACTCCCCGGCTACGTGTATTCCACCTCACACACTGACTCAGAAAAAGCGATCTGGGTGCATCTGTACGCGCAGAACGACGCGGCGATTGATCTTGCCGACCTTGCCCATCCTTTAACAGTACATCTCAACCTGGAAACGGAGTATCCCTGGTCAGGCGCAATCACGCTGCGAACCGATACGGCAGGCGATTACACACTCTATTTGCGCTTGCCGGGTTGGTGTCGTGAAGGTTGGTCAATCACGCTGAACGATCAATCGCTGAGCGCCGAAGTCACCAATGGGCACTATCTGCGGATCGCGCGTTCGTGGCAGGCGGGCGATCAACTCAATCTGAATTTACCGATGCCCGCCGAATGGATTCAAAGCCACCCCTACGTGATCGAGAATCAGGGGCGTGTCGCACTCCGACGTGGGCCACTGTTATACTGCATTGAAGGGCTTGATAACTCCGCTGTAGAACTGATCGAGTTGAAACACCTGCCTGATCTACAGCCCGAATTTATCCCCGATCTGTTGGGCGGAGTCGTCGCGCTGCGTGGTCAGGCCGATATGCACCTGCCGGAAAAGCACTGGACGGAGGCATTGTACCAGCCTCTTTATACCACCACTGTTCCTACGCAGCCCACACCGCTAACCGCTATCCCGTACTTTGCCTGGGCAAATCGCGCAGCGTGTTCGATGCAGGTCTGGCTCAAGGCACAGCCATAACCGTCTGTTAAAAATCCATAAATAATTGATCCTTTGCAAGTGCATCACCCTGCAACACCAGTATCAAATTCAGTGCGATTGGGTTACACTATCGGGGCGGATTGACCCGCGCATATTCAATCCAGAACGAGACGGAGACAACTTATGAGTAAGCGCGCTAGCAGAGCCGAATTACGAAGGTTGAACGCCCAGGCGCGGGACACCTTTGACCTGATGATGCAGCGTCTCAACTTGACGCTCCTTGGCTTGCAACAAATAGAAAAACTGTTGAAGGATCCAGAACAGGTGGCAATCATCCGCCGCGTGATCGCAAAGCTCCAGGACGACTATCTGAATACCTACGCGCTCCGTTTGATGTTCGATGAAAAATCGGCCAGCCTGGAGAAAAAACTCCGCACCGAAACCGACGTTGAGCAGACCATCTACAAAGCCGAAGACTGATCACTCAATCGGGGATGATCTGCCGTAAATAAGCGATACTTTCCACCACCCAGGTATCTTCCTTAGCGATTGTGGCGGCGGTGTCGCTTTCTGGCGACGGCCACAACTCCAAAATCGCGTTGACGTTTCGATCAGGTGGAACGAGTCGCGCCAACTGATCAAGCAGCCAGGGAATTTCCAGCATCCCCGCGCCTGCGGGTGTCCCTTCAATCTCAAAACCAAGCATGTGTCGATGCCGATGGATGGTGTAATCCTTGACATGCAAATTCACGACATGCGCGCCCAGTGCCGGGACAACAACACCCGGCCCTTCGCTGGCACCAAATGAATTGACCGTGTCCAGACAAATACCCAGCGCCGGACTGCCCACTAATTTAACGATTTGCCGGAACGTTTCGGCAGAAAAACGATCATGGTTTTCAATCGCCAGTGTGACCCCTGCCTTTTCAAAGCGCGGCATTGCCACATGTAAGATATTGATAATATCCTTGAATTCCGGTTGCTGATCAGCGGTATCGATCACGGTTCGCAGGATCGGTGAGCCAAAAAACTGAGCGATTTCTAAATAGCGCAGCAAGTGATCGTACCCGATTCCGCGTGTCCCGACTTCTACCGATACGCTCAGCCGTGCAGCATCGGCGCGCAGCCGTTTCAGCTCGGCTTGAGTCAGCGTATGCAGCGGCAGGTTATCCGCGATCTGCACCAGTGATAACCCAAAATCAGCCGCGCGTTGAACCAGAGTGAAGGCACTCACCGGATATGCGGGTGGAGGATAGCCCGCTACGCCAATCGCCCACGCATACGCATATGAGCCGAGTCCCAGCTTCATCGGCGCGCGGTGCCCTCAGTGATGGCGCGCACTTCACTCATAATCGCTTCCGGCTCAAAAATCTTTTTCCAGTCGGGCTGGATGATCGCTGCCATGCCGCGTTGTGCCGCCATTTTTGCGCCATCCGAGAACTGCGCGTTCAGGAAGCCAAACAAGATTGCAATGTCGATGTTGATATGGCCGAGCAGAAAATCTTTGGCTGCCGCTTCGGGCACTCCGCGCCGCACAGCTTCATCCATCGCTTCTCGAATGACCTGCATACACGCAATCGTCACGGTCTCAACCAGCGCCGGTTCCAGGATCGCCATCTGCTCAACGGTGATCCGATGCGCCGTCATCACCGGAGCGAACATCTTGCGCGCGATGGCTTCACCCAGGGCATAATGGGCTTCCGGCCCCTGCATCAGCGCGCACACGATATTCTGTTTGGCAACACCCCCAAAATAATCAGTACGGGCAGCCGTTTCAGTCTCATCATTGTATACAGGTGGATGGCAGGGATGCGTGATGAAGTACGAAATATCGGGGCGCGGCGGAAGTTTGCTGCTGTGCGGCGCTGCCGGGTCAAGTCCGATAACCAGTGCGCCCGGCTTGAGCAGCGGCACGATCTCCCCGGCGATCTGCCCGATAAACAGATCAGGTACGGCCAGGATGATTACATCGGCTTGCGTGGCGGCTTCATTGGGGGGTGTTGGCGTCAGACCCGCTCCACGCAGTCGTTGAACGCCCACCTCGCCGCTCTCCACAAATAACGTTTGGTAAGCACTGTCTGCCTTTAACAATGCAGCAATGCGCGAACCGATTTTGCCCGCTGCCCCGAATAGCGCAATAGTTGTCACGAAAATGTCTCCTTAAAAGTAGTTTGTTTAACGGCGTGCAGACTCTACGGCGCGCACGCATTCCGCCGCGACTCGCTGATTGATCTGTTCATTGAGCATCTTTAGATGAGCCAAATCTCTGGACTGATACGCTTCCACGATAGCCGCATGATCACGCAGCGATTGGTACTCGTCATAATCGTGAATCGCCTCCGCGCGCAGATACAACACTGCTGCGATCTGTGCCACGATCTCACGCCAGGCACGTAGCAAAATGGGATGATCACTGCGAACAACCAGATATTCATGGAAAGCCATATCGACGCTCCGAACGGCCTTGAAATCATCGGCGTGCAACGCCGCCCGCTGCTTCTCGATAGAGGCGTGCAGCCAATCTATATCCATCGGCGACAGCTTTCCGATGGTCAGTTCTCCGGCAAAGTTTTCGAGCGTGGTACGGAATGAGAAAATCTGCTCAACATCCGACGCACTGAATACCCGCACGAAGGTTGCCCGGTTGGGTGCGTTGACGATCAAACCCTCACGCGCCAGCAGGATCAGGGCTTCCCGGATTGGTGTCCGGCTGATACCCAGCATTTCGGTTAGCATCGCCTCGGTGATACGATCCCCATGTTTGAGACGGCCTTCAATAATCGCGGTGCGTACCTGTTCAACAACCTGCTCACTCAGACTTGTGGGGCGTGTAATGGGCAGAAAACCGTTTGACATCTGAATGCCTTAGTTGTATTTTATATACTGTATACAATATACGCGCAAGATGCAAATTTTGATGAAACTAGTATAGGCTAATGATTATTCAGCGTAGCGAAATAATGGTCAAAAAAACGTTCCGGGCGAACACCTAACGCCACCTCATGCAAACTGTTAGCACCTGTCGGTGACCAGTAGGTCATCCCGGCGGCGCGTGGACTGGTCAGTTCTACCTCAACAGTCCCTTTTACAAAGGAGCAAATCTCATTATCAAAAAGTGTGGTTGCTGCCAGCGGATCGTGAAAAGTGATCACGTCGCGCTGCTCAAACCAGACCTGGGCGAAATCGAGAACAGGTTGCAGCAATTTCGTTTCAAACCGCTTTTTGACCGTTTTCGAGTCCATCATCACCTGACAGGTTACATCCAGTCCAATTGAGCGATGCACCTTGACGGGAGCGCGATAAATCATCGCCGCTGCGTGTGGATCACAAATGGCGTTCCATTCCAACGGCCCAACCCCGCTCAATTCATTGGTGAACACGCCGATCATCATCACCAATCCTTTCAGCAAGGTTGGGATACGCGGATCAATCGCAAACAACAGCGCGATATTGGTCATTGGTCCGGTTGCCAACAGCGTCACTTCGCCGGGGTTTTCCAAAATCGTGCGGCGCATAAATTCAATCGCCTGCCCCTGTGGAAAGTCTTGATCGTGCGGCCACTTGCCCAGCGCGACGGCCTGGGGCACATGCGGCTGACGCTGGTAGGCCAGCAGCGGATTTTCCACACCGGGATAAATCGGGATGTTTTTCCCGGCAACTTTGCATAACGCGCTGGCAAGCATGGCACGCTTGTTCGTTTCGCCGCTGACCGTCGTAATGCCAAGCAGTTCACATTGCGGTTGTGCCAGCAAATAGGCCAGACAAATCGCATCATCAATATCCGAACCAATGTCGGTATCGTAAATAACTTTCAACATGAACAATTTTTCCTTTTGGGTTGGCGGTGATCCTGAATTTTCGCTGAGTGGTGGGACGTCGAGTTAACTACAAACGACGCATACACACCACTGGCTCACGCGCAAGAATGACTCGCAGCCGCCCCAGATCAGGCCAGCCAAACACTTCGGCCAGACTCCGATCAATCTCTGCACGTACCGGGTCCGCGGCCATTTGCGGGAACGGTTGCAAGTCCTGGTGGGCAACCGCATCATAGGCAGCAGCCAGGCGTACCATCTGGTTTTCGGTCAGCGTCCGCACATCCAGCACTGGCAATGCTTCGAGTGTTGGTTTCTTAAAATCTATCCACGCTCCCCTCGTTTCAACGCGATGAGACAGAAAGATGATGTTAGCCAATGTAGAGTTCATCCAAAGACCCAACGCTTTTTGTGTATGGTCTTTTGCATTAGCTCTCAGTGTAAATGACCACCAAGTATTTGATAACACAGGCTGATCGAGACAAACTGTAAAAAGGCATTGTGTCGTAAGCCAGAGCCGTTCTGCAATCAATATCCGCCCGGCTAACGGCCATAAACTTTCAACGCGACGTAATGGACGACTTTTTTTCGCTGCCTGGAGTGGCATCAGGTAACGGTTGGGTTGCTGCCCGATAGTCGTCATTTCCTCGGCGTTGTGTCCCCAAAAGGCAGCATACGGCGTCGGACTGTTGCTCAGGCTGAATCCATCGTGAATATCGCGGCGATCTGGCCCCAGGCTGCCCAGATAATCCAATCGACATAAGGGAATCTGCCCCTGTTCGCCAAAACCGGGCATCCATAAGCGCCCTTCCAGTAAATGGTAGGCAATGCGCGTCAGATCGGACTGAGCAAAGCCGCACGGCAGCAGCCAGTTATGTTTGACGGTCTCCCAGGGAATCTGCACCGCTTCACCCAGTTTTTGTTCGCCCAGCCGAATGTCCAGCGCGCCCTGTCCATTCATCAGGGTTTGCCCGTGTTGTTCTCCGCTGAGCAGCGCATTCGTGACGGCTAAGGCCTCGAAGGCCGTTGTCGGGTTGCGCCACAGGTTCACGGCGGTCACTTCATTGGCACGCCGTCGCTTGTGTACCAGTGGGTTCGGGATGGTATACACTTTGGTGGAACTGCTTGCGTTGGTATGACCGGGGTTTTCACCGGATGTCGTGGTGACATGATCACGCTTGACCGCTATCAGCATCACCTCACTCAGGCTGGTGCTTTCCGAAAAATTCCAGCGTTCCGAGTCATGACTGGCGATCAAATATTCAATTTGATAATGCCGATTGATCAAGTCGCGGGTATTCGCCCAGGCCACGCCCGAAAGCAACGCTTTAGGCAAAATCAACGCCAGTCGCCCGCCTACTTTGATGTGATTATGAGCCGCTGCCACAAAGATCGATCCCAACCCGGCAGTCGTATTCGTCCACTCATTGTTTCGGACCAGTTTTTGCAGCTTTTTCTGCATCGGCTTTCGTTCGCTTTCGGGCATCGAGCCGAACAGTAGATTGCCGCCCACGCTTCGCACAAACGGCGGATTCATCACGGCCAGGTCAAGTTCCGGCATAGGTGCTTCACGCCGATCTTTTACACCTTTACCCGTCACCTGCTGGGCGGATGCCGCACCAAACAAATCCAAAAAACTGATCGTTTCGTTCTGCAAAAATTCGATGCTGCCCAGGCGTAGGTCAGTTCCGCCCAGTGGCAAACTAAACAGGTTCATTTGATCGAACGATTTTTCCGGGGCACGCAGCGCCAATGTTGACGCAGTCAGGTGAATTGCCGACGGCAGTACATCATAGCCATACAGTATTTTTTCGGCCAGCACTTTTTGCAGTTCGTCATAAACCACCGGCTCACCCTTGTCCACCATCGCATTGATGTAATTGTGTGTGATTGCGTCTGCGGCAGCCGTCAGCAGCGTTCCTGTACCGCACGATAGATCAGCCACGCGCAGCTTTTCCAGATCGGACACCTGTCCCCAGGCCAGCGGCCATTGTTCGGGTTGAAAAGCCAGCCGCAACAGCATGGCCGCCGCCGGGATACTGGTGTAATACGTGCCCAGGTATTTCGCATCGGCTAGTAGCCGATGATAGATGCGCCCCATCAGGTCATGGCGCAGCGCCGCCCGGTTGGATACGATCTGCTGCGCCGTATGTGCCAGCCCACGAAATGCCCGGAGCGTATCGGCATGTGCCGATAAATCCAGCATCACTTCTTTGGCGACATTGAAGATCGGGTAATAATCGATCTCATCCATGATCAGTTGCCAGAGTTGGCAAAACGCGCCGATCAAGTCCCCTTTTTCTTTTTCGTTCTTTTCGATCAAGCGCCGCAGCGAGCTAACCCGGTTGTCATGCTGTGAAAGCGTCTCCTGAAAGATCAAGGCATTTACGATCACCAACCCACCAATGCGTCGCGCAGCCCCCTTTTGGTCACGCAAGTGTTTGGTGGGCGGTGCAACCGGAGCGTCATCATCGCTCAAGTCGTCCGGTGGAGCATCCAGCACACCCAGTACCCGCGCGATGCGTTGGGTTGTGCCTTCCTGAGAAGACAGCGCCGTAGCAAAAACCTCAATGGCGCTGTCCAACTGATTCACGGCCTCAGCCACCACATCCTCTTGAACGAGGTGTTCAAAGGCGGTACGCAGCGCCTGTTCGAGCGCGACCACGGTTCCCGTCATAAACTCCGTGATGTTCGATTCGGTGATAATGGCGATGCTCAGTTCACTTTCAGCTAGTGCGCTTTGCAATTTCGTGAAATCGACCTGTCGCAGTGCCGCTGGATAGACGACTGCTACACCAATATGCACTAAACCATTTTCGACTCGTCGTTGAGCGGAATGGATCGCCTTATTGTGAGCATCCTGTGTATTACTTACTTCACCTTCAATCGCCAGCCGCAGTCCACGAAAATTCACGATCACATCCGGCATATTACGGCTTTGCTGTACGCCATGCCGAATCATGTTTTCAGGTGCAGCCACAACGCCTCGCTGTTGCAGCAGTTGTGCCAGTAGCACGTTGAAAACTTCCTGTCGATAGTTATTGGGCATCTGTATAGCCATTGCTTAAATAGTGATGACACAATTGATCATCAGGAACGTCGGTTCAGCCCCGATCCTCAACCAGCACTGGCACTTCCATCAGATGTGCCAGATACAGTGCCGCCTGATGTGCGGGCGTATCAATTTCTTCTAATTCAAGTGGGTGGCGCGGCTCATGGGGTGGCAAACGGACGGCGCGGCCTTCCGTCTGTCCAACGTG
>JBBSEU010000136.1:0-14739 GCA_038239365.1 Aggregatilineales bacterium
TGATGGGCAAATACAACCTGGATGTGATCTTCGTGTATGGTGGCGAAGAACCGAATATGCACCGCACCTACCTGATGAACGGCGCGGATGCGGGCGGCTGGGTGATCAAGAAACGCGGCGCTGAACCCGTTGCGATTGTCAGCCCAATGGAGATCGATAACGCGGGCAAAAGCGGTCACAAAATCTACACGCCGTTCGACTTTGACGCGGGCGAAATCCGGCAGCGCCACAAAAGCGATTTACCCGCTTTCGAGCGTGAATACATGGCCGCCGTGTTCGATAAACTTGGATTGAGCGGACGGATCGGCTTCTATGGGACGGCGGATGTGACGCGCGTCGCCTGGTTGATCCATGAAGTATTCCCCAACTTGCCGAATGTCGAAGTCGTCTACGATTTTCAGGCGGGCGAACTGTTTCAGGACGCCTACGAAACCAAAGACCCGGATGAGATCATCAAACTGAAACTGGCGGCGCGGTTGTCTGCGGAAGTCGTAACGGCGACACGCGATTTTATTAGCCAGCACCACGCCGACGCCGACGGCAATGTGGTAGATGCGAACGGCCAACCGCTGACCATTGGCGCGGTCAAACGCTTTATCCGCTTGCAAAATCTGGAGCGCGGCCTCGAAAACGCGCACGGCATGATCTTCGCACAGGGGCGCGACGCGGGTATTCCCCACAGCGAAGGGGAAGACGATCAGACGCTCAAAACGGGGCAGAGCATCGTCTTCGATTTCTATCCGCGTATGGCCGAAAACGGTTACTATCACGATATGACGCGCACCTGGTCAATTGGCTATGCAACGCCCGAAGTCCAGGCGACTTACGATCAGGTCATGGGTGCGTTCAATATCGTGGCCGACTCGGTGAAAGTGGGCGATGATGGATCGCTCTATCAAGGCCGTGTGAATGATTACTTCGAGTCGCAGGGACACAAGACCTCACGCAGTCATCCCGGCTCAATGGATGGTTACAATCACGGGTTGGGGCACGGTCTCGGCCTGAACGTTCACGAAGCGCCGCACATGAGCAACTACACGCGCGGCGGGGCTTTGGCGGCGGGTAATGTGTTCACGATTGAGCCGGGGCTGTATTACCCTGACAAGGGTTACGGCGTGCGCGTCGAAGATACGGTCTATTTCGATCAGAATGGCGTGTTGCATCACCTGACCGACTTCCCTTATGATCTGATTTTGCCGCTCAAAGGGTAATGATACTGATGGAACTTTATCCACTGTTGTTCAAGCCGATCTTATCCGAACGCCCCTGGGGTGGCCGTCTGCTCGAAACGGAATTTGGCAAGCCACTCCCGCCCGGCCAAAAGATCGGGGAATCGTGGGAGATTTACTCAACCAGTGTGATCGAAAACGGCGAACTGGCCGGGCGAACGCTGCGCGATGCGCTGCATGAACTGGGTGATGCGCTTGGCCCACGCGAAGGCGACGATTTCCCGCTGCTGGTCAAGTTTCTGGACGCGCACGAATGGCTTTCGGTGCAGGTTCACCCGAACAATGAACAGGCGATGGCGATTGAACATCAGCCGCGCGGTAAAACCGAATGCTGGTACGTGCTGCGTGCTGAACCGGGCGCGAAGCTGGCCTTTGGCGCATCCCACGCCATGACCACTGACGAATATCGGGCGATGGTGGCGGCAGGACAGGCGCGCGATACATTAGCCTATGTACCAGTGCAGGCGGGCGATTTTGTGTATGTACCAGCGACCACACCGCACGCGATTGGCCCCGGCATCATGATTTACGAGTTGCAGCAGTCCTCAGACACAACCTACCGCGTTTATGACTGGGATCGCGTGGACAAAGACGGTAAGGCGCGCGAACTGCACCTCGAAAAAGCGATCCAGGTGATGAATTTGCAGCCGCTCAGCGAATCCAAGATCGCCTATCGAGGTCACTCCGCTTTTGGCGAAACGGGCTGGGTCGATCAACTGATTCGCGGGCCATACTTCGCGCTGGATCGGCTTCGGCTAGCTGCTGCCAAGACAACATTTTCTACAGAAGGGACGTGTCATGTGCTCACCGTGATTGAAGGGGACGTAATGATTAACGGCGTCCCGGTCAACAAAGGGCGCTCGACACTGATCCCGGCGGGTCTGGGTCAATATTCGATCACGCAGTCCATGGAGTCGGGCGGCGCGACGATCCTCAAGGGTTGGCCGACGGGTTGACAGGCGTGCATGTTTGATTTTGGTTGGCTGTTGCGGCTCTAAAAACCTTGTATACTCAACAGTTGGTAATTATCCAACGGAGTCGAAATGACCGAACAGCCCGATCAGACGCCGAACTATCAATATTTCTATCCAAGCAAGATGGGACGCATTATCCTGCACGCTACCCAGGAAATGGCGACTCCAGATGAATACAAACAAATCCTCGAAGATGCCGGGTTGCAGCAGTATGCACAGCATCCACCGTCCGGCAGCCTTGACCTGGATTTTCCATTCGAGTATGTGAGCAGCCTGCAAGCCGCCGTCGAAGCAGTTTACGGCGCGGAGCGTGGCCGCGACTTCAACCGCAAGGTGGGGCGTGCCTGCCTGACCGGGGGCTTGCGTGAATTTAATCCGCTGGTGGGTATCGCCGATTTGCCAGTGCGGATGCTGCCGCTGGGTATGAAGCTGCATGTTGGCTTCGATATGTTTGCGATGGTTTTCAATCGCTTCACCAATCAGGTGGTCACGCTCGGTGAGGACGACAAAAGTTATAAGTGGGTCATCGAACGCTGTCCGGTTTGCTGGGGACGACACAGTGAAGCGGCTTGCTGTCATCTGGCGGTAGGCATCCTGCAAGAAGGGCTGGCCTGGACAAGCGGCGGCAAAGAATTCAGCGTCGTCGAGACTCATTGTCTGGCCGCCGGGGACGAAGCCTGTATCATCGAGATTGGCAAACGCCCGCTCAAGTAGCTGACACAATTTATTCGGCTTGCACAATAGCAGGTAAAACATCTTGTTTCAACAACTACAAAACTCCGATCCAGCACAACGACGACAGGCAATTATCGCGCTTGCCAACAGCGGCGATCCGCGCGCCTTAAATGCCCTGCAAAAAGTGAGTACCAGCGATTCCGAGCCTGCTTTGCGCCAGCTTGCCGAACGCGCTGTCCGGCATATCGAATCGAAACAGGCACAGGCGGCTGCGCCAAGTGCCCCCGCCGACCCAAACCCGCCCCAACTATCGCCTTCCGACTCCAGCCCGCCGCCGGGCACTGCCTCCAACTGGAGTCAGCAAATCGAGCAGCTTAACGCGGCTTCTACCAATAACATTGCTTTGGCGCGTGGTCAGGTGAATAATGCCTTCGGCAGTTATGCCAGCGGTGATAAAGCGGGCGGGCGAGTCTATCTGGCGCGGGCACTGGCCTTGAATCCAGCCCAGGCCGATAATCCCGAAGTGCGCGAACTGGCCGAAAAGCTCACCGAATTACCCGCCGATGATGCCATCAAACTATTGAGCGGCCCGCCGTCAGGCAGTCAACCGGGCGCAAAGGTCAGCGGCAGCGGTCCCGCCGCCACTTCAACCACCGACTCGCTCCTGACCCTGCTGCTTGAATTGGCGCTCTTGTTCGTTGTGCTGGTCGTCAGTTTTATGCTGTCGTTCACGGCGATTCGTCAAAGTGCGGGATCATTAACGCCGCCGACGACTGGCAGTGCAACGGCCAATGTACGACAGGCAGCCACCGAAAAAGCGATCAATCAAATCGTCGCGCTTGGATCATCGCTGGTGCTGGTCTATGCGGGGATTGGCGCGGCGCTGGGCGTCGTTGGCTTTCTGGTATGGAACACGTTGGTCAATGTGTTCAGCGTTATGGCATTGGGCGGTCAGGGCGATTGGGCAGAGTATTTACACGCCATGTTACGCATTCAGATCGTGGGTGTGATCGTCGGGACGGTTCCGATCATCTTGCCGCTGCTCAGTTCGCGCGCGTCGTTGGCAGCACAATCGAATGCGCTCTCACTGGCGACAAACATTTCGGGGATTGCCGCGATTGGGCTGCTCATCGCGCAAATCTATTATACGTCGCGCGTTCACAAATTCGACTGGCTGCGCGGTTGTATCGCCGTCGTGCTGACGCCATTTATTTTTAGCTGCGGCTGCGCGATTTTATTATTCGTGGCAAGTTCGTTCGGGCGACTCACGACGGGCTAGGGTGCTTATCCGCTGCGCCTGACGTTTGAACATCAGGCGCGACTTAGCGAACGTTTGATCCAAAACGCTGGGGACGCGGTAAACTTGCACGCTTGACTAAGAATCTTGCAGGCTTACCGGCACAACTCCAACGGATTTATGGCGAAAGAACAGACGACAAACGTTGATCCGATCCAGCACGAAGCCTCTGGCCTGAGCCTTGAGGTGGTGCTGCACGAAACCAAACGACCCTACTTCACGGCAGAATTTCATGGCGTCGCTTTTCGCAACAGCAACCGCGACGTATTTGAGCGACAGGTCACGGCGGCGCTTGACCAGGCCTTGGCGCTTGAGTGGACGCCCGTGATTGAGACGCGCCTCAAGCTGACCGAACGGATGCCCGCCATGCTCAGCCTGGATCGCTTCTGGGTAGTCGCCTTACCCGGTGGCGATCTGCTGCGTGCCAACTGGCGTACCGATGGCGATGATGAGCGTCTGCGCTGGCAGCGTGCCTATGCCGCCAATTTGCCGGAAGACTTCGGCACACTGCCACTGGTGATCAAGACGGA
Source organism: Aggregatilineales bacterium (assembly GCA_038239365.1). Taxonomy (GTDB): domain Bacteria; phylum Chloroflexota; class Anaerolineae; order Aggregatilineales; family UBA2796; genus JBBRMW01. The sequence continues at coordinate 4,706 of JBBSEU010000136.1, forward strand.
GACGCGCCAGATCACTTATCTGCCCTATGCTGAGGCGGCCTGGACACAGTTTCAGGGCGCAGCACAGCGCATTCGCCAGCAGGCCAGGGCACAGGCTGCCGCGCCCATCGCCGTTGGTGCCGCACAGATGACCGTCTTCATTCCGCCGCGTGTTGCCCGCTATGAACTGCACTACAGCCAGCTTGAACAGTTGATCGGTGAACATCTGGAGATCAATTACTCGATCCTGGACGGCGAACGCTGGTCAGTTGAGAGCAGCAACGCCCTGACGATCAACATGGGTGGTTATGACGATAGTGACCGGGCAGTGATCGAGCAAATCCGCAGCGGCGAACGGGGTTACTTTGCGCTGGAAATTTTGATGCGGGTACTGGTTGAGCAGAATGTGATTCCCGAAGGCGAATATTTGATCGTAGCAAGGTAGAAACATGATCACTGACAGCACGCCACAGTCGCGCACGCTCATCTTCGATACGGATCGGCCAGAAGTGGACTGTGCCGCCCGCGAACGATTTTTGCTGATGCTGGCGGCGCTGTTCGTCGTCGTGAATCACCTGTCGTTCATCGCCGCGCGCGGGCACGGTCTTTCAGACCTGTTGAATATGTGGCATATCGTCGTGTGGGGCGGCTGTGCGGTGGCCGGGCATGTCGTACTCAATCGGCGGCTGCCACATCGAGAGTCGTTCATCTTCCCGATTGTAATGCTGCTGTCAGGTTGGGGACTGACGCTCATTGATCGGCTGGCACCGCCCTTTGCGGCGCGCCAAACGGTGTGGCTGCTCATTTCGATTGGGGTGATGATCGGGCTGCTGCTTACGCCGCGCCATCTGCGCTGGTTGAGCCGCTATCGTTACCTGTGGCTGGTCGGCGGAGTCGGGCTATTGGCGGCAACCATCATATTGGGGCGCAACCCAACCGGTGCCGGGCCGCGTCTGTGGCTGGGCATTTTCGACGCCTATTTTCAGCCTTCGGAACTGCTCAAAGTGGTATTGGTCGTCTTTTTGGGCAGTTATCTGGCCGATAACCGCGATCTATTGAGCGTTTCCGGCGCGCGCATCGGGCGCATCTATTTGCCGTCGCCGCGTTACCTGGCTCCGCTGGTCGCAATGTGGGGCGTCAGTGCTGTGATCCTGATCTGGCAGCGCGATCTGGGCACGGCGACACTGTTCTTCATCGTGTTCCTGGGGATGCTGTACGTCGCTACCGGACGGACGCTGTACATCGGCGGCGGTTTATTGATGCTGTTTGTTGTGGGCGTGATCGCCTATTTCGCTTTCGATGTGGTACAACTGCGCGTCGATGTGTGGTTCAACCCCTGGCCGGAAGCCGACAGCCGCGCCTTTCAGATCGTGCAAAGTTTGCTGGCCTTTTCGGCGGGCGGCGTGTTCGGGCAGGGGATCGGGCAGGGTTCGCCAACGTATATCCCCGTCGTACATTCCGATTTTGTGTTCGCGGCGATTGGTGAGGAATACGGGCTGTTGGGGACATTGGTCGTGGTCGGCTGTCTGGCGATTCTGACGCTGCGCGCCTTCAAATTGGCGGCGGCATCAGAGGCGCATCCCTTTCGAGCGTTGGTCGCCGCCGGGATCGGCATCACTTTTGCCACACAAAGCCTGTTGATCATGGCCGGGACGGTCAAGCTGATTCCGCTCACCGGCGTGACACTGCCCTTTTTGAGTTATGGGGGAAGTTCGCTGCTCGTCAATTTTATGATGATCGGATTATTACTGATCGTGAGCGACTCCTGATATGGCACGAAGCCTGAATCGTCTGACCGCCGCCGTGTTGATCCTGTTCATGGGAGTGGCGGCCAGCCTCATGTATTGGAGCGTTTTCGCGTCGGATGATATGCTGGCTCGGCGTGATAACCCGCGTCTGGTCGAAGCGGAGCGGATGATTCAGCGCGGCACGATTTATGATCGAACCGGGCAAAAATTGGCCGAGACGGTGATCGTCGGCACATCACCATCGGGGAAAGCGATCACTCGACGCGATTACTTACAGCCGGATACGTTGAGCGCCGTCGGCTATTACAGTCTGGTACACGGCACGGGCGGCGTTGAAGAAGCCTTTGACGCCACTTTGCGCGGCACGGATCGCCTCAATTTTTGGGGACAACTTGCCGAGAACATCCTGCACCGTCCGCAAATGGGCAGCGATGTCCGGCTGACTCTTGATCTGTCATTGGAACAGGCGATAGTCGCGGCGCTCAAACCCTATCGCGGCGCGGTAGTGGCGATTGACGTACCGAGTGGTGCGGTGCGGGCGATGGTCAGCGCGCCCTCGTTCGACGCCAATACGCTGGATAGTGAATTCGATCAACTGCTCAAAGACCCGGCGGCACCCCTCCTCAACCGGGTCACACAGGGCGTTTATCAGCCGGGCGGCGCGCTCGAAACGGTCATCCTGGGCGCGCTGCTCAGCGATAAAGTGACGCTCGATTCCCCAACGGCCAATGCCAGCACGCCGCTCAACCTGAATTACCTGTCACTGACCTGCGGGTTGGTACGCGATTCCTCAACGTTGGCGCTGGCCTACGCGAATGCCTGCCCATTACCCTTTGCAAATGCGGCTGTCGATCATCGCAACGCTGTTCAACAGACATTCGAGGCGTTCGGATTATTAAACGCGCCGACGCTGAACGGTTTCAAGACGCTGGCCGGGCCGCCGCCGATGGCGCTCTACGCTTTTGCCAACGATCCGCTACTTCTGCAAGCGCAAGGCGCAGGACAGGGCGCGCTCACCGTGACGCCGCTGCAAATGGCACTTGTGACGGCGACTATCGCCAATCACGGCAACGCGGTATCGCTGTTCATGGCCGATGCCACGCGCGCGCCCGACTCGAACAAGTGGCAGCCGCTCGATGTGCCGACGCAGCAGCCCGCCGTCACGACTCAGGAGATCGCCAATTCGATTCGGCTGGCGATGCGAACCGCTGCCACGCAGGGCACCGCGCAAGCCGCCGCCCGCAGCGGCCTGACAATTTATGGTCATGCCAGTTTTGCCTACACCGGCCCGCAAAATAACGCGGTATCGTGGTTCATCGGCTTTATCGATCTGCCATCCGGGAACAGCATCGCCGTCGCTGTTGTGCTTGAAGGTGTGCGCGATCCGGCGGCGGCGGCCAGTGTTGGCGGCGCAGCGTTGGCGGCAGCCAGTGAGATGAAATAGAGAGGTCAATGATTGGCATATTCAGGATATAATGCCGAACAGCGTTGCGCCGAAAAATTTGAGAGAATCCTATGACTGACCGCCACGATCCGGTTTCAGGTGCCCACTATAATCTAGCGTCCGGGATAGACGAACTGCCCGGTTACGTGGACGGCATTCCGGTTGAGGAACTGGTACGCATCACCCGCGAATTTACCAGCCGCATCACCAACGAGGATCGGCAGCGTTTGGCCGCCGACCTGAACGAGAGCGGCCATCAACGCTCGATTCAGAGTGGTGCGCCGTATCTGCTGCAAGGTTTTTTCGCCGGAAAGATCGATCTGGATGTGGAACTGATACGCCGCTACCCAAGCCCGCCGTTGCTCTCGACGATGACCTTTGCGCCAAAGCCCGGCCAGACTCGCAAGCACGGTTTCGCGCAGTTCGCCAGCCAGGATACCGCTTCCGTGATGACCATTGAGGTTCACGGTTCGAGCGGCGCGCTGGAAGTCAGTTTTTTGCTGCACAGCATGATTGGCATTCACTTCTCGTTGGGCGCGATCAACGAACCGAACCGTAATCGTTTTCTGGAACTGATTCAGCGCCCGGATGGAATCGCATTCTTGTGGACGCGCGCTCGTTGGGAAAGTGACTACCTGATTTTCGTGATTCGGGATCAGTTCGCGCGTATTTATGCGTTCGGCCCCGGACGAGTCGAGGCCGCCTGTCGCCTGACGCCCGACGGTCTGGCACAGCTTCGCACGTGGCTGGGGGGCTTCTGGACTTCCACCGCCGCTGAACCCGACGTGCCAACCTTGCCTGCCGTGCCAAGTGCCCCGCCCGCCCCATCAACGGACGAGACGTTTTCGTGGTGATTCGGATCGCTGGGGCGATCCTGTTGGGGATCGTCCTGTTCAGCGCGAATATCAATATCGGTTCGGCGCAGCTAACCGCCACACCGAACGGCAATAAAATCATGGTAACGCATGTGGTGCAGGCGGGCGAAACGTTACTTCGCATTGCCGCGCTGTACAGTGTGTCCGTCGATGAACTGGCCGCCGCAAATCACATCGCCAATACCGATAAAATTTATGCCGGGCAAACGCTGCTCATCCCGCTCCACATCACGCCGACGGTTTACGTCGCGCCAACGCTCACGCCATCGCGCACAAAGTTGTTTCCGATTCCAGCGACGGCCACCCCGACTGAGCCAATCCCAACGGAAACATCGACTCCAACCGAAACGACGATAGCCAGCCAGACGGCAACTCCGACGCGCGTTGCTGACCTGGGCATCATCACGTCAACCGCCAGTCCCATCCCGCCGCATCCAACCACGATCAACGGCATCGACATCAGCAAGATCGTCTATTTGTCGGACAGCGCCGCGCAAAATATCCGCGCGATTTACGCACATGGGCAAGCCTTGCGCCGTAATGCTCACTCGTTTACGGCATTGGGTGACAGCATCATCGAACATGGCTACTTTTTGGAGCGGTTCGACAGCGGCCCCTACAACCTGGGCGATTATGGCTATTTGCAACCGACGATCAATTATTTTGCCGGATCGTTCGCACACGAGAGCGTGGCTGTGCGGCGCGGGCTGCATACCTGGTCAGTGCTTGACCCGATGTGGGCAGAACGCGGTCTGTGTACCGCGTCTGAAAACATGCTGGCCTGTGAGATTCGCCGCTCGAATCCAAGTATCCTGATCATTCAGCTTGGCACGAACGATGTTGGGCAGCCCCAGATGACCGATCAGGATTTGCGGGAAATCGTGGAATACGCGATCAATCAGGGCGTGATCCCGATTCTGGGCACAAAGGCGGATCGGTTTGAAGGCAGCGACATCAACAATACACTGATACGCAAGATCACCGCCGATTACAAGCTGCCACTGTGGGATTTCGATCTGGTCGCGGCCACGATCCCGAACCGGGGACTCGACCAGGACGGTATTCACATGACCACCTTTTACGCGCACGATTGGAGTTCGCCCGTTGCCTTCACGCGCGGACATGGCGTCCACAGCCTGACGGCGCTGATCATGCTCGACAGCATTTTGCGGATTGTCAGCAGCCCTTGAGCCGGATCACTCTCGAAAAATCTGTCGAGTCCTGTTATACTCGCCTATTCAGTCAGTGACCCAATGGTGGATTCTTGTTCAAGTTCGATCTACAGGCGATCAGCGGCAGCGCGCGGGCGGGTGTTTTTCACACGCCACACGGCGACCTGCAAACGCCCGTTTTTGCGCCCGTCGGCACGCAAGCCGCCGTTAAAGCTGTTGAGCCACGCGAACTGAGCGAGATGGGCGCGTCGCTTGTCCTCTCCAATACCTACCATTTGTATTTGCGCCCCGGCGATGAATTGGTGGCGCAGATGGGCGGCCTGCACCAATTTATGAACTGGCCTAACCCGATGCTCACCGATTCGGGCGGCTTTCAGGTATTTAGCATGGGCAGTTTGCGCGCCATTGACGATGAGGGCGTGACCTTTCGCAGCCACTTGGACGGCTCGACGCACCGCTTCACTCCCGAAAAATCAATCGGCATTCAACACAATCTGGGCGCTGATGTGATTATGGCTTTCGATGAATGCCCACCCCCACTGGAGCGGGCGATTGTTGAAGCCGCCGTAGCCCGTACCCATGCCTGGGCGCTGCGCTGTCGGGATGAACATTTGCGCTCTGGCGATCCGCTGCGACAGGCGCTCTTTGGGATCGTGCAGGGCGGCATTTTTCCTGACTTGCGGATGGCCTCTGCCGAATTTTTGACGGCGCTCGACCTGCCCGGCTATGCGGTTGGCGGGCTGGCCGTCGGTGAAACGAAGCCGCAAATGCTGGCAACTCTTGAAGAAACGGTGCCACTGCTGCCTGCTCACAAACCGCGTTATCTGATGGGCGTTGGTAGTCCTGAAGATTTGGTGAACGGCGTCGCGCGCGGGATCGATATTTTCGACTGCGTGCTGCCGACCCGCTTAGCCCGACACGGTGCCGCCATGACTCGTTTCGGGCGGCTGAATATCGGCAAGCTGGACTACGCGACAGATGCCGCGCCGATTGAAGCGGACTGCACCTGCTATGCCTGTAGCCACTTTTCACGGGCATACATTCGCCATTTGCTTAAGGCGGGCGAAATCCTGGGCTACCAGTTGCTCAGCTTGCACAATTTGACAGTCTTGATCACTCTTATGCGTGAAATGCGCGCCGCCATTCTGGCTGGCACGTTTGCCTCGTATGCAGAAGCGTTTCTGGCGCACTATCGCGCTGCTGGCAAGGAGGTAAGCCAGTCCCCGGCCTGACGCGCATTCACGACTCTTTTCACGATTTGTTATATCAACATTGATGCTCCTCGAAAGGATCAGTCAGCGTGATCAATGTGCATAGGCGGTTCAATGTGGCTGCCAACGCGCGTTAGGCGGAGTCGGTCAGGTGTCGCCAGGTTAGCCCTGTGAAGCGCGCGAAACGCACGATTGCCATCCTGTCGTTGGCGCTGGCGGGCTGTCGCGGCCCGATTGTGCCGACCAGTCCGACACCCGCAACGGCCTCACTGCGCCTGCTGGTTGAGCATTCAGCAGCACCGCTGCTGCACGACCTGACGGCAGCCTATCATCCGCAGCAGACGATCATCGCCTGGAGTATTGAGCGCGGCGATCTGCAAACGGTGACGGATTGGCTCCGCAAGGGTGAAACACCCTTTGCCCTGACCAACTATTTGCCCGCCGATAGTCCGCTGTGGTCAACGCCGATTGGAGAGGACGGATTGGCATTGGTGGTCAACGCGGCCAATCCGGTCAGCAGTTTAGCGCCGGAACAACTGCGCGATATTTTCAGCGGGCGTACCCTGAACTGGCGTGAGCTGGGCGGTGCTGACCTGCCGATTACGGTTATCAGTCGGCAGCCGGGCAGCAGCGACAGCGGTTTGTTTCGGGCGCTGGTGATGGGTGAGCGGCGAGTGACGGGCGCGGCACGATTGGCAACGACCAGCGAACAGGCACTTTCGCTGACTGCCGCCGAACGTGGCGCGATCAGTTATGTGTCGATGCGCTATGTATCGGGTGTGGGAGGCGTGCGGGCGCTGCCGATAGATAGCATCCTGCCAACCCCACAGACCGTCGCGGAGCGGCGCTATCCCCTGCGTTCACCACTGTTGTTTGTCGGGATGAAAGCACCCGATGATGATCTGTACCGTGCCTTCTTCGCCTGGACACAAAGCCCGGCGGGACAAGCCATTGTTGGAAAAACCTATGCGCCGCTGGCGATCAGCCCATAGATGCGAATAGCAATCGGTGAGAGCGCCTGATAATCGTACAGTAGAGGCGCAGCAGATAGGAGTATAATTAGGCGCAGGGTTCATCAGTGTTATATTGAGGCCATGCGATGCCTGACAAAGATACCGCCATGATGCAGCTTGCCAACCGCGAGACACTGCTCGATGCGCTGCTGCGCCTGAGCGACACTGGAAAGCTGACGTTTCTCCAAACCGATAATCCGGCCTATGTCAGCGCGTTGTGCGATCTGTTACAGATGCTGCGACTGGTGCAGCGCATTGAGGGCGGTGTGGCCGTTGATGGCGAAATGGCGCGTTTATTTGTGCGAAGTCTGGCGGCTCATCTGGCCGACAATGTGCCGATGGCGCTGGACTGGCACGCCCGCGTCAACGAGTCGGTAGAGGCCGCGCATGGCCGCCAACTGCTGGCCGCTGTTGAGAACTCGCGTAAGGATAATGTGAGCAACCCGACGCCGGTACGCGAAATATACGCCGTCAACGCCGTGATCAAGGGGCAGCGCGCCGGGCAGGATTATCTGCTGATGCAGTACGATGAGCACGCGGCGCAGTTTCAGTTGATCGGCGGCAAGCGTGAGCCGGAAGACCTCGACGCGGCACATACCCTGCTGCGCGAAATTCAGGAAGAACTCGGCCTGCCCGATTTGAAGATTCCCAAAGACATGAGCTTTATGCCGATTGGCGAACGCTTCGAGCAGATCAGCTTATCGCCGACTTATGGTGTGGTGACAAGCTACCACATCAGTTTTTTTCATGTATTGAATATGGCCTTTCGACCTGTTGTCGATGGGGTTACGCGCTGGATTAGCATGGAATATGTGCGGCGCGGAAACTTGCCCGATGGTCGGAAAGTAAGCGATCTGGTGGTACAATCATTAACGGATTGCCTGGACGATCTGGCGTACAGTATTCAGTCACCCGTTCCAGTCGATTAAGATGAGTATAAAAGTCCATGAGTGACGCTCACCAATCGCCCAAAGAGCCAGCCAAGCCACCTTCTAAGCGGCAGATGCACCCCGTCGTCAATGCGGCGATGAGTGGTGCTAAATTTGTTAACGCAAAAACGTCCAAAAACGCGCGGGCACGCCGCATTCTGACCGTTGTTCTGGGCTGCCTGGCACTGGCCGTGCTGTGTTTCGGAGCGGGCATGTTGTGGTGGCTGTTCGATACGACGCGCAGCTACAACGCCCAGGAATGGCTGCTGCCCATGTTCCTGAGCGTCTTCTTCCTGGTCATGGCCGGATTCATGCCATTTGTCCCGATCTGGATGGTGAACGTTCCCGATGGTGAAGTCTGGATGATCCTGGACAGCACCGATCATTTTGAGCGATTTGTGGAGAGCGGCGTTCACCCGATTCGTCCCGTTCAGAATTTCCTGAAGCACGAAGGCAAGGGCATGGTTGCCATCCCGATCAAGCTGGAACAGATCGTGACCAGCGATCACTTTCCATATGACGTAACGTGCAGCATTACCGTCGTCTTCAATCCGATGAATGCCGAAAAGAGCATGTGGAAATCGCTTCGCTATATGAGCAAAGAGGCGATCCGCGTCGGCATTGAAGGCGACGTGACAGATATTGTCAAGCGCCACATGTATCAATTCGGGCGTCAGGAAGTCGATCCACTGCTGCTGATCGATACTATTCAGGAAGCCGTTCGGGACGCCGTCGCCATGCGAAGTAAGCTGGGTGTGGCGCTGACGCCCGGTAACGCCATCAAGATCAGCCTTGATCCACCCAAAGAAGTGATGGACTCGCGCCGCGAATTGTGGCAGGAAGAATCGAGAGCTAAAGCGCGCGTGCTGCATCTGGTCGAGATGGTCAAAGCATCGAAGGAACACAATGTTGAAGTGAGTGATCTGGGTCGCCTGCACTTTCTGCTGAATCCACAGGTCGGGACGCGGCTCAACCTGCTGGGCGGGCACGACTTGTTCCCAAACGCGCAACCCGCTTTGCCGCCACCCAAACAACCGAAACTGACCAGTAAAGCAGCCGAAACCGTGCCGCGCCCGGCGGTTCAAATGCCGAAAATTGAGGCACCGGCGAATGCCGCGCCCGGCGAAGAAAACGCCGTCAATATGCCACCGCCTCCAGCCGATCCGACGCCACCACGAGCAGCTACGGAGAACCCGATGAGTCCGAATCTCACAATACCGAGCAAGCCACCCGAACCGCCCATGGATTTGCCCGAACCGATCCCGCCGCGCCCCGCCAAAAAAGACTCGGATGTGATCGAGACAGTGCAGGACGAAAAAGGCGTATACGTCCCACGCAACCCGATTTTACGACGAGCCAAAAGCAAGACTGGCTCACAAAAAAAGGTTGATACGGCAAACGATGGGAAGTAACCCAACCTATTCATAGCTTGATAGGTCTTTTGTTCGTCCTCTAAAAACTTCGGTCAGAATTACACGCCATTAGCATTACGCTAAAGCGCAAATCAAGTAGATTAAACTATTACCGGTAGTTTGTTGACACGGGAGAGGGAAGTGTGATAAACCAGAAGCTGGAGGTGAGTCATGAGCAAGAGACAAGCGGTGAGCGCAGCGCCTGGGTTATTAGAAGACTATGCGCAAGGCTTTGACAATTTGTTTTCAAA
>JBBSEU010000137.1:0-14730 GCA_038239365.1 Aggregatilineales bacterium
ACTTACGTGGTAACAACGCAAGGCAGAAGCCCGGAACGGGATTTGAACCCGTGACCTTACCCTTACCAAGGGTACGCTCTACCAACTGAGCTATCCGGGCGGACACTTGCTGAAAAAGTTGTCTTTATCTCAGGCAGTTCCGAGATAGAGCCGGCGATGGGATTTGAACCCATGACCCCCATATTACAAGTATGGTGCTCTGCCAGCTGAGCTATGCCGGCGTGGGAAAGTGTGACAGTCCACACGACGGAACGAATTATAACATGCTCCGCCTAAACGCTCAAGACTCAAATTCGGCTATGTTCTTTATCATTCTTGATTGGCAATTCTGAATTTCTTGCCAATTTCCTGACATCTGTGCTTGCCCATTTATCTATTAGTTTATATAATTAGACGTTACGCAGTTGAGGAGAGAATGATGGCCTTGAAAACGCAGCCTTTCTCCTCAAAATGACTTCAACTGCGTAACTCCTAATAATGAAAAACAGTTTATAGACGATGCCAAGAAAAGGGTTAAAATCTGATGTCAAAAAGAAGATTAATCGTTCCCATTTTTCTCATTCTAGCCCTGTTAAGCTTCGTGCCGTCAAAGGCCGCCTGGGGAGCGGGCTGGGGTTCTGGTTCAGTCAATGGCTATAGCACAGGCACAGTACCCTACGCTAATGGTACCAGTGTCAATGCACTGGTTGCCCCGCCCGGTTGCAAGGGTCACGGTGAACACGATGACCACGATCACGATAAAGATGACAAAGATGATTGCTCACACGAAACACGCTCAGGCAGCCCCATTCGCACCAGCGTCGTCTCGAACAACGCATCTGACCCCACTGTTTTGACGGGCGCGGTATTCTGCAAGCGCACTAATAAATCTGAGCATGATGATCACGATAGTGATGATAATAAGATTCGCCGGGGCACTATGCTGGCAACAGTCAAGATCAGCGTGCCTGCGGCCAGCAATGTCCAGAACGGCCAGTTCGCGGTACATATCAGTGTGCCTCAATCGGTTCTCAACACGCTCGATGCCAAGACACTATGCACCAAGTCTGACGACAAAGAAAAAGAAAAGGCCACATGGCAGATCATCGACTTTGTGCCGCGTGAATTCTTTGCGCGTCTAAAAGTTGGGCCTGAGACCCGTACCTTCAACTGTGTTATGAACCCCGCCGATTTTGCTGCGCTGAATTGGGACAAGCACGCCGGACACCCAGCCAATAAGCCGTATCAGTGCTAGTCTAACCAGCACAATCCCCGATAATGTTTTTGGAGCGCAGTCTGTAAAGGCTGCGCTCCATCTTTTTAAGCCACTATTTGTCTCGATTCAGCACTGCACTTTAACAGGTTCGCGCAAGCTGGTGTACTATTAGAGGCGAGTTGGTGTGTTTGAGGGCGTACCTGATGATGGATTCGACGTTAGTCCTTAACAATCGCTATCGCTTGTCCAATAAACTGGGGGCCGGCGGTATGGGGGTTGTATACCGTGCCTTTGATCGACTTCAGCGCCAGAATGTGGCATTAAAGCGGGTACTTAAGCCCGCCAGCCAACTCGATGTCACTGATCATGCTGGTGCGAGTACGACTTATGCCCAGGTAGCACTTGCCCACGAGTTTGAAATGCTGTCATCGTTGCGCCATCCACACATCATCAGCGTCCTGGATTATGGCTTTGATGACGAACGGCAAGCCTATTTCACAATGAACCTGCTGGAAGGTGCCCGCCCGATCACGGTGGCCGCGCGTGACAAACCGCTCGAAATAAAAGTGGCGCTTTTCGTCGAGATGCTGCAAGCATTGGTCTATTTGCATCGGCGCGGCATTGTGCATCGTGATCTGAAGCCCGATAATGCGCTGGTCACCGCCGAGGATCAGGTCAAGCTGCTGGACTTTGGTATTTCGATCAAACGTGAGCAAATCCAGGAAGACTCCGAATCGCTTCTCTCTGGCACATTCGCCTACATGGCACCCGAAGTTTTGCAGAGCGATCCGGCAAACGAAAGCGCCGATCTGTATGCCGCCGGGATTATCGCTTATGAGATTTTCGCGGGACGGCATCCCTACAATTTGAATGAACCATCGAAGATTATTCAACAAATTCTATTTACGGAGATCAATTTTCAGGGGCTAAATATTTCGTCCGGACTTGTTCATGTACTTCGCCAACTGCTGCAAAAATCGCCAAAAGATCGCTGTCAGAGCGCACAGGACGCGATTGCGCTGATAAATAAGGCAATGGATCATGCTTCGCTCCTCGAAACCTCTGCTGTTCGTGATAGTTTCTTGCAGGCGGCTCAGTTCATCGGACGAGAAAAGGAGTTGGCACAGTTAGTAGATGCGCTGACCCAGGCACTCGACGGCCACGGCTCCACCTGGTTAGTGGGCGGCGAAAGCGGCGTGGGTAAATCCCGATTATTGCAGGAAGTGCGGACACAGGCATTAGTTCAGGGTGCGTTGGTACTCAATGGGCAGGCGTTGGCCGAAGGCGGACTTACCTACGAGGTTTGGCGCGATCCGCTGCGTCGTCTCGTATTGTCCACGCAGCTTTCTGATCTGGATGCCAGTGTTATCAAGCAAATTGTGCCGGACATCAGCGACTTATTAGGCCGTCCAATCCCGGATGCGCCCGAACTTGAAGGCAAAGCCGGTCAGCAGCGCCTGATCAATACGATCATGGATATGTTCCACACTCAGCCGCAGCCTGTCGTATTAATTCTGGAAGACCTTCATCTGGCCGATGAAGGTCTGGATGTTCTGAAACAGATGGTGACACTGGCTAAAACCATGCCCTTGTTGATTATCAGCGACTATCGAAATGATGAGCGCCCCAATTTGCCCACCGAATTGCCTGGCACTCAGTCGATTGTTCTGGAACGCCTTTCCAATGAGGCGATTGCCCAGCTTAGTGTTTCGATGTTGGGCGCAGTTGGCAGTCAACCAAATGTCCTGGACTTGCTACAAAAAGAAACCGAAGGCAATGTCTTCTTTTTGGTGGAAGTCGTGCGCGCGCTGGCCGAAGAAGCAGGCCGCCTAAGCGATATTGGCCGGGATTCGCTACCGCGACAGGTGTTCGCGGGAGGGGTACGCCAGATCGTTCAACGCCGCCTGAATCGTGTTCCGCAAACGGCCTATCCATTGCTGCGGGTGGCGGCGCTGGCTGGCCGTCAACTCGACCTGAATATGCTGCGTGGCATCGATCCGAGCATCGATCTGGAAAACTGGCTAGCCGACTGCGCGAATGCAGGGGTCATTGCTGTTGCTAACGAGGAATGGCGCTTCGCTCATGACAAGCTCCGCATCGGATTGCTGGATAACCTGACCGATGCTGAACGTAGCCCTCTGCACCGCCAGATCGCGCAGACGCTTGAGACGGTCTATTCCGCCAATCAAAACGCTTATGCCGCCAATATCGCAGAGCATTACGAGCAAAGCCAGGAACCAGCCCGTGCCGCCGATTGGTATGCCCGCGCCGGGGGACACGCGCAGCTTAACTATGCGCCAGACAGCGCGATTGCCTACTATCGCAAGGCACTCACCTATTGGGAGCAGGAAGGCAGTTTGCCCGCCGAACGCAATGCTGATCTACGCAATGTGTACAGCGGCCTGGGTGAAATGCTGACTTGGCAGGCGCGCTATGAGGAAGCCGGGGAAACCTATGCCACGATGAGTCATATTACCAATGCCAATGGTGATTTGCTGGGTCAGTCGAGTGCCGCACGAGGTTTGGCGGCGCTTCGTATGTACCAGGGCGATTTTCGCGGGGCACTCGACTATATTGAGCGGGCCGAAGCGGCAGCGCGGACGCTTTCGGCAAATTTGGAGTTATCGAAGGCGCTTTGGATGCGCGGCTGGAGTCTGTTTTATTTGGGTGAACTGGATAACGCGCTCAATTTGGGGGAGCAAGCACTGGCGCTGAGTGAGCAACTAGATCACCCGGCACAACTGGCGCAAAGTTTGAACCTGATGACCGCCATTCATGGCACGCTGGGTCTGTATGAGCAAGCCGCACAAGAATGCGAACGCGCGCTCAAAATTTTTGAGGAAATCGGTGATCGTGGATTGGCATTATTCCAAGTCGGCAATCTGGGCATGATCGAAGACAAGCGCGGCAACTATCAGAGCGCGCTGACTCATTATGAAGATGCGTTGAAGCGTGCGACAGAGTTGGGACGCCGTGACGCTGAAAAATTGTATCTCAACAATATCGGTGGCGCGCTGGTTCGGTTGGGCGCATATCCCGATGCCGAAAATAAGCTGCTCCAGGTGATTAGCCTCTCGGAAAACAGCAAATTCGGCCCCTTGTCGGAAACCTATCGCCTGCTGGCCGAAGCCTATCTGGGTGAACGTCGGCTGTCTGAGGCCATTGTGTCGGCGCAACGCGCCTGGGCATTAGGCACAGAATCGGGCGTTCCTGAACACATCGCGGAAGCATGGCGCGTATTGGGTATTGCCGCCACCGAGTCCGATACGTCTGTAAAGATTGGTGATCCGAATGGGGAATTAAAGGCATACAGCGCCCCGGCTTGTTTTGCCGAAAGTCTCACGATCTGTGAGAGTACCGGGTTGAAGGCTGAAAAAGCCTGGACGCTCCGGGCATGGGCAAAATATGATCTGAAACAGGGCGATTCAGTCCAGGGTACGGCCAGATGGCGCGAAGCGCAGGCTATCTTCGCATCGTTGGGCGCAGCCGCCGAAGCCGAGCAGATGGCAACCATACCGACGGGCGATGAATAAATATAGGGGATTGTCGGGATGACGGATACTCACATTAGAACGGTTAAGGATATTGTTACCGATTTTCTCGGGTCAGCGCCTTCATTAGAGGAAATCGCCAGTTACCGCTTGCCTGCTGACTTGCAAGAACACGCCCATGCTCTACTAGCTAAAAATCGTGATGGAAGCCTCTCTGCTGAAGAACGTGCCGAGATGGACGAGTTTCGACAGATCGATCACCTGCTAACGCTGGTCAAAGCTAAAGCCCGGTTGAGACTAAAATCGTCAGATGAATGAGTGAGACGTACATTTCAGCGGCACTACGGCGAGAAGTTAGGACACGCGCTAACAACTGTTGTGAATATTGCCGTATTTCCGAAGGCGAACGTGCCATTGACTTTGCTGTTGATCACATCATCGCCGAAAAGCATGGCGGGTTGATCGCATCCAACAATTTGTGTCTAAGCTGCTATTGGTGTAATAGCTATAAAGGCAGCGATCTCAGTTCAGTCGATTGGTCTGCGGGAGAGGATATCGTTCCACTGTACAACCCGCGACGACAATATGGGGCAGCCATTTTGCGTTAAATGGCGTATTGATACATCCGCTTTCTGCTACCGGACGTGTAACCGTTTCGCTCTTGCGTTTGAATGCAGATGAGCGTGTACAGGAGCGCAAACTGCTAATTGCGTTACGCGTCTATCCATGTTGATTTCGATACCCCTTTTCCAGGATAGAACAACTTTGTTCTCCGGCAAACCCCCATAATAGGATAAACTCAGGTTGTCCCTTTACGGAGTGCTACGAATGAGAATAGCCGAGTTATCGTCAGAAGTTCTAGAGCGCATCAAAACGCTTCGCTATGACAACATCATCGAAAAGCACGAAGGCCCATGGAAATGGGCGTCAGAATTCGAGTATAACGCCCCTGAGTTCGTACAACTTGCCGGATATGATGTTCTGCTGCCGATTGACTCCGAAAACCATTCCCATCTGACGGTACTCCGCTGCATCGCCAGTGAGAACAAGAACACGCTGACGATCTTTTTGAAAGACACGACTTTTTCTACCGATCCTAACGATGAGTGGTACGATGCGGGACGACTTGCGATTTGTGAACGATTATCCGACACAGAATGCTTTGTTGCAACCGTTTACCATGAGTGGTTTATCGTAGAAAACCCTAAACTGTAATGACCAAAACAATTCTGATCGCTACTACCAATGCGGGCAAGCGCGATGAATACCGCGATTTGCTGGCTGAACTACAGATTCAATGTCTATCGCTGGCTGATGCGGGTCTGGCCTCGATGGATGTTGAAGAGACAGGCCAAACCTTTTTTGATAATGCGCTGCTCAAGGCGCGCGCCTACGCCGACGCATCGGGCATGATCGCGCTGGCCGACGACTCCGGTATCGTGGTCGATGCGTTGGGCGGTGCGCCGGGCGTCTATTCGGCGCGTTATGCCCCGACGGTTGAAGAACGCAATGCCAAACTGCTCAATGCCCTGAAAGACGTGCCCTTTGAACGGCGTACCGCGCGCTTCGTGTGCGTGATCGCGCTCAAAACTCAGGATGGTGTGACGGTCATTGGCGAAGGGCAGGTCGAAGGGCATATCGGTTCTGAGCCGCGCGGCAGCTTTGGGCACGGCTATGATCCGGTATTTGTGTTAGGTGATGGACGCACAATGGCCGAACACTACCCCGCTGAGAAAAATGCACTGAGTCATCGTGGCCGCGCCCTGACTGCGATCCATCCTCTATTACGGCTGCTGTTGAATTCGTGACGAACCTGTAACGGCCTTTTCTCCGAATAACCTTCGACTTTAATTTACGGTTGCGATCAAGGTTTGTATCACGTCACAAACTGATCACAAACTGGGTTTTAGCTTGCATATCACGTTCAAAATTAATAAAATCTAGAGAATGTGCAAGTTGTTAATTGTATCTTAATTCTCAATCACGTAAAGTGAATAAGCAGTGTCCAAATCGGCCTAACGGAGTGCCACAAAAGGGCTATATGGTGAATCAAATTTTATCGGTTTCAGCACTTTCGGATAGGCTCCTCAGCAAAGCGGAGAATCTATTGGGTACGCTCGGCTGGGGCACCAGTACAATGGACAGCTCTGCCTATGATACGGCCTGGGTTGCACGCCTAGCGCCGCATTTTGAGGGTGGCGATTTCGATAATGCGCTGCCCTGGCTGCGCCACCACCAGCACACCGACGGCAGTTGGGGCGCTGGCGTGATGCACTACCATGATCGCATTATCTCCACATTGTCGGCGATCATCGCCCTGCGGGATGTGGGGCAGGGTCAAGAGGATGAACAACGCATCCGCCAGGCTGAGTCGTTCCTATGGCGCGAAAATGATCGTCTGCGCTACGATGCGAACGATACCGGCGGCTTTCCGCTTCTGGTGGTGTGGCTGGTTGATGAAGCGGCCAAACGCGGCTTGGATGTGCCGCCAAACCTGTCTCGCAATGTTGACCAGATTGAAAAGAAGTTGAAGATGCTCGGCAGCAACCCAAAGCTGTGGCGTTACACAACCGTCGCGCTCTCGTTGGAAGCCATGTCCGACTACATGACCGCGCCGCCCGATTTCATGGAAAACAACGGCTCAGTGGGCGTTTCGCCCGCCGCTACCGCAGCAACCATGCTCAGCTTGAAGTGGGCCAGCCCCGAATCGCTGGATTATCTGCGTGGTGCGGTCAGACAGCAGGGTGATGGCGGTGTCCCGTTCGTAACGCCGATGGACATTTTTGAAACATCCTGGGCGCTAAACCACTTCCGTTTGTCGGGAGTCGTCTCGCCCGATCACCCGGACGTGCGGCGAAGCCTGGAATGGTTGTGGCAAAACTGGTCAGCGCAGCGTGGCGTTGGTTTTTCGTCGTACTTCTCCGTGCCCGATCTGGATGATACTGCCGTCACTTTCTCGGTATTGCGCTGGGGCGGCTATCCGGTGGACGCTGATGTGTTCGCGCCATTCGAGCAGGAAACGCACTTCGAGTGCTGGCCGGGAGAGGCCGATCCGTCGCTCAGTGTTCACATTCGGACGCTGGCCGCGCTCCACATGCAGCCCGATCACCCGCGTGCGGCGGAATGGTCACACAAAATCCGTACGGTTTTGGGCAGCCATGACCTGGACGGCAACGGCTATTTCTGGTTCGACAAGTGGCACATTTCGCCGTACTACCTGACCAGTACCACGATCTGGTCACTATCGGGCGTTATGAATGATCTGCTTCCGTCACGGTTGAACTGGATTCTGAAAACGCAGCAGGCCGATGGTGGTTGGGGCTACTATCAGCGTTCTACTGCGGAAGAAACGGCCTACTGCCTCTCGGCACTGCTTTTCTGGGATCGCTATATCGAGCGGGTTGATTCAACCTGTATCGAGGCGGCGGCAAGTTATTTGATCGAGCATATGGACGACACCAATTTCCCGGCACTGTGGATTGGAAAGTGTCTGTATATGCCACGTTCTGTGGTGCAGGCGGCAATCCTTTCCGCCCTGCACAGCTACGCCCTTTACAAAATTTGAATTCATAACGGTGCTGTACCAATCCGCTGTTTTCTCTGTAAAAAGGTATAGCGCCGTCCACAATCGTTGTACAATTTGCAGATAAATCATCATCCCGCACATCTAGATTGGAAAACGCAAATGGGTATCAACATCTCCTGGTCAAGCGAAAGTAAAAACATCATTCATTATGTGTTTGAAGGCCGTTGGGATTGGAACGATTTCCGCCATGCTATCAAGGATGCGGCGGATATGATCGATACCGTGAACCACCCGGTAGATGTGATCATGGATTTTTCCAACGCCAGTATGTTGCCCAATGGGGCTATCTCGCAGGTTAAGCAGGCATTTTCGACGCCCAAGCATCCAAACATCAACCTGACCGTGATCGTGGGTGCCAGCGCCTTCATCCAGTCGATTGCCGACCTGGGGCGCAAGCTGTCGCGCTCTGCCGCTGAGAATTGGAGCATCCAGTTCGCGCCGACACTGCCCGCCGCATTTAACCTGTTAGCGAATGTGATGCAGACTCAGGATCGGGTTTAGTCTACAACCTCGAAAGGTGCTATGACTGACGCTCACGAAAACGATTTCGCGGCACGGATTCGGGAACGCTATCCCGAAGGACTGACAGGTATTTTCGCCGTCGGCGGCACACGCACCACTTACATTCTCGAAAAAAACCGCCACGCGGCTGATCCAGGCCGTATCGGGGACTTTGCAGCCCAGGGCGAATATCTTTTGCCCCGCTACTGGGCATTGATCCAAAACTTTTTTGAACTGGGCGGTCAAAATATGATCCTGCCCGTGTTTTCGTTTCGCGGTTTTTACAATCGCGGCGATGAATATGCAGACCTGATCGCACAAGAGATGCCGCGCTTTATCAACGAGGCGTCCATTGCGTTTTACCAGGAACACGAGGTCGATCCGTCGTTCATCGGTGTCGATACTTTACTGTTGATGCCACCTGAATCGGCCACCTATAAAGTCGGTCAGCAATTTTTGGACTTTCAGACAGCCTGGCCGTACCGTGCCGGACGCCGCCGCCTGATCTGGGAACTGGCCTCGATCCCGTTTCTGACCTTCTGGCGACTTTTCCAGAGCATGACCGAGGCCGAACGCGCCGCACTCGATGAACAGATCACCGCACAGGATAACCTCGAAGCGGTTTACCACCTGTTTTACGCGCGCTTCTCACAGGCAATTTACGGCCTCGATGTGCCGCCGCCCCATTTTTATCTGGGCACCAACAAAAGTGGCGATCTCAAAATTCGCGCGCCACTGCCGATTGCGCTCACAGGCGGGGAGTATCTCCGCATGTTCTATACACCCTATCCATCATTGTTCACCACGCGCGACACACTGCAAACAATCCTTGAAGATTTGGCTTTTGGCACACGCTTCTACTCCGCCAAAACGGATTACAGTGGTCAGTACACAGCAGAGCGCGTGCATGCCGAGTATGATCGCGTGACACAGCTCAGCCACGATCCACAAACGACGCTTGGCCTCTCACGCCGGGTTGAATAGGCGATGTACTGGCTCATCGACTTTGATGATACGCTGGTTGTCGGGCCGATCACCTGGGCACTGGACAACGTGATCCCGGCACTGATCGCCGAATTTGACCTACCAGATGATCCGCCGCGACTGGCGAATGCTATCCTGACCGCGCAGCGACAGCACAATCAGAACGTCGATGAAGCGGCCATTCTGGATGATCTGTTCACCGCGCTGAATTGGCCGGATGCGCCGAAAAAAGTGTTTGTGCAGCGCATCTATTCGGGCTATCAACCGACTCTGTTTGAGGATGCGCTCCCCTTCTTGGAACGTTTGCAGGCTGCCGGACAAACCGTCTTTGTCGTCTCGAACAATGATTCTGCGCCGCAGCTTGCCGAAATGATGGGAATTTCTGCATACTTCAGGGGCATTTTTACGCCCAAAGTGTGCGGCGGTGTACAGGCTAAGCCCCAGCGCGCGATGTGGGATTACCTGATCGCGCAGCATCCCATCGCCCCACCCGATAAGATCACGTTGGTAGGGGACGATCCCTGGTCAGATGGCGCGTTTGCTGATGTGTGCGGGATTCAGTGCTGGATATTGGATCGAATGAACCGTTTCGCGTCACTGCACGATCAACACCAGTATCAATGGGCACGTTCGTTAGCCGAAGTGGTGATCTGAATTTATATCAGGTCTTGTGTTGCAACGAGGCTAAAACGTTCCAGCAAACGATGCGAAAGCGCGACAAACAACCCGACAGGCAGCAGTGAGGCGATTAGGGCTGCGCCTGCCGTCGGCCATTCGAGTTCACGTTCAAAGGTAAAAAAGTCGCTCATCATCACGGGGACAGTACGTACCTGAGTGCTGGTGATGAGCAGCGGCAGCAGCAGTTGATTCCAACTCAGCACATAGATGATAATCGCAATTGCCGCAACACCGGGCGCGATGATCGGCAGAACAATGCGACTTAACACTTGTAACAAAGTTGCGCCGTCGAGTTGTGCGGCGGCTTCCAACTCCGGTGAAAGCTGAACGATGTAACTGTGCAGCACGTAAACGGCCAATGGGGCATACAACGCCGCTTCCGAAAAGATCAGGCCGGGCAGTGTGTCGTGTAAGTGCAGCCTGCGAAGCATTGCCCAGAGCGGGATGATGTAGGCAATAACGGGCAAACTGGCAAGCACCAAACAACCCTGTACCAGTAGCTTTCGTCCGCGAAAAACGGTGCGTGCCAGGCTGTAGGCCGCCAAAAACGCCACACTGATCGCCAGCAGGGTTGTTAGTGCGGCAGCAGTGGCACTGGTCAACATCTCCCGCCAAAAGTTCGGTTCGGCAGTGCCGATTTCAATATATGAATCGAAGGACGGCGGCCATGACCAGTTTGGCGGAGTGCTATAGTTATTCGGCGTAACGTTCAGCGACGCCAATAGCGTCCAGGCGATGGGCAGGATCGAGATGATGAGCGCCGCCGCAACGATCAGCCAACGGCCTGCTTCGATTGGCTTTAACCTCATTGCTTGCCCACACTTTGCCGGGAAATCAACAGATAGACCCCGCCAACAACTAACACCGTGACCACGATGAACCAGACCGACGTAGTGCCACCCGTCCAATTGAAGCCTTTGAAGGCGTTCTCAAAACTATATAAGCCCACCGTTTGCGTTTCGATGCCCGGCCCGCCCCCAGTGAGCATCAGCGTGTTCTCGAATGAGCCGAGCGATTCACCGATCAACAGCAGCATAATCGTCAACAACAGCAAGCGCAGATGAGGCAGCGCCACATGGCGGATTTGACCTGGACTTCGTAAGCCATCCAGCCGCGCCTGATCCCATTGATCGGGCAGGATCGAAAGCAGGCCAGGCAGCACCAAAAAGCTGACAAACGGTGCTTTACGCCAAACATCGGTCAAAATAACCGTTAACAGTGCCAACCCCGGATTCAAGGGGTAGATTAAACTCTGCCGTCCTATCGTTGCGAACCAGAAATTCAGGATGCCGTTCAGATCGCTGAACAGATAGTGCCACATCAGGCCGCTGGCAATCGGGCTGATTAGCCAGGGGATAAGCAGCACAAAGCGGGTGAGGGCGCGGCCTCGGAATGGCTTTCGCAGCGACCATGCTATCCCAAAGCCGATCAACATCTCCAGCGTGACAGTGCAAACCACAAGCAGCAGGGTATTGCGAACCGATGCGCGGAACACGTCATCTCTGAGGAGGTTGAGGTAGTTTTTGAAACCTACGAATTGAAGGGCGTTCTCGAATGGCGCGAAGTTGGTAAAACTGGCAAACAATCCAAAAACAGCGGGCGCGATCAAGAAAGGCACGACTAGCAAGCCAAATGGCAGTAACAATAACAACGTCAATCGTTGGCGGCGAATGATCACATTTTGCCTCTTTGGAATGCCACGCGGAATTGTAAATGTTTCCTGAAGTTTACCGCACGCGGTCTATAGCCGGGGTAAGATCAGGTTTTAATGGCTGGCAAGGAAACATTCGATGAACCTGACGAATATTGTGGCGATTGGCTTTATTGTCCTGATGACCGGATTGGCGATTGGTTTTCTGCTGGCGGCGCGTCGGTTACTCGTAACGACTTTCAATCGGGAACATGACGCACAAATACGACACGAGAACGCGGCCAGTGTCTATATCATTCGCGGTTATGCCAAGCGTGACGCTGGTGATCTGGAAGGTGCGATCTCAGACTTTCAGAAAGCCTTGCAACTTCAACCCGATCATCAGGAAGCCGCCGCAATACGTGAAACCGTGAGTCAACTCCAAAAGCTGCTGACATAACGTTGTCACTCGGTTCGATTACACTACACTCATCAAACAAGTGTGATAGATCGAGCGGAGAGTGAAGCAAATGAACGCAACTCGTGAGATGGCAATCGTCCGTGCCAGTGGATTATTGAGTGCAAAAGCGCCCTTTAGCTTTGAACGATCATTAGCGTTCATCAATGGCTTTGCACCTGCCTACGGCGAACAACGAGTCGAGAAGCAATTGCTAACCAAAGCGATCATGATGGATGGCTACACCGTTGCTTTTCAACTGACCGACAAAAGCGAACCGGACAAACCCCGGCTCGAATACCAATTGTATTCTGAACAGCCATTGCCCGACATTGTGCAGCGCAAAGTTGCGGATCGGATCGCGTTTTTCCTGAGCCTGGATGACGATCTGACGCCATTTTATGCGCTGGCTGAACACGATACCCATTTTGTACCCATCCTCAAACGCCTGTATGGACTGCATCACGTCAAGTTCCTGACACTGTGCGAAGCGGCATGTTGGGCAATTTTGTCACAACATCAGCCGATCCCGGTGTCACGCAAACTCAAGCAGAAACTTACCGAAGCATTTGGCGATCAAATCTCGGTGGGCGGTCAGACGTATTGGGCATTCCCGGAATGGGATCGGTTGCTCGGTTTGAGCGTTAACGATTTGATGGCACTGATCAACAATGAACGCCGCGCAACCTACCTGTATAATGCGATTCATGCGCTCAGCGGCGTTGATGAAACATGGTTACGTACCGCGCCCTACGCCGAAGCGGACGCCTGGCTTCGCAAGATCAAGGGGATCGGGGAGTGGTCAGCAGTCTTTATTCTGCTGCGCGCGCTCGGACGCATGGAACATCTGCTGCTGAATATGAAGCCCTTTCTGGAAATTTTGCCGAAGGTTTATGGACCAGACGCAACGATGGCAGAACTGGCCGATTACTATGGCGAGTATGTGGGCTACTGGAGTGTATATTTGCGGGCGGCACACTAAAAAGCCGTTCGATAAAGGCATTGAGGCAGGTCAGAAAGCTGGGACGCGCATTTGAAACGGACGGGCGGCATATCCTCTGCCTCGACTCTGACCGCCCGCTGCTCGCGGGAATGGATTCCCTATAACTTGAAAAGAACCTTTAACCCCTCTTGAAGCGATGCCGGCTTTCGCCCCAGCATATTTTCCAGGTCGGGGCTTATGTCATCTTCCTGCCCGTTTTTAATGTCGGTCATAAAGCCGACGAACCTCTGAACCATCATTTCAGGTACGCCACGTTCTTTCCATTGCGCCTCAAACGCTGATTTCTCAGCAGGTGTATATTTCACCGCTTTGCCTGACAGGTGACTCAAGGTAGTCGCAACATCCTCAAAGGAATAGGATTCACTTCCTGTGAATTTGTAGACCCTGTTATCGCAACCACTTGCTAACAGTGTATTTGCAATGGCTTCTCCCATCTCGGTTCGAAGGGCAAAGGATACTCTTCCCTGACCAGTCGGCAAGTGAATACCCGTGTCAAAAACTTTCTCCCCCACATATAGCGGAATAGCCTCCATGTACAGAACGTTGCGAAATATGATGTAATTCAGCCCACTCTTTTCAATGTAGTCTTCTGTCTGAAAATGAGCCTCCATCAACTGATTCGCTAGAGTATTTCTATCTTTCAAAGCTCGACTGGTGTAGGCAATACATTGAACCCCCGCCTTCTTTGCCGCATCCACCACGTTCTGGTGTTGCTGAAGGCGTTTATCTTCATTTGTGCCAGCTATCAGTAGAACTTTTTCAATTCCGTGCATAGCCTTGTCTAGCGAGGCCCTATCATCGTAGTCGCCGACATGTATCACTACTCCTTTTTCTTTTAATGAAGAGGCTTTGCTCTCATCACGCACAAGCGCCGCAACTTGATTAGCGGCTGTCTTTTTCAATAAAGATTGGATAATTGCTGTCCCTATCTGTCCGGTAGCTCCAGTGATCAAGATCATGATTATTCCCTTTCGTTTAGCTGTTGCTTTGTGGCCCCAGTGTTAGCGTTGATAACTATATATTGTTTCCAACGATAACGCAATACCCAAAACAATGGGTGGTATAACTTTAGTTTCCGCTAACATTGGGCAGAATAAAATCGCCTCGCCAGGTTGCCTTTGGGCAAATGGGCAGTGACGGCGTGCTTTTCTCGGAATTGCCCGGAGATAGGGGCATCTTTAGGAAATGGTTGGCCGAGTAAGATG
>JBBSEU010000138.1:0-14715 GCA_038239365.1 Aggregatilineales bacterium
AGCCTGCGCCATGTGATAGGCCAACCGCTCAAAGAAATAACCATCATCCGGGCCGCTCGGCCAACCCTTCAATGCCTTATGGTGGTATGCCTCCAAAAGTGCCATATGCGCCGAGTGCATATCCGGCCACAGACCGCACAAATACAATCTCTGCAAGTCGTGAATCTCGACGCGGCGATTAGGCGGCTCACCCGTCAGTCGCAGCAAGGCTTTGTTTGCCAGCGTCGTGAGCAGGCGGCGGGCGGTGCGCTCCTGCATTTTCCCGGTGTGCTGCCAGAGCGTGAGAATCGACACTTCCGGGATGATCGTATCTTCTGGAAACGCCGCCAGTTCGGTATAACGTTGGGCGTGCGCGGCATTTTCCTTGTGCAGCGCATCGACGCTCACCTTCAAGGATTTCATAATGCTGCCGTGCGGGTGACTGAGAAATTCCAGATCAGCTTCGCGCAAAGCCTCGTGCAAGTCTGACCAGGGCGTGCCATCGCGGGCTTGTGCGCCGCTCAAGGCCAGCGCCAACGGCAGATAACCGCATTCTTTGGCGACAGCTTTGGCCTCTTTCGTGATCGGTTTGCCAGACCACTGAGCCAGTAATTCAAGCGCCTGATCCGCACTCAATACGTTCAACCGATGTTCCGCCGCGCCCAACGCTGTGATCAGTCCGGCATCGCGCGTGGTGATCAGCATTCGGCAGCGCGCGCCCAACGCATCGAAGGCTTCGGCATGTTCAGCCGTCCACACATCATCCAGAATCAGCAAGCAGGCTTTATCGGCTAGTAAATCGCTGAGACGGGCTTTGCCCTGATGTGCGTCTTCAAAGGAACGGGATGTATCGCCCAACGCCTCGGCAAGCTGCGCCTGTCGTGCGGTGATCGCTGCTTCCGTGCCAATCGCTGCCCACAAAATACCGTCGGGGAAGGCGCGGCGCACTTCACAATCGCGCGCAAGTGCGGCAGCCAATACCGATTTGCCCAACCCGCCCATGCCCTGCAACCCGGTTTTACGCGCCGTCCCGGTGACGACCATCGGCTTTTTGAGATCAGCCAGCATTGCCGCCTTGATCGTAGTGAGCGCATCCGTCCGACTTAGAAAATGCGGGGGCAGATCGGGTACGGCCACGAGTTTGCCAAGCGGCACCACCGGTTCGCTGATTTGCCGTAAGAGCGTTTCAAGCCGCGTATCATAAGCGGTATCATCACGGAAATCGGGTGTATCCAGAAGTTTCAAATCTTCGGGTACAGTGCTGTACTCACCGACCCGCAAAATGGGGTTGATCGGCTTGCAAATGCTGAGCGCATAGCCCCATTCGGCACGCACGTAATCGGATTTGATCGCGCCGGGGCCAACCACCAGAAGCAGTCGGTCTGCGGCGTCAATCGCTTCGCGCAGTTCGTGTAGAAAAGTGAGCGCGCGACCTGGCATTCGTTCCCGATCCCACCATACGTCCAGGCCAAGCCGCTTCAGATCGTTGTACAACCGCGTGACGAATGGTTCATCATCGGCGCGAGCATAGGAGAGGAAAAGAGATGTTGTCAATTTCGATTAATGCTTAGGCGCTAAGCTGGCGGATAAATTGCTGAATGCGGTGTTCATCGCTTACACCTGGAAAAGACATGGTCAATAAATCATAGGCTTCTTTGGTTAATGTGATGGGAACAGCCAAGTCATTTGATAAGTCTGGAGATTTATGCGTTTCAGGTGGCTCTTCAGCGGCCTCAAGAATGGCAGTGCTAATTGTTTCAACTTGCAGATTACCCACCAGTCGTTTAAGTTCGAGTTGTGTTGAAGGTGTGATCCAGACACGAATCAGGCCATCCTCTAAACTTTCGCCTTGTACCCTGAAATAATAGACATGCGGATCATTAGGTGGTGGGACATCGAAGTACGGCTGAATTTTTGCACCGGCTGCCGTCGTGATCGAATACCGTTTTTGACCTGTGTCTTTTTCATAGACCCACAAATTCTTACTTTTCTTTCGACTGCCCCCACTACTTTCGCGCCATTCGGCAAAATAATCGTCAGGGTTGGGCGGCAACATTTCTTCCTCAAAATATAAGAATTCTTGCAGCCCGGTTTGCCAAAGCAGCCAGCCAGTTCTCATATCTGGCTCGTGGCCAGGATAGTTGGCGGCCACTTTGGCTCGGCGCTGCTCAATGAGGTTTGCATATTGAGCTAAAACATCGGCCATCACCTGATTGGGATCACCCTCTTGTGGAATACGAATAGCGCGCGTCGCTGAGGGGTGCATCAGGCGCGTGCCCCGTAAATCCTTTAAATGGATATCCGAAGGGCGGCTCAGCATTTTATGCTCCACCCCTAAGCCCTGATACATAATATCAATATTCAAATTGCTCCAACCAGCTAACGGAATTTGCTTTGCAGTACAGTAAACGTGCGCCCAATCACCTTCTTCAAATTTTCGGTTCATCATGGTGGCAACTCGCGTCGCCAGAAGATGATGAGCGCGTTCCTGCTCCTGAGGCGTAAAGGCTTGACGTGTTTGTGGGCGGTGCATCAGCATAGACTCCCGATTCATAACGCGCGTGAACCAGTTTTCGGCAATTTCCCGAAATTGGGTGAAGTCAATAAACGAGTTCGACTCCAACATAGTTTGAGCCGTCCACTGGCTGTAGAGTTGGCGAAAATCAGTATCGGCGCTTCGGTCTACGTGTGCATAGGTGTGGGTGTATTGTTCGACGGGCTTTGTATTAAGAAAGGCCAGCACTTGCTCGACTGACGAATTGGACGCTACCTGAAGCGGACTGATATTCTGTGTTTTGGGTTTCAAGCAATGCAAAACAAGGTCATAGCCAGCCGTATTATCACTCACAAATTGCTTAAAAGTACCTTGCTGCTTATCAAACGTACTGATCTGTTGAATTTCAAAACCAGCGTTCAAGACTGAATTTTTAAGGGCTTTCCAGACTTCCTGAGAAGAATTCATAAAAATCAACAGGAGTGGATGACCTTTTCTCAAAACGCGATAGCATTCTCGCAAACAGTCAGTCATTAGCTGCTGGTATTCGCTAATGCCTTTGGATTGAATTCGATTAATAATGACCTCTTTTGTGGTGTCGGTAAATGTGCCTAACCACGACTCCCACAAAAAGTTCATATCACTGTAGTTGATATTTGCCCCAAAGGGTGGGTCTGTAAAAATTAAATCAATTGACTCGTCCGGTAGATAATTCAATTGGGTGGCAGAGTGCTGCACTGTAAGACAGCGGCCATGATAATGGGATGCAGTCGTTTCTAAATGATCTTGAATGGTATGTGCCTTGCGCGCAAAGGTCAGAAATACATTGGTCTCATTGAAAATGAATGGCACATTGAAACGAGCGGTATTACCACTCCCCCCCCAGAAACGAAATTCTGAAAGCCGCGTAACACGCTGGTAAAGTGAAGTAAAGACAAAGGCCAATTGAGAAGCTAAACTTGTCGATTCGACACGATGAATAGTTCGCCAAATCTGGCTCAGCGCGGCCAAGTTCCGCACTGTATATAGTTTTGCTACTTCATCAAGGCCATGTTTGGCTGGCTGCCGAAGGTTAACTCCATCCGGTAAAGGAATTTGTGGATAAAAATCCCTAGCAAGATACAGGCTCGCTTGTGTTGAAGTCGCCATTTCAAAATCGGCCTGAGTTAAAGGGTGTGTTACCTCTTGCTGACGTGAACCGCAACATTTATAGCCCAACAGGACAGGTTGGACACTCGTTCTTTGCAGTTTTGATTTTTTTAGTAGTTGTTGGCAGTTTGGACAAGAAAATTCCGATAATATTTGATGTTCACGCACTGTTTTGCCATATCTTCGACAATGATCCCACAGCAAAAACTCGTGATTGCAGTGATAACACAGCACTTGATAAGACCAAACCGTATATAAGATTTCCGTTGATTTGCCACACTCTCGGCAGTGCGTTGTGTAGAGTGCCTCTCGGACTTCTTGAAGTTCATTCAGGATGGTCTGAACCCCTTGTGCGAAAAGGGTAGGCTCAATAACATTCGTAAAAGAATGAGCAATAAATGAAGCTGCTGGAGATAATTCATTCAGGATGCAATCCGACCCATGTACCTGCGCCGCAACCCCTGTCATCCCACTTCCAGCAAAAGGATCGAGTATTAAACCACCCTCCGGGAGATAGTGTTTCAGCAGTTCAAGAATACCTTGCGGCGGAACTTTGGTATGGTAGGTATGGGCATCATACGTATAGGTGTTTTTTCCAGCATTGACGCGGTCTGCATTGAAGGCCGCTGCATTCACCACTGCCGGTGACGAGTGAACAGCCAAAAGCGCCTGAAGTGCAGCAACACCTCCGTTGGAAAAATAGCCATTCCGTGTAATACGTTTTAATATTGGTTCAAGCGGCTGATCGAATAATTTAAGTTTTGGTTCTGGTCTATCAAATAGAGGCAGTTGTGCGCGGCTCTGTCGGACCCCGCGCGAAGAAAAATAGGCATCAGCCATTGATTTTACTTTACCATGATATGTATCAATTTTACCGTGAAAACATCTTTTTGATAAGCCCCAGACCTTGCGGCACACAGGACAGGTGCGCCGCAACATTGGGAAACATCTCAGGTTTGCAAGCCCAGGCTGACGCAATCAACGCCCAACGCACGCAAAATAATATCGCCAGTAGGTACATCGCCCGTCGTCAGCGGCAGGAATTTGCCACTCACAATCCCAAAACCGCCCGGTACTGCACCACCCCCTAACACATAGCAGCCGTAGAACGCTGCCACACTGCCATCGGTATGCAAGCCAACCAGCACGGCAGGTTGTAGACCATCAAGGTAGCCGTGTCCCGCATACGCGCCCGTTTGTTGATAGTCGCCATAATAGGCGGTCACATAGACCGTATCGGCATACCCCGCCGCAAAATCGTTATAGGACAGTCGATAATCGGCGGGCGGTGCGCCGTTTGGCTTGGGGCCGGGGATCGGCTGCAACCATTGGACATAGGCGCTGGCATAGTCACGGCGGTTGATGAGGCCGTAATAGGCATTCATCAGCGCGCGGCCACGATCCGTTGGCGCACGATTGATCGTCGTGGTCAGGCTCGGCGGCAGGTTATAGCAATTGAGCGATAGATAGCTGAGCATAGCCGTCGAATCGGGTAAGTAGGTCGTTGAGATCAACCGGAAACTGGCGTTCAGAATTCGTAATCCGGTGCTGGTCGGGTAGATTACGAAACATCCGTAAT
The DNA here is from genome assembly GCA_038239365.1 of Aggregatilineales bacterium. Classification (GTDB taxonomy): domain Bacteria; phylum Chloroflexota; class Anaerolineae; order Aggregatilineales; family UBA2796; genus JBBRMW01. The sequence continues at coordinate 5,202 of JBBSEU010000138.1, forward strand.
AGCTGACCACGCTGCCATCGGTGTGATAGCCAAACAAGACCGCAGGCACGCGCCCAATCTCAGCAGCGGATGAAACGGCTGGTTGGAAAACGCCGAAATACGGTTCGACGTGATCAGTATCGGCATAACCCGCTGCGAAATCGTCGTAGGTTTGGGGTGTGTTGACCCAATAGGCATAGGCTTCTGGATAGTTTCGCAGGTTGATGGCGCTGTAGTAGCTGAGCAGCATCACCTCAGCCGAATTATTGCCCTGTTCGGCCTGTGCCCGCGCCGAACCTGATGCACTGCTCAATGTCACAACGGCGATCAGCACTGCCGCCAACAGCCGTAAACGCATTCTCATCACTGAACTCCTGATCTTATTCCAGCATTATAGACGTAGTGTACGCCCGGTTTGTTCCGAGTGCAGGAAGCGTAGGTACATAGCCGAGGAAAGGCAGGCTGGTTTGGGAAATGTGAGAACTCTGCGATAAATTGGGTTTGTAGTTCTGCTATTGATCTTCTACACTAAGGATTATTGCCTTCGTTTTCTGAGGCGTGCATGTTCGATCCGCTTATTGGCAAAAAAATTGGACAATACGAGATACGTTCACTGCTTGGGCAGGGCGGCATGGCGGTTGTCTACCGGGCTTATCAGGCTGGCCTGGATCGTGAAGTGGCTGTTAAGATCGTCTCCAAGCTGCTCACGCAGGACAAGTTTTTTTTGGATCGGTTCAACCGTGAGGTGGCGCTCGTCGCGCGGCTCGATCATCTTAACATTGTACCCGTCTATGATCATGGCACCACCGATGATGGCCTGACCTATCTGGCGATGCGCTATATTCGCGGCGGATCGCTGGCAGATCGAATGCAGCGCGGGCAGCTTTCGCTCACGCAAATCAAAAACTGGCTGGCACAGATCGCTCATGCGCTAGGTTATGCACATGAACAGAACGTCATTCACCGCGACATCAAACCCAGCAATATCCTAATCGACAATCAGGGCGACACCTATCTGGTCGATTTCGGATTGGCGCGCATGATCGATGTTGGGGACGAAAACAGCACCGCCGCCGCCAGGACGATCACGCGCCCCAGTACGTTCATGGGCACGCCGCTGTACATGTCGCCGGAGCAGATCGAACAACGTACCCTCGACGCACGCTCCGATTTATATAGCCTGGGGGTCGTCCTGTATGAAATGGTTACAGGCAGTCCGCCATTCGCGCATGAATCAGCCTTCCGTGTGATGCAGATGCACCTCAGCGAGAAGCCGCTCCTACCCCGCAAGCTGCGCGCGAATGTTTCGCCGGGTGTCGAGCAGGTGCTGCTCAAGGCGCTTGAAAAAAAACCGGAGAATCGCTTTCAGACGGCGGACGAACTGCTGAAGGCGTTTACTGATGCTGTTGAAAACCGCAATACCATGCTGCTCACAGGCGAAATTTTTGCGGGCGATCAACTCCCGACACCCAGACAGCGCCGCTTACCATTTTTGATCGGCGGTATTGCGCTGATCCTGCTGCTATTGGTAGTCGGTGCGTTCCTGCTTCGTGCGGCCAACCCCCCTCCAATTTCTGATAATGGTGCGGTGTACATCAGCAGCGCGCCACGTCCGGCGATGGGCACTGCTGCCGATGTGAAACTGAACGGCACGGATATTGAACGCGCCGACAAAGTATTCAGCGGTTCATTCATCGGCATGGTGGCCTGTCGGTTGGGTTCAGATTATCATGCCAGCTATGCCGCCGCCGTGCGAACACGCGCTCAGGAATTGGGTATTAACGTCAAGGTAGAAGACTCTAATAACGAAAATTTCAAGCAGCCACAGTTAATCAACAGCTTCGTTGCACAGGGCGCAAAGGGGATCGTACTCTGTCCGCTCAATGCCGATTCGATTGGCGATGCGCTCATAAACGCCAACAAAGCGGGTGTCATCGTCGTTGAAAACAGCGATGTAACCCCGCCGGGCGGTGTGGCACTGACCATTGGCAATGCGGATATGGGGAAGGCCGCCGGAGACTACGCCGCGACTCTTGTCAACAAGGAAATGGGCGGCAAAGCCTTTGTTGCCGTGCTGGGCTACCCGGATCGCGCGGACATTACCGAGCGGGCAAACGCGATGGAAAACGCCCTCAAGGCAGGTGCGCCGGGTGTAACGATTGTTGGGCACTGGACGGGCGGCACTACGGAATTTGGTGAAGCGTCGATGCAAAAAGCCTTCGCCGATCACCCCGAAATTAATGTGATCCTGAGCATCAACGATGCCGGGTCGTATGGCGCGGTGAAGGTGCTGCAAGCACTGAGCCGTGAGCCGGCGAAGGTGATGATTTTCAGTGTGGATGCCGAGACCGAAGCCAAAAACATGATCCGCAACGGTCAATATTTCCGGGGTTCAGTCGATACGTCGCCAGTGACAGTAGGCCGTCTGGCGGTTGACGCGATTGTGAAGATGATCGCAGGCGGCAAAGTCCCAGAAAAGATCGCCCTGCCGCTGCGCGTCGTGACCAAAGACAACGTCGATCAGTAAAGGCTTCACGAAGTAAGGATCAGCGCGTACTGCGGCGAACACTGCGCGCGGACTTCTTCACCCACCTCAAACCGTTCCTGATCGCCGTGTAAGTCATTCTGTTCCCGCACCACGATATTCGTTTCATCGTCCAGGTGAACGACGTAGCGTGTATCAGTGCCGATGAAAATGCGCTCGGTTAGCTTGCCATGCAAACTGTTTGGTACGTCTTCACTGGCGCGGTACAAGTCAATCTTTTCAGGACGAATGGCAATCGTGATACTGTCCTCTGGTTTGACGCTCGCGCCGTGTGTGCTGACCCGCAGCGGAAGCTGATCGCACACCAGCACCATCGCCTCCTCACCCTGCACTTCCTTGACACGGGCCGGAATGAAATTCGTCTCGCCGATGAAGTCGGCGACGAAGCGCGTGGCCGGACGATCATAAATTTCCAGCGGCTCGCCAATCTGCAAAACATGCCCCTTGTCCATTACAGCGATTCTATCACTCATGGTCAGGGCTTCTTCCTGGTCATGCGTCACATAAATGAAAGTGATCCCCAAACGGCGCTGCATGTGCTTGAGTTCCAACTGGAGCTGCTTGCGAAGTTTAAGGTCAAGCGCGCCGAGTGGCTCATCGAGCAGCAGTACACGAGGCTCTTTGACAAGTGCCCGTGCCAGGGCGACGCGCTGCTGCTGACCGCCCGAAAGCTGCCGGGGGTAGCGGCTGCTCATATTCGGCAAGCGTACCAGATCGAACATGGCCTGCACGCGCTCATCAATGAATTTGCGATCTTTGCGTTCCATTTCGAGACCGAAGGCGATGTTTTGGGCGACGGTCATATGCGGGAACAGCGCGTAGTCCTGAAACACGGTGTTGACCGGGCGGTGAAATGGCGGAATGCCCACCATATCACGGCCTTCGATGATGATCTTGCCGCTGGTTGGCTCCTCGAACCCGGCGATCATGCGGAGTGTGGTCGTCTTACCACAGCCCGACGGCCCAAGCATCGAGAAAAATTCGCCATCTTCGATCTTCATATTAACGTTTTCAACGGCCATGCTCGGTGTTTCGCCGCGTCGTGCCGGGAATTGCTTGTTAATTCCGATCAGTTCAATGTCTGGGGTAGTGGTCATCAAAACTTCCTGGTTAGAGCTATCAGGTATCAGCGGTCAGGTATCAGCTAAAAACCTTTGTGAAAATCATAAGTAACGTAAATGCAAACCAATTCTTATATAAAAGCCCGGCGGCAATGCACCGGGCTAGATGTTCATGTCCGATCAGATCAGCAGGCGTTTAAGCTGACCGCTGAACGCTTCCTACTGGCTTACTCCGGCCACGATTTCCGCCCAGACCTGATCGTAGGCAGCTTGTGCGTCACCAATATCACCGAGCAGCGCCAGCTTCTTGGCAACGTCGGCGGGTGGGTACAGCGCCGGGTTCGCCAACGCATCGGCATCGATCATCTTCTGATCAATGGCGGCCTTGTTCGGACTGCCGTACTGAGTATAGTTGGAGATGCTGGCACCCACCTGAGCATCATAGATGTAGTTGATGAACAGTTCGGCTAACGCCTTGTTCGGCGCACCCTTCGGGATAGTCAGGTTATCCGTCCAGAGTACCGCTCCTTCTTTGGGGATGACATATTTGAGACCGAGGTCTTTGTTGGCCGGGTCTGCCATCACCTGGAAGAAATCGCCGCTCCAATCAGAGATCAAGTCGAGTTCACCCTTTGCCACTTTGGTCTGACCATCGCTGTCATGGAACGCGGCGATATTCGCTTTGTTCTTGAGGATCAAATCCTTGACGGCGGCCAGGTCTTCGGGCTTGGTCGAGTTCGGGTCTTTACCCAGATAAATCAGGAAAGTAGCAATCGTTTCGCGGCCATTCTTGAGCAGCGCAACGCGCCCCTTGAAGGCCGGATCGAACAAATCGCCCCAGCTATTGAGTTCGCGGCTGATCTTCTTGCTGTTGTAGCCCAGGCCAATCGTGCCCCACTGATAAGCGACGCTGTACTTGTTACCCGGATCGTAGGGCGGGTTCTGGAACTTCGAATCGGCATTTTTCTTAAAGTTCGGGATGTTGTCCAGATTGAGTGGCTCGAGCAAATTGGCCTTGATCAACTGGCTTACCGTGTAGTCGGCGGGCACGATGATATCGTAGCCGGGGTTACCGCCCTGAATCTTGCTGTACAGTTCGTCCATGCTAGTGTACGTATCATACGTCACCTTGACGTTGTACAACTTCTCGAAATTGCTGATGGTGTCGTCGGCGATGTAGGTGGTGTAATTGTAAACATGTAGTTCCTGGGGCTTGCCATTCTTGAGCGGCATGGTGGCAACAGCCGTCATAACCATTGAAGACGTGGGTGCGGCAGTTGCCGCCTGAGCGGAGGTGTGCTGGGTTGGGCGACCTACGACCAGGACGGCCAGAATCGCAGCGAATAGGCTGAGCAAAAGGAAACGCTGGTTAAACTTGCTGGACATTGACCTACTTCTCCTCTTAGAAAGACGATGCTGAACAAACAGACTAGGTACGGTTGCGCTGCAATATGAGCGAAAACAGCACCAGTCCCATCGAAACACACACGATGATCGTGGAGATGGCATTAATACTGGGATTCACCCCGAACTTGATCAAGCCCTGTACGAACAGCGGCAGCGTCGTTGAGCCGGGACCGTTCGTGAACAGTGTTACGACGAAATCATCCAACGAAAGGGTGAGTGCCAGCAGCGCCCCGGCCAGAATACCGGGCATCAGCAGCGGCAGCGTCACGCGCCGAAAGGTTTGCCACTCGTCTGCACCCAGATCGCGCGCGGCTTCTTCAAGATTACGATTCATGCCGTTCAAGCGGGCACGCACCACAATCGCCACGAATGGCATACAAAACACCACATGCCCGATGATCACCGTCACCAGGCTGAGCGAAAACCGCGCCCCAGTCTGCGTGTTCAGGTTGCGGAACGTTGCCGAAAAGAAGATGTTGAGCGATAAACCCATCGTGATTTCAGGGATTACAACAGGCAGATACAGCAGCAAGTCGAGTGCGCGGCGACCCCGAAACGTGAACCGTTCCATGCCCAGCGCAACCGTTGTCCCCAATACCGTCGAGATGATCATCGCCGCAATGCCAATAATCAAGCTGTTTTGTACAGCCTTGAGCAGTTCCGTCGTGCTTAGTTTGGCATCGCCACCCAATACGCCACCCCTGAATAAGCCCGCGTACCAATCCAGTGTGAAGTTTTCCCAGACGGCATTGGTACGTGACGAGTTGAACGAGAACACGATCAAGACGATAATCGGCACCCATAGAAACAGGTAAGCCACCCAGGGGATAATCGACAGTCCGATTTTGCCGATACGCCGAACCGCCAGATCGCTCTGCAGCTTGGCATTATCGATAGCGGGCGTTTCCTGGCGGGCAAGGGTTAGTTCGGCCATCACGCCTCCCGATCCGCAAAGCGATAGTAGAGGAGTAAGGCTACCACAACGATCAACATCATCGTCAGCGACAGCGCCGAACCAAACGGCTTGCCTGTCGTGCTGAACACGAAGTCTTTGATCTGGTTGCCGACCATGAGCGCCTTAGCACCGCCGAGCAGATCAGGCGTCACGTAAGCACCCAACGCCGGGATGAATACCAGAATGCAGCCTGCCAGTACGCCGGGCAACGTGACCGGGAGCATCACCCGCAGGAACGCGCGCAGATCGTTTGCACCCAGGTCATGCGCTGCCTCGACTAATCGGAAGTTGAACTTCTCGATAGAGGTGTAAATGGGTAAGACCATAAACGGCAAATAGCCATAAACCAGGCCAACGAATACCGCGAACGGTGTGTACATCATTCGCAGCGGTTGATCGATCAGGTGCAAATAACTGACCAGAATCGTGTTGATCAACCCGTTATCGGTGATCACGAACGCAATGGCGTAAGTGCGTACCAGAAAGTTCGTCCAGAACGGGACGACGACCAGCAGCAAAAACACGTTGCGCGTCGCTTTAGGCCGGGTGGCGATGAAAAAGGCCAGCGGATAGCCCGTCACAACGCTGATCAGGGTCGTGACAATGGCGATGATCACCGAACGTTCCAGGATCGAGGTGTAAGTTTCATCGGTCACGCGCGCATAGTTCGCCAGTGTGAACGGCCCGCCTGCCTGATAAATGGTACTTGGCGTCAGGAAACTGTAGAGTACGACCACGACTAGCGGAAGGACGAAGAAAACGATCAGCCAGATCGCCGCCGGCCAAACCATCAAGCGTATCTGTATGCGCTGCCGCCGCTCATTGTACGGAAGTGGAGTTGCAGCCATCGAATTTTTGTGTAAGACCCCTAACTTTTGAAGCCCCACGAGTAGTGCGGAATTATAAGCCGATTTGAGGGGGATGCAATGCTTTCTCAGAAATTGCCAGTCGCTTTAAGCAAGATTCACAACTGGCACTCATCTGGCCTTGTGATAATCCTGTGCCAGAGTGTGCTAAGCGTTATAATCCCGAAGGTACTGGACTGCGTAAGGATTTAACAAAAACATGAAACGTATCGCAGTGATGACCAGCGGCGGCGATGCCCCCGGCATGAATCCAGCTATTCGCGCAGTGGTGCGTAGCGCCATCGCCTATGGCATGGAAGTGTACGGCATTCGCCAGGCCTACTCCGGCTTGCTGGCAGGCGATTTTGAACGACTGACCAACCGCGAAGTGAGCGGTATCTTGCAGCGCGGCGGCACGATCTTGCAGACGGCACGCAACGACGAATTCAAGACGCCGCAAGGGCAGCGTCGGGGTTTGCGCCGCCTGAACGAACATGGCATCGAAGGCTTGATCGTGATCGGTGGCGATGGCAGTTTGCGTGGGGCGATGGCGCTGCACAAGTTAGGTTTCCCGGTAGTGGGCATACCGGGCAGCATTGATAACGACATTGAAGGTACAGATATGAGCATCGGCGTGGACAGCGCCCTGAATACGATTTTGGATGCGCTTGACCGTTTGCGCGATACGGCGTCTAGCCACGAACGCGCCTTTCTGATCGAAGTGATGGGGCGCAACTGCGGTTATCTGGCACTGATCGGCGGCATCCTGGGCGGGGCAGAGATCACGATGATTCCAGAACGTGATATGGAACTTTCCGAAGTGGCCGCGCGCCTTGAGGATGCGTACTTGCGCGGTAAAAACCACGCCATCGCGGTTATTGCTGAAGGCGCTAAACACAAGATCGGTGATGTTGCCAAGTTCCTCGAAGGGCACAACGTCGGCTTCGAGGTACGAATCACGATCCTGGGGCACATTCAGCGCGGCGGCGGCCCCTCGGCCTCTGATCGCTTGCTGGCAACGCGCATGGGCGTGAAAGCCGTCGAGTGTTTGCGTGATAACCTGAGCGGCGTCATGGTTGGACTGGTTGGCCCGGACATTGTGCCCGTGCCGATTGAGCAGGTCACGGCCAAGACGCGCCCGGTCAACCTGGACTATTACGCGCTGGCCGATATTCTGTCGCGCTAAAACTTAAGCTGAGTCCCTTTCCTCTGAACTGGAAAGGGATGACGGCTAAGATTACGCCTTGACGCCCGGATAGACTTGTTTCAACTTGTAGTCCGGCATCCACTGTCGGATTTGCTGATCAATCTGATCGCGGACTGAGCGGAACTTCACCAGTTTTTCGGCTTCCGATCCTTCAACTGCTGCCGGGTCTTCAAACGGCCAGAACAGCCGATAGACTACTCCCGGAAAAATCGGACAGCGCGACTCGGCATTGCTGCAAACGGTGATCAGATAGGTGAAGTGCTGCCCCAAAAAACCCTTGATGTCTTTAGAATACTGATCGCTTATATCGATCCCGATTTCCTGCATCACCTTCACGGCCAGCGGGTTAATCGGTTTCGGGTCAAGCCCTGCCGACGTGATCTCAAAATCGTCTGACAAATATTTTTTCATAAAGCCTTCTGCCATCTGGCTGCGCGCCGAATTGCCGGTACAAACAACGAGTACGCTTGGATTTGGCATAGTCTAGTTCCCTTATGTGTCTAATTCAGAGGGTTTGCGTAGCAGTTGATAAATCGCTGCGCCGAGTGCAGCACCGATAATGGGACCCAGCCAGTACACCCACTGATCGCGCCAGATGCCCGCAACCAGTGCGGGGCCGAAGGATCGCGCCGGGTTCATGGATGCGCCGCTGATCACCCCGCCCCATAGCGCATCCAGCGCGACAGCTGCGCCGATTGCCAGCGCCGCCAATTGACCTGCGGCGCGCGTATCTGTCGCAACGGCAATGATCACGAACATCAGCACAGCACTTAGCAGCATTTCCAACCCAAATGATTGCAAAGCTGTATAGGCGGGAAGTGTTGCGCCCAGGTTTGCGACAGTACCAAACAATATTTGCAGGGTAAGCGCCCCGGCCACCGCCCCGACAATCTGACTACCGACATAGGCCAGCACCTCACGCCAGGGAAAATGGCGCGTCAGGGCAAAAGCAATGGTCACCGCCGGATTGAAGTGTGCGCCCGAAATGTGTCCCAGCGCCGCAACCATGACCATAATGATCAGGCCAAATGTCAAGGCGACGCCAACGTGTGTCAGGCCGCCTCCGGTTAACGTATTGATGATGATCGCCCCACAGCCCGCCGTCACCAGTGCATAGGTGCCAATACCCTCGGCAGCCGCCCGTCGCCACAACGCATATGTCACAGTGGCATTTCTTCGGGCGTGGCGGCAGGCATTTCGGCTAACCAGCCTTTTAACTGTTGTTCAATCGCATCGCGCGTTTCACGAAAGGCTTGCAGGCGATTTTTACCAGACCCTTCTACCAGCGCCGGATCGGGAAAACTCCAATGGATGCGCTGTGCCCGCCCCGGAAAAATTGGGCAGGTTTCGGCGGCGTTGTCACAGACGGTGATCACGTAATCGAACGGCTGCGTGATAAGTTCGTTGAGGTGCTTTGAGCGTTGGCCGTGAATGTCGATAGCATGTTCGTCCATCACCTGAATTGCCAATGGATTCACGACAGAGGGTTTTGACCCGGCACTGAATACCTCAAAT
>JBBSEU010000139.1:0-14670 GCA_038239365.1 Aggregatilineales bacterium
CCAGTGCGCTCAGCAGGCGTTGCGCCTCATCACTCAAGTACATGCTCGTAGATCGTCGTTTTACCATACTTGCATTCTACCATGTATTTGGTAGAATGCAAGTCGAATATTTGTTTACTAAAGAAAAGAGAGCGCGCATTCCCCACCGGGTTATAACCCGGTGGGGAATGCGCGAAATTTATGGGGGCTAAAGCGCGCGGAGACGGATTACTGATTGGCTCTGATGCGCGCGCCTTTAAGGGGTTGCCCAAACAGAGGCGCAAAGACGCAGAAATCGAGCAGCCCGGCCAATAATGGGACGAGTCCCACCACCGCCATCACCAGACCGGTTGTCCCACTGACCACAAACAGACCGCCCCCGATTAAGGCAAGCCCGGCGACGATGCGAAGTACGCGACCAAACGACGAGGCCATTACCTGTACGAACGTTTTCATGTTGCTCTCCTACACGTTGATATTGAACAATAAGCTCAGTGTAGGGCATAAGCCGAACCGCGTCTGTGACAAAGTCACACAAGGGTGCGTTGTTGGAGTTTTGCCATAACCAGAACGTGGATCGCGCCACGCTGCATTTGAATGAGGCCATGCGCTGCAAAATCTTCGAGGATACGACTTATCACTTCGCGCGAACTGCCCAGTTCAGCGGCGATCTCCTGATGCGTGATCCGGATGTTCGATTCGTGTTGGGCATGGTCCAGCAGCCAGCTTGCGACGCGCGTATCCATTCGCCTGAAGGCAACCTCATCGACAAGAACCATCAGCGTTGAGAGGCGCTGTGCCAACAGGCTAAAGACAAAATCGCGCCAGTATTCGTATTGACCCATCCACTCCCGGAACGCTTCAGCGGGGATGATCAAAGCAGCCGCGTCGTCTGCGACGGTGGCAAGTGCCGGAAATGTCTGGCGACTCAGAATGGCGTTTGCCGTCAAAATGCACGCCTCGCCCGTGCCAAAGCGATACAGCGTGATTTCTCGCCCCGTTTCGCCGATTTTGTAGACACGCACGACGCCGGAAATTAAAAGCACACTCGATTCAACAGTTGCGCCTTCGACCAGTACATCACGGTTTTTTGGAAGCCGGGCAAAAGACGCCGTTTGTTGAAGGGTCTGTTTGAATGATTCCGGCGCATTTTGCAGCATCGGCAAGGATTGAACAATGGGCGCGAAGGTTTGGGGATCGATCATGATGCGTTTTGCCGCAACCAGACCGAGAGCGCCGCTGTCAGGCAGAACACAAAGGCCAGATCGATCACGAAGTAGCTGTTATCAACCAATCCGTGTGCCAGAAAATCGGTCATGCTGCCCATTGCTCCGGCACACAGGGCAGCGATCAACACATCAGACTGGCGGGCACGGCGATAGGCAGTGATGATGTTCAGCCAGAAAAAGCCTTGCAGCGCGATCAAAATGGCAAGCCCGGCGACGCCGAGACTGACCCAGTAATCGAGGAATATATTGTGTGGGTGTGATAAATCTGGTTCGCGCCAGGCATCAGGCAGGATATAGCGACTGCGATACAGGTACAAGAACTGATCCAGTCCCGCGCCTGTGATCGGATGTTCACGCAGCAAGTTAAGGGCGCTGGCCCAGACGCGCGTCCGCACGAAAGACGACTCGCGCGAACCGTCCAGCACGCCCTGCAAACGCGGCACAAACTTCGCCAGCAGAACGCCACCGACACCGAGCAGTCCTGCTAACCCTGCTGCAATGATTACGCCTTTGCGCCGATCCCAGACGATCAAAACAACAACCAGCGCCGCCGGAATGCCAAACAAGAGCGCGCCGATACTTTGTGTCAGGGCGACAGTTAGCAGCATCAGTACGACGACCAGCGCGGCCACCACACGGCGCAACCCCGACAGTGGAAACAGTGCCATCGCAAAGGCAAACGGGATGCAGCGCCCCAGGAACAGCGCCACATTGTTAGGTGAACCGTAGACGCTTGCCAGCCGCCGCGAACCCGCCTCTGCCGTGACTACTGCGCTCCCACCTGCCACATATTGCTCCAACCCGATCAGGCACACAACGATTCCGGCGGCAAGCAATACATCGATCAGGCGCAGCACATCGCGGCGGGCAAGCGGCGTGACGCGCAGCAGCAGATAAAATAAGGCGGGTTCCAGCACCATCGTGCGGAGTTCGCGCAGGGCGGGTGTGCGCTGTTCGCTCCACAACACGGTCAGCACGGCGACTCCAGCAAAGGCCAGCATTGCCCAATCCAGCCCGGTAAGGTGAACATGCAGGCGCGGCAAGCCGATCATGGCGCGTAAAGCAATCGCCAACGCGGTCAGAATCAGGCACAATTCAACCATCGGGAAAACGTTCAGGTAGATTTGAACGGGCGTCAAAAAGAAGGGTGCCCAGAATACAATCAGACACAAGCCCAACGCTGGACGGTTGAAGATGATCAGAAACAGCACCACAATCGAGATGATCGTCACTATAAACGCGGGCGAAAAATAGATCAGCCCGGCGGTGAGGATCGTCAACAACAGCGCGGGCGGTTCGCGTCGGAACAGATCAGGGAGCGCGCCGCCAAAGGTCAGGAACATGCCGAGCATGGTCAGGATTGAAACGCCAATCGACAGGATAATGCTTTGCATCCGGCGCAGATAACCGAGCGCGTCCGGCTGCCAGACGGCCAGACGTGCCCAGGGCAAGCCGCGCCCGATAAATATCACGCCCGCCAGCCCGATCAGAGTCAGCAGCGCCCCGGAAGCGATCAGAATATCCGCGCCGTGTGTATCGGGTGGACTGCCAACAGCGATCCCGGCGATTGCCCAGCGATCATAGCCAAGATAGGCACGCACACTTAACTTGTGTTGACCGGGCGGTAAATCACGCGCGACGGTGATCAGATCGGTGTGCGGCTGACGATCCGGCGAAGTGAGCAGCAAATAGGCCTGACCGTCGGCGTTACGCGGCAATGCGTTGGCGGGTTGATCGTCGATGGTGACATATAGATAGGCGACGTAATCGGCACGGCGCACACTCAATGCTACCGAGTCGCCTATGATGGTGGTTGTGAAACGGCTGTCGCTGCCATCGGCGTTGGGCTGAACATCCGCGCCAAGCGGCCCCATGCGCCACTGACCGTCATATTTGATACGCGAGTCAGTTGGGACGTGCAGACCCGATGAAAGCGACTCGTCTGCCGGAATGAGCGCGCCGTGTTGCAACCAGCTATCGAGACGCCCGGCAATCGCAAAGCCCTGAATCGGATCATCATTTGGTTCGGCGGGTGACCAGTGTTCGAGGATTAAGCCGCCGATCCAGGGCCATTCATGGGCGGCACGCGCATACGCCGCGCGGGTATAGGTTTCCTGAACGTCGGCGGAAACCTGTCCCCAGATGGACGGGGCATTTTTCCAGTCGTTTGGCAGATTGTTCCAACCAAAATTGCTGCCCCATAACGGCTTTGCGCCGTCGTGCTGACGTTCCATTTCTTCGCGCAGCAGGGTGATCCGCGAAAAGTTCAATACGTCTACGCTTACAGTGCGATCAAGCGGGCTGCTATCGAAGCCATAGGGTTTGGCCGCCGCTGCATCGAAATAGGCTTTGCCGCCATTTTCGTAAATGGCGTGCAGATAGGCCGGATCACTCAGGTTGCGCGGACCGTTTTCCGACGTGGGGGCCAGCGCCGCCGCGATCACCTGGGCATCGGCATTGGCGGCATGGATCGCCGTGTAAGCAGAGCGAAGCATCGCCACATAATCGGCGGGGCGCGGATCGAGTCCGCCCCAATGCGTGTTCAAGTTCGGCTCGTCCCAGATTTGGTAGGTGTTGATCGCTGTGCCAAAGTGCGCCGCCACCTGTCCGGCAAATTCGCCAAAAGCCGAGGGGCTGGCGGGTGGCGCGAATTTGCTGCCTTCCGCCCCCGCATGACGCGCCCATTGTGGCGTCTCATCCAGCACAGCCACCAGTCGCAGCGACGGATGCTTTGCGGCTGCGGCCACGATCCGATCATACGCCGAAAAATCAAGCGATCCCTTTGTCGCGCCGATCTCTGACCAGCGGAACGGCTGTCGCAGCCAGACGAAGCCCGCCGCCGCCATGCGATCTAAAGCAGTGTTCAAGTCCGCGACATTATAATGAGTCAGTTCGACATTGATGCCCAACAATGGCTGGCGAACAGGTAAATCCGGCGTGGTAGCCGGGTCACGCCAACCGCGCGCAATGATCAAATGTTGGCGGGTTGCGGCCAATGTGGTGCTTATGCCCGCAATGGTGAGCAGGATAAACAGGCAAAAGACGATTATTTTGCGGATCATACCGGGATCAACGTACCCAACGAGGCAGGCGCGCATTCTCGACAACAGTAAGCTGATTGGCGCGGCGCGTGGTCACATCGATCAACCATAAATTGCCCTGATAGATGCACAAAATCTGACGCCCGTCGGCGTTCCAGACCAGATCGCTGTTGAAGTCGTCTACAGGCTTGAGGCCGGGCTTATCCGCGCCGGGGAATATTGCTTCGGCGTTGCTGCCATCTCGATCTGCCACAACCAGATCGTATTCACTGTTCAGGCTGTTGATACCATCGCGGGCGCGCAGATAGGCGATTGATCCGTCGCCTGATTCGGTATCCTTGAGCGGGCCAAACTGTGGACGTGCCCATAGCCCGGCTTTTTGCGCTAAATCGAGTTTGAGATTGCCCGCTGATGAGGCCAATGCCAGATTGAAGACCGGGCTGTTTTCGGGCGGTTCGCCGCTTTCGGGGTTGCCGTGAACCGTTGCGGCCAACACTGATCCTGACGGCGACCAGGCCAAACTTGGCACCCAGACCCAACCACGTGATAAGGTGGTGGAATAGACTTTGAAATCGAACAGCTTTTGCAGCTTGCCCGTTTTTACATCCACCGTGCCAACGCCGTCGGCCTGTGCCCAGGCCAGCGATTTGCCATCGGGTGACCATTTGAACTGTGTACCCCACCAACTGTACAACCCGGTTGGGCCGTTGCTGACCAGTTTTTTGGCTTTGAGCAGTTGTCCGGTTTTGTTATTCAACTGGACGATGATCAGATCGTTGAAGGCCTGATAGCCGCCCGTTCGCGCCGCGTCTTTTTGACCTGTCGAGTAACTGATTGTGTAGGGCGAACCGGGCACCCAATCGGCATATAAAACATCATTGAGTAGTTTGACGGGCTTGGCATTTGGATCGGCGGTATCGAGCAGCACCCAGAGTTCGTTGAATAAGCCGCTGCTGCCCCCGGCAGGTGTGCGCGTATAGAGCAGTTGACGGCCTGTCTCGGAAAGGGCAAAGACGCGGCCATCGAGTCCGCCGCCCGTCGGTAAGATGCGTTGTGAGACGCTGTTGTTTTCTATCGCCAGAACCTGATCGCCGCTGATGTAAGCGATCATCCCATTGATCAGGATCGGCTCGATGCTCTTGTTATCGACGCCAACTGCGACGATCTCCGAACTGGGCGGCGTCAATACGGTTGGATTCCCGGCAACGCGGCTCTTTTCGACGTTATCTTCCAGCACAAGGCGATAACACGTTCGCTTGCGGCCATTGACGCCCGCCTTGATGACGCGGCTCTCGTTGGGCGACAGAGCGGTTGTTTTCTGTTCAAGCCGTTCGTAGGGGATGTCTTCCTCGACGCAGTCTTCACGTTCGGTCACGCGGATGATCGTGATCACCATGTTATCGGTCAGCGGCGAAATCGGCGGAGGATAGACCTTATCAAAATCGCCAATCGCCACGTTTTCGCGCTGGAGAAATTGACCTATCGAAACGGGTTGCGACTGCACGTAGGCACGTTCGCGGCCATCGGCAATGACGCGGATGTGCAGGCTGCCCTGGCCTTCGCCGCCGCAACCCGCGAGCAATAAACCTGTGATCAACAAAAAGGGTAAGATGCGTCTCATCAGCAGTTCCGTGTAAAACGGCTGAGTCTTAGCACGAAAACGGACAATTTGCCAGTTGAGCGGGGAGAATTTGCCCTCACCCTAAATCCCTCTCCCGAGGGAGAGGGACTTCCAAACCGGACGCCCGATCTGACTTTCCCTCATTTTAGGGAGAGGGACTTCCAAACCGGATGACCTCGATCTGACTCCCCTTCGCCCTCGGGAGAAGGGGCTGGGGGTTGAGGGCTGGTTAAGATGTTATTTGGCGGCGGTGGCGGCCATTGTTGCCGACATTGTGGCGGCGGGGGTTGCGGCGGCAGCAGGTGCAAAGGCTGTATCAACCTTGATCTTGCCGGACTGGATGTCGTCCTGTGCTTGCTTGACCAGCGCCTTGATCGAGTCCGGCGTGTTCTTGTTATATACATCGTTGATCGCCAGACCAACGCCGCCTTCGGCCAACCCGAAATTGCCTGTCGTGCCGTATTCCAACTTGCCGTCTTTGTCGCGGCTGAGCGCCAGGAACAGCGAATTATCGACATTTTTGACCATCGAAGTCAGGATCGCGTTAGCTTGCTTGGGGTTAGTTGGCATGATGATCGTCGCCTGATCGCTGTCTACGCCAATCGCGTACAGACCGCGCTCAGCCGCCGCTTCGATCACGCCCTGACCGGAACCTGCCGCGATCTGGAAGATGATGTCCGCGCCCTGATCGAACATCGACAGCGCGATCTCTTTACCCTTCGCCGGGTCGCCGAAGGCTTTGTCGCCGCCGACGTACTGCACCAATACGTTCACGTCGGGGAGTACCGACTTGGCACCCTGCTTGTACCCGGCGATGAAGTCATCAATGACCGGGAGCGGCAAACCGCCTACCGCGCCAATCGTCTTTTTGCCCTGTAGATTCGCCAGCTTGCCATCCTTGAGCATCGCCGCGGCATACACACCGGCCAGATAGCTGCCTTCGTTCTGCTTGTAGAGGATGCTGTACACGTTGGCACACTTGCACTTAGTGTAATCGACAGCCGTATCGAAGATGATAAATTTCTTCGAGGGGTGTGCATCGGCACGCGCCGTCATAAAATCGGCCATCTGAAACGTGCCCGTGATCAGAATGTCGTAATTGGCTTCATCGGCAATGGCGTCGTCGATGCCCGCTTCCCATTTGCTCGACTCGAAGCCAAGTTCAATCGTTTTGGTCTCGACGCCGAGTTCCTTCTTGGCGCGATCCATCCCGCGCTGTGCCGAGTCGAAAAATGATTTATCGCCGAGGGTTCCGTTGGCAACATAAACAACTTTCGTCGTTTTGGCCTGGGCGTGCGCCTGTGAAGACTGCGACGCAAAAGCGGCTGATGCCACGACAAGTGCCAGCGTCAAAACGAGTTTGAGAAAGGACGATCTTTTCATGGTTTCTAGACTTTCCACATAACAGGATTGGTGAGCAAAGTGTAGTCAATCTGAACCGTGTGGTCAATAACTTGACAAGGCGCGGCGAAATTCGTAGTCTTATAGCGTCAGAACACCTGTTGTGAACCGAGGAATCAAGCGTTATGAGCCGTGTGATCAATACTGATAGTGTCGGCAAGCAGCGCAATCAGCAGATGCGTACCGCCGCCGAACTTTTGCGACACCTGAGCCAGAAAAACGAGATCGATGACGAAGCGCGGGATATGGCAGCGGCGCTCGTGTTGTGCTTTAAGGGGATTGAAGACGGCATTGAAGAAGCGATGCTGGCCTGGGAAAAGCGCAATTACTGGAACAAGGTTGAAGAATTTCGCGCGCAGTGGACATGGGTTGGGGCGGCAGCGGCACGACTCGAAAATTTGATTCGTACCGACGGCTGGGATCAGCTTCCGATGCAGTTGATGGGCCTGCTCAAATACTTTTCGGATATTACGATCAGCAAGTTCACGCGCGGCGCGGATGCCTGGACGGGTGCGTATGCCAAACTGATGAAGGATACGCCACCGACGCGCTAAACCTGCAATACGCGGCGCGTTGCGTCGATTCGCGGCACGCCCTATAATTCGGCACACATTTAACTGCTTTTTTGGAGGCACGCATGAGCTTTGGCGACATCTCCGCACGCCTGAAGAAAAAATCGGAAGAACAGCAGGCCGCAGACGCCCCGCCGCCGCGCGATTACCCGGAGTTGTATGCTTTGCGGGCGCGCATCCTGGGCGTGTTGATCCGCGATGCGCGACAGGTCAAGGGCGCTACTGAGTCGCACTGCGCCGCCGAAGTGGGCGTGCCGCTGGAATATTTCCGTGAGTGGGAATTGGGCAGGCGTTCGCCGACGCTGCCCCAACTGGAAATGCTGGCCTACTATCTGGGTGTGCCTGTCAGCCACTTCTGGAACACCAAGACGATCAGCACCCAGGAAGAAGAACGGCGCGTCCCCAAAGAAGCCTTCACCGAACTGCGTGATCGGGTGATCGGCACGCTGCTGCGAATCGCGCGCAAAGAAGCCCGACTCAGCCAGGAAGAATTGGCCGAAGCCGCTGGCCTGAGTGCCCATGACATTGAAGACTACGAGTTTGGTCAACGCCCAATCCCATTTACCGAGTTGACTTCGCTGGCCTCAGCCGTCAAGCAGCCGCTTGCGTACTTCATGGATGATACCGGGCGCGTTGGCAAATGGCTGACCCGGCAGGAAGCCTATCAACGTTTCAATGATCTGCCAGATGCTCTGCGCGAATGGGTGGCCGTGCCCGCTCACCAGCCCTACATCGAAATTGCGATGAAATTGAGTAAACTTCCCGTGCAAGAATTGCGCGAAGTCGGCGAAAATATCCTGAATATCACGTTATAGCTGAAACTAATCAGCGGAAGGATGACCGATGGCTACCGGGAAAGAACTTCAAGAACAGGGCATCAAACTATTTACGCAGCGCGATTATGAAGCGGCTGCCGATATTTTCAAGCAGGCACGCGCGGCTTATCAGGCCGAAGGCACGCCTGATCTGGCCGCCGAAATGCAGGTCAATCTGGGATTAATTGATCGTGCGATGGGCAACTATGATGAAGCGGTTGCCGCGATGGATCAGGCGCGCGCCGTATTCGCGGGTTTGCATGATCGCAGCCGCGAAGCCCAGGTAATCGGCAATCTGGGCGGCGTATACCTTGCTCAGAACAACACCGAGCAGGCGTTCACGCTGTACCGCGAAGCCGCCGACACCTTCAAAGAACTGGGCGATGAGGAAAAGTACGGCCACACCCTTTTGGCAATGGCCGAGATTCAGTCAAAGAACGGCAAGTTCATGCAGGCATTGACCACCTACGAGATCGCTTTTGATTCGATCCGGGATTTGAACCTGCGTCAGAAACTGCTCAGGAATTTGATCGGCATTAAGAATCGTGTGATGGGCGGGGGCGCTCCCGCGCTGCAAGAGCCGGAAGAATCGACTGTCGAAAAGTCGTAACAGATAGGTTTTGCCTCACCCCCCAACCCCCTCTCTGTAAACGGAGAGGGGGAGTCGGGACTGAAAAATCCCCTATGCGTTCACCGAACCGTTGAAGGCGGGCAGCATCAACGGCTGGCTGTTGATCACGGTGTACCACGTTGGAAGCCAGCCGATGCCAAACATTTGGAGAGCAATGTCTTTTTTGTAGGGCGTCAGCTTCACTTCCTCAATCGTGCTGGCGGTCTTCGCCCATTTGTCGTTCACATCCTGTAAGGCTTTTCGCAGATCGGCCTGCTTGTTCTCGATGTTGTGTTCCAGTTCGGCGATCACCTGTTCGCCGCCGTGAGTACGTTCCTGCGCCTGCTTTTTGTAGCGGCGCGTGCGACTCATGCGCGAAAGGGTATGCGCCGGGCGGCCACGCAGCAGATTGAACATGGCTTCACCCGTCGTGTACAGGTCTTCGCGCTTCAATTCGTCCAACGACTGCTTATCGTAGGTTAAACCGCGCATCACCTGGCGCAGCTTTTCATCCAGCTTTTGAAGCTCTTTATCGAACTTTTCCGTGACCTTTTCAATCTCCGCGTCCCGGGCTTCACGTGCCGACGCCTGCAAGCGGATCATGTAGTCGCGCCGATTTTCGTTTGGAAGGCCATAGAAATCGAGCGTGGTATTGTGATAAATGCTCAATTGCCCGGTGCGGTAAGCATAATCGATCAGCTCGGTGCGGAGCGCCGTCAAGCGCCGCGAGTCGGTCAAGCCGGGTGCCAGATCGCCGTAGAACGCCTCGCCGAACGGTTCACCACTCACCGTGCTGGGATCAACCGCCGCCGTGCGAAATTCTTCCCAGTGAATGATCCCGGCGCGATCCAGGTTGGGCACCTGGTAGGCAATTGTTTGCTCTTCTTCAACATTCGTCTTGCGATCCAGGTAGCGAATGCTGATCTGTGCCAGCAAGACGGGTCGGTACAACAACTGCGCGCCGCCAAAGGCCGTTGCCGAGTAGCCGAACTTCTTTTCCCAATCGCGGATGGCCTGCTGTGTGGAAATATTGGTTGGCAAAAAGAATTGTGAAGTGCTGGTCGGAATCGCGGTTGGGCGATTGCTAAAGCCATCGGGCAGCGCCGCGCCGCGCTGAGTAGCGGTAAGCTGGTTCGGCTGTGGGATAGCCGGCTGTGGCACTGCACCCGGCGCGACGGTTGCGCCATCCATCACGCTCGATCCGAAAGTGCGCGGCTGGCTGCCCGATTGTGGGATATTCGTCGGCGGTGGTACGGTGCTGCCCGGCTCGATGCGGGGCGATGATGCACCTTCTGGCAAGGTGGGCGGAATGGGCGTTGCGCCATAGGGTACAGCGGGTTCAACGCCCAATGGCAGCGGTGGAGGAGTCGTTGAAGGCGATGTGAACAAACGGGGTACGCCAGGACGCGCTGGCATCATCGTTGCGGTGAGCGGCGGTGGTACTGAATTCGGCGTCACAGGTGGCGCGGCGGGCGCAATCGGTGCTGCGGCGGGTGTGTATTGCTGCTGTGCCGCATTGGGTGCGGTCAGACCGAGCGCCTGACGCTGCCCTTCCATCAGGGTACGCACCTGTGAACGAGTCAATGGGCCGCGCAGGTAGTTCATCGTCCAGCGCGTCTGTACCAGCACCGGGCCGCGATCATCGTGTACGTTGTTGAGCAGGAATACACGCGGGTCAAGGCTGGAAAGCAGTTGACTTAACTGATCAAGATTAATCTTGGTCTCAGCAGTGGCCGCGCCCTGCAAGCCGCTCAGAACACGCTGTTTATCGTTATCGGTTTGCAGCTTGCCGATCAACCACGTTCCAGCGTTCGACAAGCCTTTGTAATCCAGATCGCCGGGGTTCTGAGTCGCCAGAATCAAACCGATTCCGAAGGCGCGCGCCTGTTTCAGCAACCGAAGCAGTGGTTCTTTGGTGGGCGGGTTATACGGTGCAGGCGGGAAGAAGCCAAATACTTCATCGAAGTACAGAATTGCCCGCAAGCTGGTGGTGCCGCTCAAAGTTCGCATCCACGACAGCATACTTTCGAGCAGCAGCGTGATCATGAAGGTGCGTTCAGCATCGTTCAGATGTGCAATGTAGAAGATCGAGACATGCGGACGGCCATCGGGTGTGTACAGCAAGTTACGTATATCCAGCGCCTCGCCCTGCAACCACGTCTGAAAGGAGGGCGCGGCGATGATCTTATTCAGTTCCATCGCCAGCTTGAAGCGATCTTTTTCCGGGAAGAAGGTATCCACATCGAACACACCGAGTTTGGCGAAGGGCGGCGTTTGCACCTGCAAAATGATGTCTTCGAGCGTCAGATCGCGCCCTTGTCGCCACGCATTCTCGAAAATGTTGGCGATCAGCACATGCTCCCGATCTCGAACCGCCTGTACGTTTTTACCGATCAAGGCCAGCAGCGCGATCACCGTGCCGCTGATCCGTTCGCGGTGGGCTTCCTCGTGCCCTACCCAGCCTTCACTCGGCGCGCGCAGCGAATTGAGGATGCTGATCGGTACGCCCGAATCCGAACCGGGCGTATAGATCGTGTACTGGGCGCTGCGCTTGAGCAGATCAAGTCGCCCCGGCACAATATCCCAATCGGCTAGCCCCTTGCGCCATTTAGCGGCCACCTCGCCCGCGAACTCGGAAGGTTCAGTCCCGGCACGGCGGGCATCATCAACATTGATCCAGGGCGCAAAATCTTCGGGGCGAAGCTGCGGAAAAGTGAGCAGCAAATTGGTAATGTCACCTTTTGGATCGATGATGATCGCCGGGATGTTATCAATGATCGCTTCTTCGAGCATGGAAATGCACAAGCCCGTTTTGCCGCTGCCTGTCATTCCTACCACAACGGCGTGCGTTGTCAGATCGCGCGAGTCGTAGTACACCACCTCGTCTTCCATCTGATGCAAATCGGGGTCATAACGGCGTCCCAGGTAAAACGTCGTTGGTGCTTCAATAAACGGCATAGCCTTCACCTTTACAGTACGGAAAACACGTCAATCCACTCTAATTATAACCGAAAAGGGAACGGATTTTCTACTTTTTTTGAGGTTTGCCGCAATCGGGCTGGTACGGCTTGTGCTAAGGAACACTTTAGTTCTTGTCACAGGAGGATTAGCTGATGCGTTTACGATCTATGGTTTATAGTGCTTGTGCATTGCTGCTGCTCTCGGTGCTGGTTGCACCTGTTGCAGCACAAACGACTCCCGAAGGCGATGTGGGATTCACTCGATTCGCACACACGGCGGTTGACGTGCCGCCGCTTGATATTTATCTGGGAAATAATCCGCAGCCCGTCGTCACCAACTTGAAATACGGCGATGTGACGGATTTTATCGCACTGTCCACGAAGTTAAGCGGCTATACGGCACGCGCGGCGGGTTCTGCCGCGAACAGTGAACCCCTGTTCAAATTGGATTGGGGCGTGAAAGCGAATAAGTCGGAGATGATCACGGCGGCAGGCCTGGGCAGCCGCAAGGCGTTTGTGCTTGAGCCGTTGACGCTGGTTCGCAATGATACAAAGGGAAAAGCCCGCGTGCGTGTGTTTAATACGGTGTGGGGCGGCCCGGCACTGAATGTCACGACGACTCAGGGAACCGCTTTCGGCCAAAATCTTGAATATCTGAAAGTCTCGAATGACGCGGACGTTGCACCGGGCACGTATGACTTTGAGGTAAAGGATGGTACAGGTAAAACAGTGGCCAGCACGCCCGGTGTGAACCTTGAGGCTGATAAAGTTTACGTGATGCTGCTCATGGGCGGCGCAGAAGGCAACCCGGCGGTCAAGCTGATGCCCGTTGTCAGCGATGAAGAAAAGACGCGCGTTCAATTTGTCAATGGCAGCGGCGGTCCCGTCGATGTATATATCAAGGGTCAGGATAAACCCATCGCGCTTGGGCTGGCAAATGGCGCAAGCAGCGAATTGAGCGCCTTGCCAAGCGGTGCGGTGACGTTCGTCACGCGCAATGGTGGCAGCGCCCTCACCGATCAGGAACTGGCTTTCATTGCAACGCAACTGCGTCCTGGCCGTGATACCGTCATCACCCTGACCAAAACGGGCGGCGCTGTTCAGATGGTCGTGACTTCTGATTTGCTTACACCAATGACGAACAACGCGGCTGCGACTGCACAGGCTACCATGCAAGCGACGATGCAGGCAACAGCCGCCAAGTAACCACGTAATCTCATCTTTCGGGCGAGGCAAGCCGTCGCCCCTACGAAACGCATCCTATCGTAGGGGGCGTGGCTTGCCCGCCCCGTCTGGTTGTAAAATGATTAGTCATGTAGCATTTAGTCCCGCAACAGTTCCAGCGCAGCGCCGCACAATTGAGGCGTTGTGACCAGTAGATCGGAGTCCATGACCGTCCAGAGTGAGCCATCGTGCCGAGTCAGGACGCCGCCCGCTTCATGTACAATCAACGCTCCGGCGGCGCAATCCCAGGGCAGAATGTGCTGATGAACGTACAGGTCTGTCCAGCCCGCCGCAACATAGGCGATGCTGAGCGCCGCGCTGCCTACCGAACGGAATGAACGACAGGCATTGCCATAACGCCCGGCCAATTCAAAAGCGCGTTTGCGTTGATCGGGTGGGCGCGGCCAATCGCAGGAAGCCACCGCTTCGATCAGCGAGTCGCGGCTGCTGACGTGAATCGGTTCGCCGTCGAGGGTTGCGCCTTCCCCCCGTGCCGCTGCGAATGCCATTCGGCGACTCGGATCGACAATCACGCCCGCCTGCAATTCCCAGCCATGCGCCACCGCTACCGAGACGGCAAAGGTCGGCATCCCCAGTTGAAAGTTCGTCGTGCCATCCAGCGGATCGATGATCCACCAGTAACCATCAGGCACTTGCCAGACGTCTAACTGTTTGGCTTCCTTGCTCTCTTCGCTCAGAATCAGGTGATCGGGATAATTTGCTTTGATGATCGACAGGATCGCTTCCTGTGAAGCAATATCGGCTGCCGTGACGTAGTCGCGGTAGCCTTTGGAGTGAACCTCAAAGTCGCTGCCAACCAGCGCGCGAATCGCATCTGCACCCGATTGAGCGGCTTGCAGTGCGGTAACGAGTAACGACATCGAATTCATCAACCCTTCAATCCGGTGGTGGTGATGCCCTCAGTAAACTGCTTCTGCGCGATGAAGTACAGTACCAAAATTGGCAGCAAAGCGATCATCGATCCAGCCATGACCAGATGCGTTTGGTTGGCGTATTCGTTGCTGCGAAGTGAATAGAGCGCCACGCCAATCGGTTTCCAATCGTTGTTGCTGGTGATCAAAAGCGGCCATTCCAGCGCGTTCCATGTACCAATGAAACTGAACAGGATCGTCGTGATAACGGCGGCGCGAGATACCGGCACGAGAATATAGAACAAATAGCGCAGATGACTTGCGCCGTCGAGTCGTGCCGCATCCC
>JBBSEU010000140.1:0-14588 GCA_038239365.1 Aggregatilineales bacterium
ATTGTGCAGTTTCTGCACAACACGACTGAACCCATCCTGTCGCCTGTGCGCCGCCGTCTGCCGCCAACGGGTATGTTTGACCTTAGCCCAATGGTGGTTATCATTATTGCATTGATCCTGAACCGGCTGATTATACAAGTGCTGGTACAGTTGCTCTATTGAGCGCACTTATAAGAGGGGCACACAACTATGTCGCGCAAGTTTGAAATTACCGATGCAAAACGAGGTGCTGCGTTCACGGTACGGGTTGTCACCCGCGCCGCTCGAACCGAGATCGCAGGCGTGCAGGAAGGCACGCTGAAAATCCGCCTCACCGCTTCGCCCAACGACGGCCAGGCCAACAGCCAACTGATCACTTTTCTAGCGCAACGCCTCGGCGTGCCGGAGAAATCGGTGGAGATTGTGGCCGGGCAGGACGCGCGCGACAAGTGGATCAGCGTGGAAGGCATTTCGACGGCGGATGTTGAGGAACGCCTCAAGCCGGATGCGGGTGCGGCTGACCCGAACCAGGAATAAATATCGTCCAACAGATCAGCGAACCCCTCATTGGAAAGCTAATATAAGGGGTTCGCGCTTGCACATCCGACTACGACGCGCAATGCTCCACCGCAGCCATCACATCTTTCAGCACCGGTTTGTTCGGAAAGTAAATCACTTCACCCGGAATATCGGCGAGTTTATCAGGCGTCAGGTTTATACTTTGGCGAACCAGCAGCACCAGATTTTGCAGCCCAGCCGCGCGCACTTTGGTAATTTTGCGTTGCAAATAAGCGGGGTGCCAAAAACCGACTAATTCGACCAGGGCGCGTCTGCCATCTTTTTTGTGCGTCAGTGAGAAGTCCGGGATGAAAACACTGTCGGCAATCAGCAGCACTTCATCTTCACGAGCAAGCTCCCATTGACCGCGTGTATCTCCAAACTTCGCTTCAAATTCGGCAGCGAAATCCGCTTCAAGTTTGCTATCGAACAAACCGCTGCGCTTGAAGTGTGAAGTTAACGGCGAGGTGTTATCCAGCGTGTAGATTGCTGTTTCGTCGGTGTAACTGCTGCGAATATCGGCGCTCATTGTCCACTGTTCACCCAGGAACAGGGCGGGCAAAAAAGCCGCGAATTGCTGCCCATAGCGTCGCGTTGCGCTAACGAAAGGTGAGATGGGGCCATCCAATCGAACGTGATAACCACCTTCGGGCAGCGCCGACGCCTCAAACATCAGTTTGAATAATTTCAGATAGCGCCAAAAATCTTTGTAATGATCATGCACTTCGACGCGCATTTCGCTGGCGTCATAGAGTACGCCGCGTGCCAGTTCAAGGTTGTACCGAGTCAGCAGCGTGTCTGGCGTCCATGATGTGCCCACCTCAGATAATATCCGTTCGGTGGGTCTATCGGCGTATAACGCAAGTTCCAATGCTTTGACGCTTATCTTGAGCGATTTCGCGGTGCTGCGTAGAATGTCGGGGCGTATTTGTGGATTAAACAGATCGGGCATGGAAAATGCAGGGCCTTGCGCGAACAACCTCTCGCGGACTTCAACCGGCATGACAGGTGTCTCGATGGCTGTAAACGTTGCGGCATCTTCCAATACTTTTGCCAGTCCGCGAAGGACTATATAATCCATTCGTTCGCCTTCAAACTGGTCGAACTGCATCCGCCAGAAATGATAAGGTTTACCTGTACATGTCGAAAAGAGGCGAATTAACTCCGCAGCGGTTTGCTGCCAGTGATGCTCACTGCTATTCAAGAATTCTACGTGAATGGCTGAACCGCGTCGCTTAACTCTCGGTCTAACCAGATCACTGGTTAGCATCGTGCTTCTTCTGTGCTCTGGAACGGGTTTGAGCCTTCCGTTCTTCAATTGTTTTACGCGCAATGACCTCAAACAGGACAGCGCGCCGATTCTCGACTTTGCGTAACACACGCCCCAAGCGTTGAACGTACTCACGCGCGCCGGAAGTACCACCCAATACAATCGCCACTTTTGCCTCCGGTACGTCTACGCCTTCATTCAACACTTCACAGGTGACCAACGCTTTGTATTCGCCAGCACGAAAGTGATCCAACACCATTTTACGTTCGGCAGCTTTCGTTTCGGCGGTGATTGCCGGAATCAGATATTGCCGCGATACGCGGTAGGCAACGGCTTTGTTCTCAGCAAAAATAAGCGCCTGTTCCGTACTGTTTTCCTGTAAAAGCTGCTCCAACACGCGAAATTTCTGTTCTGCGCCTGCCAACAACTCCCGGATGCGATGATGTGCCAGAAAAGCGCGTCGGGCATCCTTATCAAAGGCACTCAGGCGATTGAGTTCCATAAACCATTTCGCGCCGTGTGTCTTCTGAAGATTGCGACTGCGGAAAAACTGGGTGTAGATATTAAAGTCTGACTCATAGCGTTTTCGTTCGTCGGCGGTCAGATCAATTCGGATCCGCTCAGTACGATATTCCGCCAACTGATTGCCGACCAGATCATCAATGCGTTGGGTAAACACAATCGGGCCAATCAACTCGTCTACTCGCCAACGCCCATCCGTTTGTTCATGTTCTTCAGGATAAGTCGCAGTAAGTCCCAAGCGATAGGGAGCGGGCGACATCAGTGCAACCTCACCCCAATTGGGAGCGGGTAAGTGATGCACTTCATCGAAGATGATCAGCTTGAAGGCGTTACCCTGTTCGGCAACAATGCTCCCTGCGGAATGGTAAGTTGTGACCGTAATAGGTTGAACAATTTTCTCGCTGCCGTAGAAAACGCCAATGTCCGTCTGGAATGAGTTGACCAGTCGAGCATACCACTGGTGCAGTAAATCAATTGTCGGTGCGATAATCAGAGTCGAGCAGGCCGATTGCACAACAGCCTGAATGGCAACGAAAGTCTTTCCGGCACCCGTCGGTAGGACAATGCTGCCGCAGCGGTCATGTTCATTCCACGCAGTGAGGGCGTCACGCTGGTAATCATGTAAAGCGCGATCATCATGCAAGGTCAGTTTTGGGTGAATCCAGCGGGGCAGCGTATCGCGGATTTTATGTTCACGCAGCCAGCCGATAACACGCGGATAATGGTAGGCTTCGCAGCGCCATTGCTCTTTAACCCACCGAAAAGGCGCAGGTGGGTTAATGCTGCAATTTTTCAGGACAAGCGTGCCACCCTGAAAAAACAGATAAGGACTGGTCGATTCGGTCAATCCATGACTCACTCAATTGGATGACCGATTATAGCGAAAACAAATCCTGGTGTCTAAGTCGTAATCCAAGCAGATAAACCCGAAACTTTATTTCAAATAGCACAATCAGTATGCTTCACCACGATGCACAACAGCCAAAACCTCAACGGTACCCTTGTATTTATAGCCAAAGTGCGTGGTTTTCCAGTGAATAATCGCAAACAAGATGCGGTAGTCTCCCTGGGTTAGCCGCCAATAATCTTTGTATTGTAAACCAACCAGTTCGCGTACATGGGGCAGTGTTGTTGGATTATCGGCCAACAGTAGTTCACTGATGGACGCTAAGACCGCCCTTTGCTCCTGAGCAGAGGCCAGTCCGTTGATGTTCCCACACGCCTGTGGCGTGATCTCCAGATGCCAGCGCGTATGAGTATGAGCATTGAGTGTATGCTCATAACGATCATAGGCTTCGTCCCAGCCCATTTCGCCAAAGGTGTTCAGGTAGAATGTTGAGGCCGCCAGTTCGCGCAGCAAAGTGAGATCATCCGTGCGGTAGCCATCGCTAATCGCGTTATGGTGTTGCAGCATGAAAATGGTCTGGTCAGGGGTGAGCGTCCAGTCATTGTCCAGCTCATGTTCGGAGGTTTTGGGGCGGGTAGATTTCGAGAGGTTTGCCATGATTGATCACTCCGGGACATGCCCGCAAGGGTAGTTCAGACTGAGGTTAACATTGGCTCAGGGATCGCGCAACTTACACTGCTACCTTAACATATTCATAGTGCTTTAGAGAACAGCCCTCAACTGTGGTACACTTTCGCCTTTGCCGTTTGTACGCAGGGCGTAGATTGACCCTGCCACTGAAAGTGGAGTTTTATGACCGACTCACCCGATAATACACTCGAAAGCCTGCTCGCCCAGTACGAAGCAGGCGTCGCAGCCCCAGGCGGTGAAGCACTGCCCTGGCTCAATGCACGCAGCGAAATTGAAACACAGCGCAGTTCGCTCACCACAGAGCAAACCGCGCGGCTCGAAAAAGCGGACCGGGCGCTTTTGCAGAATTCGTCCCAGTTAGTCGTTCCTGAATCCAATACTTATCATCCGCGCCGTGAATGGTGGTGGTATGCGGATGTGCTTGCCAACCCGGAACTCCCGCTGGCCGCCAAAACCGCTGATCCGCGTGGGCAGATGGCCTCACGTATCTTTACAGGTATCGAAGTCATTGTGCTGGTGGTGGCGGTGTTCCTGCTGGCGCGCAACTTTGGCCTGTTCCAGCCCGGAGCGCCGCCTAGCCCGACGCCGCTTCCGACGAGTACCCCTGCACCCACCGCTACGATCAATGCGGCGGCCTTCGATATGAGCAGTGCCACTGTTTTCAAGTCGCCCAACAGCGTTGTCGAAATGAGCATTCCGACAGGTTGGACGACTCCAGCCGGACAAAACGCGAATACCTTTGATTTCGTTTACGGCGCGGACGCTCAGAACCCGGATGCGTTCATCGAAATTCGTGTGCCGGATGCAGTCGAGTTCTATTCCAGCCTTGACCCAAACTCCAAAATTGATAACCCGGCGGCGGCGCTGGCAGCCATCAAAGCACGCAATTCGGCGTCGAGCGGCCAGAGCGCGCAACCCATATTTGGTGATGTGCGCGATGCCAAGCTGGGCAATCTGGACGGTAAGGCGATGAGCGTCAGTTTGCCCCCCAGTGCCCAGGGCGGCGCGACAGAAATTGATTTGCGGCTGGCACAGGCATCTCCCACGAAGGTTGTGTACGTCATTACACAATCGAATAAGGCGATTGCGGATAAAGCCAAAGCGATCATGACCAAGATGTTGGACACTCTCAAAGTGAATGTTGGGAATATTCCGACAGCCACACCAACCGCTACCCTGCACCCGCTGGAAGTGACTGGTACGGCACTCCAAAATCAGATCGTGGCACTAACCCCAACTGCGACGCCCACACTGCCACCGACGGCAACGGGTGTATCGACGGGTGCGGCGACTGGTGCAGCAACCGCTAGCGCAGCAGGCAGCGTGATCACCACTGCCTCTGGTTTGAAGTACGAAGAAGTGACCGTTGGTACAGGCGCAGTTGCCGAGGTCGGCAAAACGGTTCAGGTGCGCTACACAGGCACGCTGACCAACGGTACACAATTCGATAGCTCGGTTGGCCGCACGCCCGATTACTTTGAGTTCAAACTTGGCGCTGGTCAGGTCATCAAAGGTTGGGATGAGGGTATCGCCGGGATGAAAGTTGGCGGCAAACGCAAGCTGACCATTCCGCCGGAACTTGGCTACGGGGCGCAGGGCAGCGGCCCGATCCCCGCCAATTCAACGCTGCTGTTCGATGTTGAACTGGTTGCGGTGAAATAGTTTCGACACGAGCAAGCGCGGGCGTTTAGCCTTCTAGTTCCTCTCACTGAGAGTTCCACACACCAACAGTTTTATCAAGCCGTATCACGCCGGGGATCCAAGTCCCCGGCGATTTGGCATACGGTTTGCCCCGGATAGTGACTGCCTGATTACTTCACATTCACGGCGCGAACGCTGAACTGGCTGGCGATTTGTGGCGTCAATCCGGTGATCTTTTGCGGGTTGGCGTCCAGCGCCTTTTGCGTGTACCAGGGAATGCCATAGGTCGTGACCAGCAATTCCTGGGTTTTGGCGTCAATATCGAACTCTGTCCAGCCGTAGACGTGAACGGCGACGTAATCTCCCTTGATCAGTTTGGCATCGATACCTGAATCGTCCAAGCCAACCGGATCGAGGCCAAAGAACGCGATTTGCACATTGAGCAGCACCTTCACGGCGCTATCTTTGGCAGCGACGGGCGCAAAGTCGTAGAGCGTCTTTTGTTCGGGCTTGAGCAGCCTAGCAGTGGCGGCCAATTCGATCACTGTCGGGCCGAACGGTGCATCAAAAGCCACCGGGCCGGTGATAATCTCCCAGGCCGTTGTCTTGATCAGAGCGCCGCCGGGGGTGGTCTGGTATACCAGATTGTTGACCACTGTGCCGTGAAAGTCGGCGGTCACAAAAACGACGTTATCGATCTTGTTTTTGACGATGAAATCCAGCAGATCGTTACGTGCGGCGGTATAGCCTTCTGCGCGATCCTGAGCATTCAGGACGCCAAAACTCTGGTATGGCTCTGGATCGAGGATGAATTTCCAGGTTGTGCCCGCCGCTTGTGCCTTGAGCAGATCGGCTTTGAGGTCGGCTTGCTGCGGTTTGCCAAGCAGCGTGCGGTCAGGGTTGGCACTGGCCGCCAGAAACGCCTTGATCTGTGCTGGATCGGTCACTTTGTCGAATGGAATGGTCTCAAGTTCTTTATCGCGGAATGAACGTGCATCGAGCATGAACACAGCCGCATCGCTGCCATAACTACGATAGCGATATAGTTTTGGCTTGCCGTTCACACGCGGATCGCCAACATCGCCATAGGTTTCGGCGCGAATCGGCATGTATTCCGTAAAGGCTTGCAGCCCATTCTTGAAAAGCTGCGTCTCGTTCAAGAACTTACCGGTGTTGTCGAAACGCGGATCGCTGCCTGATGGCGCACCCCCCGCGAAATCGTTGATGACTTCGTGATCATCGATCATCGCCAGCACCGAGGTTGAGGCGCGCACATCTGCCCAGGTGTTCAGACCATAGCGCACGGAATAGTTCTCGTTATGTTTGGCACGGTACTCGGCCAATGTTTTGGCCTGCTCAAGCGGCACATCTGGTGAAGGATAATCGGCATAAATCGTGTCGCCGTGCAAGATGAAAAAATCGAGTTCTTTCTCAGCCACGTTTTTGATGGCCGGGTAAGGTGCAAGCTCCTGACGCCAATCGCCCGTGACACCAAACTTCAACCCCGTATGCGTACCGGGTTCGGCGGCGGTTTTGAAAGTGCCCTTGACCGCCGTGTTTTTGGCGTCCGTCGCGCGGAAATAGTAGCGCGTGTTCGCTTTCAGATCGGTAATTTCGGCTTTAACGGGCAGCATCGGATCGGTCACTTTGACAGTTTGCTTACCGATCACGCCGGCAAAATCGGCAGTGGTAGCGTACTCAAAAGTGAGATTGCCTAAAGTCGCGGTATGCGCCCACAACACGGCGGCACTTTGCGAAACGTCGCCGCTTGCCACGCTGAAAGCGGGGGTGCTGACCGGGCTGGCAAGGGTACGTAATGAGGTTGTTCCGGTGAGGCCAAGGAATGTTATCAGGGTCAAAAGGGTGAACAAACGCCGTTGAATGCTCATCGTTAATCCTTTGCGATTGGCTGACACGCTAAACTGTACCGCTTCCTATACAAATTCTATCTTGCGTTAACGTAATTCTATTACGGCTGGCCTATACTGACGGTCATGTGAAGGCCGGGGCGAACCCTGGCGTTGCTGTGAACTGAACAGGAGCAGACACGCATGGAAGAACAAACCCAGGGCACTGGTGAGAACAGTACGACGCAAAACGCGAATGGCACGGCAACTGTCAAGCTGATTGAAGAACAGCTTGCCGACGCAAAAGCCGAAGCCGCCAAAAACCTGGATGGCTGGCAGCGGGCGGTGGCTGAATATGCTAACTACCGCAAGCGCATGGATAAAGAAAGCAAAGAAACCTACGGGCTGGCAAGTGTCGATACACTGAAACGCATTCTCCCGGTGATCGATGATTTTGATCGCGCTTTGCAGCATGTCCCGGCGGAGCAGCAAACGGGTCTGGCTTACGAAAGCCTGAAACTATTACATCGCAAACTGCTCTCACTGCTCGACGGGGCTGGCGTCAAAGTCGTAAATCCAGTGAATGAGCCATTCAACCCAGCTTTTCACGAGGCGATTGGTCAGGATGAAGGTAGTGGCGTACCCAGTGGACAGGTGACGGCAGTCTTGCAAAAAGGCTACGTTTACGGCGAAAAGATGCTGCGCGCGGCAATGGTGCGCGTCGCTGGTTAACCCGCTCTCAATAAGTCACAGAATTTCTAACACTCAAAGGTGGAATAAGACATGGCGAAGATTATTGGTATTGACCTCGGAACCACAAACTCGGTGATGGCCGTCATGGAAGGCGGCGAACCCACCGTGATTCCAACGGCTGAAGGCGCGCGGCTGCTGCCGTCCGTCGTGGCCGTGAATCCTAAAACGGGTGAACGTCTGGTGGGTCAGGCGGCGCGTCGTCAGGCCGTTGTGAATCCCGAAAACACGATCTTCTCGATCAAGCGGTTCATGGGTCGCAAGTTCAGTGATGCCGAAGTACAGCGCGCGCTGAAGACCGTCCCCTACAAGGTGAGCGCAGCGCCGAACGGTGATGTGCGCGTGACGATGGGCGGCAAGGAATTCAGCCCGCCCGAAGTGAGCGCGATGATCCTGGCGAAGATGAAGTCCGATGCTGAAGCCTATCTAGGGGATGAAGTTAATCAGGCGGTGATCACCGTCCCGGCGTACTTCAATGACAGCCAGCGTAACGCGACCAAAGACGCGGGCAAGATCGCGGGTTTGGAAGTGCTGCGTATCATCAACGAGCCAACAGCATCGTCGCTGGCTTACGGGCTAGATCGCAAGGCCGACGAAACGATTGCGGTCTATGACCTGGGCGGTGGTACGTTCGATATTTCCGTGCTGGATGTGGGCGACGGCGTATTTGAAGTCAAATCGACCAACGGTGACACGTTCCTGGGGGGTGATGACTTCGACGAGCGGATCATCAACTGGATTGCCGACGAGTTCAAGAAGGAACAAGGCATCGACCTGCGCGGTGATCGTCAGGCGTTGCAACGCTTGAAAGAAGCGGGCGAAAATGCCAAGAAGGAACTGTCCAGCACAATGCAGGCCGAAATCAACCTGCCGTTCATCACGGCGGATGCCAGCGGCCCCAAGCATTTGGTGATGCAGTTGAGCCGCGCCAAGCTGGAAAACCTGACGCAAGACCTGGTTCAGCGTTCGATTGATCCGGTCAAGAAGGCACTTGAAGACGCGGGCGTCAAGGCGTCGGATATTGACGAAGTGGTGCTGGTCGGCGGTATGACCCGTATGCCCGCCGTTCAGGAAGCGGTCAAGAAGTTGTTCGGCAAAGAGCCAAATAAGACCGTCAACCCGGATGAAGTCGTGGGCGTTGGTGCAGCGATTCAGGCGGGCGTGTTGGGCGGCGAAGTCAAGGACGTGCTGCTGCTGGACGTGACTCCGCTCACACTGAGTATCGAGACGTTGGGCGGCGTAGCAACTCCCTTGATCGAGCGCAACACGACGATCCCGGCCAAGAAGTCGCAGGTGTTCAGCACCGCAGCAGACGGTCAGACCCAGGTCGAAATTCACGTCTTGCAGGGTGAGCGCCCGATGGCCGCCGATAACAAGACGCTTGGCAAGTTCATCCTCGATGGCATTCCGCCTGCTCCACGCGGTATCCCACAGGTTGAAGTCGGCTTCGACATTGACGCGAACGGTATTCTGAACGTGTCGGCGACAGATAAGGCGACGGGCCGCGAACAGCGCATCACGATCACGGCGTCGAGCGGTTTGAGCGAAGCCGAGATCGATAAGATGGTCAAGGACGCTGAACGTAACCGCGCCGTTGACGAGAAGCGCAAGCAGGAAATCGAGATCAACAACACGGCTGACAGTGCCATTTATCAGGCCGAAAAGAACGTGCGTGACTTTGGCGACAAGATGGACGCGACGCTCAAGAGCAGCATCGAAAAGCAGATCGAAGTTGTCCGCAAAGCACGCGACGGCAAAGACCTGGATAAGGTCAAGGCCGCCGTTGAGGAACTACAGCGCAGCCTACAGCAGATTGGTAGCTCGATGTATGAGCAGCCAAGCGCAGCAGGTGCTGGCCCAACGGGCGGGCAGCCAGGCGCAAACGGTGGCGGCGAAGACGTGATTGAAGGCGAAGTGATCGATAACTAATCGATCCAGTATTTGATCATTCAGAGTGCCTTCACCATTACGGTGAAGGCACTTTTGTTTTATCCAATGTCAGGCTTGTTATCACCACGTTATATTTTGCGGCGATCATTGTGCGAAGTATCACAAAAGGAAAGTGTAACGATGACTCAGGGAAACAATCAATCGACACAACCCAGCGAAGTCGCAACCCTTGCGGGTGGGTGCTTCTGGTGCCTCGAAGCAGTTTACGATCAATTGAAGGGCGTTCAGCACGTCGAGTCGGGTTATGCCAACGGCAGCGCGCCTAACCCAACCTATCGACAGGTTTGCACTGGCACGACGGGTTACGCCGAAGTCGTTCAAATCACCTACGATCCGCAGGTGGTCAGCTTCCACGATTTGCTGAACGTGTTCTTCACGATCCATGATCCCACAACACTCAACCGTCAGGGCGGGGACGTGGGCACGCAGTACCGCTCCGGGGTTTACTATCACACCCCGGATCAAAAGGCAGTGGCTGAACAGGTGATCAACGAATTGACCGCCGCGCACCTCTGGAACGCGCCCATCATGACTGAAATTACGCCGCTTGATAAGTTCTACGTCGCAGAAGATTATCACCAGGAATACTTCGCGCAAAACGGCGGTCAGCCCTACTGCCGCGCCGTCGTCGCCCCGAAGGTATCCAAGTTCCGCCAGCACTTCATGGACAAGCTCAAGAAATAATCCATGAGTATCCGTAGCACGGCAAGGCGTTGCCGTGCTATAGGATTTATAACTATTCAGCTTTCTGGTACGCGGCTTGCTTTTAGCAGTTAGCCAAATGGCATAAGTTGTCATAAAGTATGAGGAATTGCGAAAATGGCTGACAAGAAAAGTGAACGCGCGCAAAGTATTGAAAAACTGAATGAACTGGTCAAAGGTATTCGTGTTGCGATGTTCAGTACGGTTGACCCGGACGGCACCATTCACAGCCGCCCGATGGCAACCCAGGAAATTGAGTCTGATGGCGACCTGTGGTTTATGACGGGCGGCGATAGCGAAAAAGTGGGCGATATTCAGCGACACAGCGATGTGAACCTGAGCTATGCGTCCAGTGATAGCAACCGTTTTGTGTCGATTTCGGGCACAGCGGAAACGCTCCGCGATCAGCATAAGATCGATGAATTGTGGAATCCGTTCTATAAGGCGTGGTTCCCCGATGGCAAGGATGATCCGAATATCCGATTGATCAAGGTGCATGTCGAGCGTGCCGAGTATTGGGAATCGCCATCCAGCAAAGTCGTCCAGCTTGTTGGCTTTGTGAAAGCGGTAGTAACAGGTCAGCAAGCCGATTTGGGTGAGAACGAAACGATCAACCTGGATAAGCACGCGGGTTCTGCGCGCAAGTAATCTTTAGAGGAGAGCGGCTTTTATGTTCAAACGGATTCACATCATCATCAACCCGGCAGCCGGGCAGGAACGTCCGGTACTCAACATCTTCAACACCATCTTTCACCCTGCCGAAATTGATTGGCAGGTGTCGATTACGCATAAGCCCGGTGATGCCATCCGTTTTGCAAAGCAAGCCGCTCAGGATGGCGTCGATGCCGTCGGTGTGTATGGCGGCGACGGCTCGGTGATGGAAGTTGCCAGCGGCCTGATCGGTACGAATGTGCCGCTGGCGATCTTCCCCGGTGGTACGGCTAATGTCATGTCAGTTGAACTTGGTATTGCAAGCGATCTGGCCGAAGCGTGCGCGCTTGTGTCTGGTGATGCCAGCATCATCCGCGAAGTCGATATGGGGCAAATCGGGGATCGCTATTTCATCCTGCGAACCGGGATCGGCATGGAAGCCAACATGGTTGAAGGGGCAGATCGTGATCTCAAAAATCGGATGGGGCCTGTCGCCTACTGGGTAGCCGCGTTACAAGCCTTGCGCGAAACTAAAGTTTCCAAATATCGCATGGTGCTGGATGGCAAAATCATTGAGAGCGACGGCATTACCTGCATCGTGAATAATGCGGGCAGCGTCGGCGGTGGTGGGTTATCCATTGCGCCTAACATCAGTGTGAGCGATGGTTTGCTGGATGTCGTGTTGATTCGCAGTGGCGATCTGGGATCACTGCTATCTGTCGCGGCCAGTGTGGTTGCCGGGAACGAGGACGCGCAGCCGCTTGACCACTGGCAGGCTAAAGAGATCACCATTGAAGCCGACCCGCCACAAACCGTGCAAACCGACGGCGAAGTGATTGGTCAGACGCCAATCACCATAAAAACGCTGCCTAAAGCGGTTCGGATCATCGTTCCAAAGCCAGTTACCGAACAAGCCGCCAACGCGCAGACTGCATCTGCCACCTGATTTTCAACGCTCGCCTCACGGCTGGCTTGCAGCGTTCGCCAAGCTGCCCGATTTTGGCTACAGTAGATGGGTTGTCTAATCCGAAACTGCGAAGTCGTTATTGAGGTAGCTATTTTGAGACGTATCGGAATTTTTCTACTCCGTGCCCTATCGACCCTGATCGCATTGGTGGTGATTGCTTTTCTGGGTGTAAACGCAGTTAATGGTGCGCGCGATGTGGCTGGAACGATCAACACACAGCGCCAGCATGATCAGGATCGCGGCACGTATGCCAGTATTGCTACCGGGATCGGTGTGGCAAACGCAACGCTGGCCTATGAGCGCACGCACGCGCCGACAGATACGATTACACCCACTGAAACTCCCGAAACAAACGACTCTGGTGATGTGCCCACCGACGCAACGCAGTCAGGTGGGATTATCGTCGCTAAATATTTCATTCGGGCAGACGCACCAACCCCGACACCCCCCGGCCCTCTACCGACGAATACGCGGCGTCCGTCAGCAACTGCTGCCCAACCAAGTCTGACGGCAACAGCTACCGCCGGAGCGCCAAATCCGACGAACAACAGCAAGCTGCCAACGGTTGCGCTTTTGGGCGTGCCAACGGTTTCGCGCGCACAGCCCACCGCCATTCCGTCACAAGCACCGCGCGTTAAGGCGAACAACAACGATATTCTGAACGTGATTCTGACGGGCAGCGACTCGGATGTTGATCCGAATGATCTCTCGTCGCGCACGGACAGTATGATCATCGTCTCGATCAACCGCACAACGAATACCGTTGCCATGCTCAGTTTGCCGCGCGATCTGTTCGTATATATTCCAAGCCTGGGAATGCAGCGCCTGAACACGGCCTACAACTGGGGCGAGTCGGTCAAGTGGCAGCCCGGCGGCGGGTTTGGCCTTCTGCAACAGACGGTTCTGTATAACTTCGGTATCCCGATTCACTATTACGCGCGCATCAGCTTCAATGGCTTCAAAAAGATCGTCGATACGATCAACGGAATCGATCTGGCCGTCGATTGCCCGGTTACGGATTTGCGCTATCAGGGTGCCGTCGATGCCCATACGCCTGAACCCTCGGAATACACGCCGTTCACGCTTAATCCCGGCTACTATCACATGGACGGCTCACTGGCGCTGTGGTATGCCCGGATGCGTCACAGCAGCAGTGATTTTGATCGCAGCCGCCGCCAGCAGCAGGTGCTTCGCGCCATCTGGCGAACCGCCCGCGCCGAAGGCTTGATCGCCAAAGTGCCTGATCTGTGGAGCGATCTAAGCAATCTGGTGGGCACAAGTATGACCTTGCCGGACGTGTTGGGACTAGTGCCAGCCGCGCTCAGCCTCAAGCCGGGCGATATTACCAGTTACTATATGAACAAGGGCTATGAGACGCAGCACTGGCGTACACCGGCGGGTGAAGATGTTCAACTGCCTGATCCGAAAGGCTTTTTCGACACGATCAATCGTTTCTACACGCCGCCTTCCAATAATCGCTTGGGCGCAGCCGGGATTTCAATTGATGTGATTAACGGCAGTGGCAACAAGGATTTCGATAAGGTAGCGGTAGATCGACTGGCCTGGGAAGGCTTCGAGGCGACGGCCAAAGGGGTGGGCGATGCCACGCCTAAGACGGTGGTCTATGACTATACGGGGAGCGCCAAACCTGCGCTTTTGAACTCGATGCTTAAAGCGTTGAACGTGAAGGCAAGTGTCGTGCAGAGCCAGCCCGATCCGAACCGAACGGTTGATTTCAAGGTGGTATTGGGCGCAGACTATAACTCGTGTTCTGCACCGGGCTACGCCAAATAACAACTAGATGGCTACAGCAACCCGGCTAACAAATGTCGGGTTGCAGCTTCCTTAACCCCTCGTGTGAGTTTGCCCCTATTTTTTTCGAGTGATGATAGAATGAGCGCACTCTGAATGCTCTCAAGGATAATCGTGATGCGCGAACCGCTCGAAAACCCGGATCAGACCCCGAACAATTTGCCCGCTGACCGCCCGGTATTGACCTCACGGCGGCGCGGTTTGTGGCGCGATGTGGCCGAGATGGTGATCCTGATCGTCGTGGTATATACACTGGTCAACCTGACCACCGCGCGCGCAATCGTTGAGGGGCCGAGTATGCAGCCCAATTTTTACACGGGTCAACTGGTGATCATCAATCGCTTTGCCTACTACTATGCGACTCCGGCGCGCGGCGATGTGGTGGTGCTGCACAATCCAAGC
>JBBSEU010000141.1:0-14473 GCA_038239365.1 Aggregatilineales bacterium
CGCGCGGAAGTATAGCTTGTGTGAGGGAATGGGGCGAGTCGGGAGTGTGGCAAAATTTCAGATTTTCGTATATTACACTGGCCTGTAATGTGCTTTGCCGAATTCATGGGTTACCTTTTGGGGAAGTGGCTATGAATATTGGAATTGTCAGTAGCCCAAACCCTATTGACCGTATTCGGCGCGTTTTCACGGGCGACTCTGCACCACCCAATTATATATTGACCCGCTGGTTATTCCTGCGCTTACTGGGTTTCATTTATTTGTTCGCGTTCTCATCGCTGTGGTTGCAAATCATCGGACTGGTTGGGAGCAATGGGATTTCGCCTGCGGTGAATTTTTTGCACTCAGTAGAGCAAAGTCTGGGCAGCGCAGCGCATTGGCAACTACCAACCCTATTCTGGTATAACGTCAGCGATACCTTCTTATTATTTATTTGTGGCGCGGGAACACTCCTTGCCGCACTGGTGATCGTTGATTTGTTCACACTGCCAGCGTTGGCGCTGCTCTGGGTATTTTATCTGTCACTGTTCTATGTCGGTCAAGATTTTTTGAGTTTTCAGTGGGATACTTTGCTACTGGAGGTAGGCTTTCTTGCGATCTTCTTCGCGCCGCTCTACCCATTCCCGCGCCTGAACCGACAAGACGTCCCATCGCGGGTGATGATCTGGTTGTTTCGGCTGGTATTGTTCAAGCTGATGCTGGAGTCGGGTGTTGCTAAACTCGCCAGCGGCGACCTAACCTGGCACACTTTCACAGCCATGACCTATCACTACTGGACACAGCCCTTACCAACCCCACTGGCCTGGTATATGAACCAGCTTCCACTGCCATTTCACCAATTCGAGGTGCTGGTCACTTTCATTGTGGAGTTAATCGTGCCCTTCCTGATCTGGGGACCGCGTCGAGTTCGTTTTCTGGCAGGCGCATTAATAGCCGCGCATCAGATTTTTATTTTTCTAACGGGCAATTACACATTTTTCAATCTGCTGACGATCTGCTTGTGTGTACTGCTGCTGGACGACGCCTTTTTACACCGTTTTTTTCCACGCCGTTTCACCAATACTATTCCGCTGCCACTGAATCGTGTTCCCATAGTACGTCAAGTCATTGTCGGTTTTCTAGCGGTGTTCATCGTCTTTCTGAACATTGTGCAAATGGATAATCAGATGTTGAACGGGGAAATTCCGGGCTTTGCCAACGAAGCCGCCAGCCGCTTCGAGTCGCTACATATCGTCAACGGCTATGGACTGTTTGCAACAATGACCACTTCACGGCCTGAGATCATCGTTGAAGGCAGCCGCGATGGACAAACCTGGCTGCCCTACGACTTCAAGTATAAAGCAGGTGATCCATCGCGTTCGCCCATCTGGGTTGCTCCATATCAACCACGTCTTGATTGGCAGATGTGGTTCGCAGCATTGGAGGGATCGCCTTATGCCGAAAGCTGGTTCACGAACTTCGTCCGTCGCTTGCTGCAAGGCTCGCCCGATGTTCTGGTTCTGCTCGGCAGCAATCCATTTCCCGATGCGCCACCGCGTTACATTCGTGCCGAACTGTACAGCTATCATTTCACCGATGCTGCATCCCGACAGAC
This sequence comes from Aggregatilineales bacterium, assembly GCA_038239365.1. GTDB lineage: Bacteria > Chloroflexota > Anaerolineae > Aggregatilineales > UBA2796 > JBBRMW01. The sequence continues at coordinate 1,595 of JBBSEU010000141.1, forward strand.
AACAGGTAATTGGTGGCAGCGGGAGCAAACCGCCGAATTCTTGCCATCAGTATCGCTGACCGATCTCAAGTGAACGCCCTCAAATCCGTTCGTCGCTCTTTATAATTTTTTGGCGTTGTCCTGTCATATTCGCTCGAAATAACACCATTTCGCTGCTTGCTCCAAAATGTTGCGCGATCTGTTGGGTGTTCATACCTTTTTGCACGGCCCAGAGCAATCCCCTTTTTGGGATTTGCAAACAACTTCCTAAATAATTTGCTTCTGCCTCATATTGCGGATCGCTTGGCGGGGTTGGGGAAAGCGGAACAATCGGGATCATCGGATGCTTGAGAATGATATGCGCGCATTCGTGCATCATATTCGCCTCGTGGCGGGCAGGAGAATGCAACGGATTACACAAAACCTGTATCGGGTTCAGCGCAATGATCGCGCCTGACCAATCGGCGGAAATTTCAAGTTGCTGGCGATGTGCTGCTGACAGACCTGAAATCTGGGCAGGTGTCAGCACGGCTATTTCCAATTCATGCAGCAAAAGTGCCGATGGAAGCGGGTCATATGCCCGGCGTCCACCTAATTTACGCCTCCACGTTACGGCGATATGCTCACAGAATGCCTTAAATGTGGGTGAGAGCGTCACTCAATCTAAGTCCTGATCAGGCGGTTGAGGCTGCAGCGCACGAATAACCGCTTCGAGAGCTTGCAAGGTGGCGCTGCTCATCTTTTTCGATGCCCGAAGCTGTGTCGAAATGTTATACAGATTTTCGGCTTCATCGTCGTCGCCGCTATAGAAAATCTCCATTAAATCAATGCGGCAAGCGTTAATCACTCGAATCAAATTATCAAAATCAGCATTTGATTTGTAATTGCCATTTTCTAATCTGGAAAGTGTTGCGTGACTCACATCGGCAAGGACAGCCAGTTCGCGCAGCGATAAACCTTCTCTGTCTCGATACGCCCTCATAAGTGAACCCAACTTCCCGACTTTGAGCTTATAAGTCAAATTGCAGTCCCCCAAGGCACCAGTTACCAAATTATCTTGTTTCACAGATGAAACATCTGAGCCTATTGCCATAAGCTCAAATTCACTTTACCATGAATTTATCTAATCAGGTAACAGATGGTCATTGAAAGCGGGTTTATACATCGCGTCATGAACAATCTTGATAATGTTTTTGTGGAGTTTGTTCTAGGTATTGCACTGCTTACTCAGGAGCAAAACCAATGGTCACACACCTATCCGCCCGGATTGATTCATGCGATGAATGCCATCGCACTTCAAAAGAAGGGGGCTTTTCCAAAAACATTCAGTGCGTTTCTGGATTGGTGTGGCAAACCGCTATCAGGCTGGTTTCCGCATAAAGTGAATGATTTTAACACAGCTTATGCGCTGCTTGATAACGGGCAGCTAACCGAGCCTGCCAGCGATTACTTGTATGGTCTTCCCAATGAGTTGTTGGCAAAGTACGAGGACACCGGCTTTTTGCCAGAGAGCGTCCTCGATAATCTGGCGATGGTGCGCTTTATTCAGCTTATGCACAATCTGGAAAATATGGATGAAGCTCAGCATCGTTACGCATTGATTCGATCTTTCCTGATCGAGTATTCGTGGATTTCCAGAAGCGAGTTATTGACCCTGAAACGACAGGGCATTCCCCAGAACCTGATTGATCAGGTGAAAACCGATTTTTATATACAAGAGGACAGCACTGATACGTTTTATGTTTGTGATCGGTGCGGCATTTTGCGCTTGATCGATGGACAGTTGATCGGGATCAAACCAACTTATTGCGATGATCATGCGTCCGGCTCACCACATATACGAACCGTTGAAGTTTTCAACTACTCGCGGTTGAAAACGGGCATTCACTTGCGGACTTTTATCCCCGGGCAGGCCGAGCGGAAGATTTTTGAGGCCGCTGAAACGCTTCAAGATAGTTTTCCCGATCACCTTACGCAGGTGGTGCGCTATCCAGGGGTAGACGCCTACGATATGCGGCTTGTTTTCCGTGATGAGGTGTGGGCTGTCGATGTCAAAGATATAGCCGATCCGAAAATGCTCGGAACGAAAATTCACCGGATGCCGTCGCACAGCGGCCTTGAACACGACAAAGCCTTTTACGTCGTCCCGGATCGGCGGCTGCAGCTTGTACCCGATTACCTCAATCAAGTACGCCGCCGCAAGTCAATCAAACCACCACTTTTTCTGGTGAGTCAGGAAGATTTTTGTGCGCGAATGCAAGCCAAATGTGATGACCTGGTCAGAGCCAGTCGCTGACCCTGCTGGATGAGGATTAAGAAATGTACGAAGCACCTTCTGACTACAAAAGCCTGATCAAAGCTATTGACAATGCACCGCAAACACTCGGCGCTGGCAAAACGTTGGTTAATGTGGAAACAACGCTTTATCTGGCCGAGATATTAGGGTTTGGTGATGAGCCGATCACACTGGGTTGGGTGCTGCTCTGTGGCACACCGACGCCGGGTGATTATTTGAATCATCTGACGGCAGAACAGCGGCACATGATTGCTAATGCACGCCAATTGATTTCCCTTGAATCACGCTTTGCCTGGGAGTCCGAACTGCGCCAATATGCGCGTATTCCGGCAGAACATCGTAACTACTCAAAAATAGTTGCGGCGAACCTAGCCGAGCAAATGATCGAGTCCTCCAAAGCCGACTCGTTGCCGCACCCGGAGTACCTTGATATTTATCGCCAGATGCTCACCGCGTCATTGCGTTTTGAACGTGAAAGCCCGCTCCATCCTAAGGCAAAGGAAACTTACACCTTTACCGTTAGTGCCGACGGGGTGCAGCATGGGCGCGTCCGTTTTGAGGATGAGCATATCGCTTATTTGGACATACATAAGCCACTTTTTGATGAACATCGGACACGCCAACCGTTAAGTATCCCCTTTGCCGATCTTACAGAGACCGCCCAGTTTCTGGACAGCCATGAACCCTTCCCACACTGGGTTGAAGATCTGTCACGAATCCGCTTTCGCCGTGTGGATGGTGTCGGAACACAAGCCCATCTCTATACTCCGAATACATTGGAAATCGACGGTTTTCTGCATATGGCGGGCATCGTTTCCTCTGGAAAAACGACACTTGCCATCCTAATCGCTGCCCATGCCATTCTCCACAACTGGACACTTCGCATCACGTTCGTTGTGGGCGACACAAATACAGCGGTTCAGTTGGCACATCGCTTCAACACCTGGTTTCGATCTGATCCGGCAACGGATATACCGGTGGCCGTACCGATCCTGGGGCAAAGTACCCGAAAAATTCACCTGGAACGCTTGCTCGTTTCGCGTGAATATCGAGACGCCAAGGCGCGCGGACAGCCGCATTGGGGCGAACGCTGGCTTAGCCCGGTCTGCCCGCTGGAGGCGCTGGTGCAGTGGGACAACGACACGATGAAGGGGATGCCCATCGGCAAAGAACCCTGTCAGCGGTTACAAAAAAGCGCATCTACGAACACAAAGCGCGTGAAAAGCCATATTTGCCCGCTTTTTGCCATTTGCCCATCCAAGCAGGCTTACCGCGATATGCCGGACGCTAACCTGTGGATCACAACACCCGGCGCGCTGGCTCAATCGGCGGTGCCGCGCCACCTCGAAAATCGCAAAATCAAACTGGGTGAGCTGGTCTATGAGCAATCCGATCTGGTGATTTTTGATGAGGCCGAAACCGTCGTTGATTGGTTTGACCGTGTTTACGCCCATAATCAGGTGTTGACCGATGGCGGAACAGGACTACTGGATCGGCTTGATCGAGAAATAGGCGCATACCTCACCACGCATCGCGCCACATCCGCCTCTTTTCAAAGATGGTTGTTCGCCGAACGCGCTGCCTTGAAAGCGATCACAGTTATTCTCACGATTCTGGACTCCACACAAGGACAGGGACTGGAACGATTGCGCGAATGGATTAAAACCGGGCAGTTCACACGTAATAGCCTTTCATATCGGCTGGCGCGTCGTCTGGCCGGGCTAAAAGAATTTGAACGGCGCGACGATCTCCCGTTGGAACAGCAGCGCCGTGAGGAAGAACAAACGCAAACCGTGCTGCGCTACTTTGAAGCCCTGAATGGGATCGAGAATCCGTTCGAGCGGCAAACCGCGCCCTCCGATAGCAGACCTGAACAACAAGGCGCTTACGCGCTCACCGACATTATGCAGCAAATGAATAGTGCCGGGCAGGATATTGATACGCTGGTTCTGATCGGGTTGTGCAAAGGCTGGATCGAACGTTTTTTCCCAGAGATTGAGCGACAGATCGCGGCACTCAGAATACGTTTGGTTGAAAGTAGAAATAAAGCGGATCGTATTTATATCGCAGAAGATCGACTGGATCGTAACACGGACGATCTGGCACTGCGCCTGTTTTTTACGCTGTGGGCAGTGATCCTGGACTGGCATCTCGATATTGTCTTCCATGAGTGGTATCGAAAGCCCGATGAAATCAACATCGAAGCGCCCTATAAAATTCCACGCAACCTTCGCAGTCTCTTGCCGCTGCCTGCAACAGGCGCACAGTTCGGGCTTTATCGTGTCCCTGGACAGGGTGAAAAGACCACCCCGAACCGTTTCACCCAATTTCTGTATGTGAACATTGGGCGTTTTTATATCCTGAACTTTCATCGGCTGCGAACCGATCTCGATGGCTTACGCGGGCCGAATGTGCTTGCTATGTCCGGCACGTCTTATCTACCCGCGTCCAGTCGCTTTAACCTTCAAGTGCCGCCCGGCGCTGTCTTATCGCCTGATAGCCGAACCCAAGATGGTCTTAAGAACAGCCATTTTGAGTTCAAGCCGTTTTACGATGAAAACAATCAGCCAATTTCGGTGTCGGGCATGTCGCAGAAGCCGCATCACCTGCGGGATATGATTCAAGCGATGCTCAAAGACGATCCACAAACGGGCGGCTTTTTTGGGAGCGTGCTGGCAAAACTGCGTGAACACGAACAAGCCAATTCCGATCAATGGGGAGACCGAGCACGGTTGCTCTTGTTCACCAACTCCTATGATCAGGCCAAAGTTGTGGCGAAGGCACTTCAAAATTCGTGGTCAGGCATGGCAAAACGCATCTTCTACCTGTGTCGTGGCAAAGACAATCAGGACTACGAGGTTGAATTAGGTGACAAGATTGAACGAGTCGATATTGAACAGTTCGCCAAAAAGACGGACGGCTGCGTGCTGGTAGCGCCGATGCAATCAATTGGGCGTGGCTTCAATATCCTCAACACCCAAACGCCGCCGCTGGCCGCTTTTGGTGCAGTCTTTTTCTTGATTCGCCCGATGTGGCAGCCCAATGAGTTGGCGTCGATGGCGCAGGAAGTCAACCGTTACACGCTGGATTGGGCAGCACAGCACAACGTTCCAAAGGCCTTTGAACGTGCTGATGGTTTGTACGGAAACGCCATCATCTTGCGTGAAACAGCGCGTAAATTGTGGCGTGATATTGAAACCCGGCAATCGTACAGCGCACTCAGCTATCCACAAGCTGACGGCAGCAAAGTTGACCTTGAACCTGAACTGCTCATCATGCCACGCAGCGATCTGGCCGCGACAACTGCCGGGCTGATCATTCAGGCGGTGGGACGCTTGCTGCGCGGCGGCGTCCCGTTTTATGCCTATTTTACCGATGCAGCCTGGGCACCCAAAACGGCAGAGGGTGGTCAATCTGTTCAGGAGACGGCAGAGACCAGCCTGCTACAGGCCATGATCGACGTTATCAACTGTTATGCTGATCCAGACGATGCTGTGGGCAGCGCCTTGTATGCTGATTTGGCCGAATCGCTGAGCGTTACCGCTGGTCTGAACAATAACTGATGTGAGGAGCTAATCGTGACAACCAAAAGCCTGACTCAAAAACCATCCGAAGTGCTGCTGCCTGCCCGCATGTCGCTCAACTTGAACGCACTGAACGAGGTGCGCTTCGCAACACTTGAGTTTCCGTATCAGAAGGCACTCTATACTTTTCTGGAACGCCTGACGAGCGAATACAACGCTAAATATCATCGGGACGGTAAGTCACAATCGCTTCCCTACCATTTGCGGCCACCTTTTCGCCAGTTAAATCTGGCGATCATGGCCTGTTGTCCGGTGTTGGTTCACGCTTTTGAAAAATATGGCGAAACGCTTTATATGGTAGCGATCAATCGCCTCGAACGCGATCTGCAAACGAACGCCATTATCGACATGGGCGATCAATACCCGGAAATCGAGTTGCTAACTGACCTCATCGACTTGTGGATCGATAAATGGCTGGAAGATACTGGCCTGAAAGCGTTAGTCGATGATGCCATGAAGCTCGATCTTGACCTGCTGAAAGCTGCACTGAAGTCGCCAGAGATGCAATGGGTGACGAATGTCACTCTCGATGACCTGATCGCACAGCTCAATCAAGATAACCCACTTGGTTTCAATGTGATCCCGGCGGCAATCATGGCGCTGCTGCACGGTCAAACGATGACGCTCACCCCGGTTGAAGGCAACCCGATAGCGATCACATGGCGCAAGGCGCACAACGGCGGCGCGAAGGGCTTGCATTTGGTGAGTCAACCTTTTCACCCACAATATCTGGTCAATAAATATCAATGGCAAGGCATTTCAGTTGACAAAGATGAAACGTTGAAAGACGGTTATTTCGTCTATCGTCTCGATGTAACTTTGCAGACCCAGGTGGGGCATATCGATCACAATCGATCAGCCCCCTGGATTTTCCTGAAAGTAGGGATGCGCCGATACGCACATGAACCGTTTGCAAGCGACTCGCAGCGTCGTAATTTGTCGGTGCTGTTAGGCTTTAATCGTGAAAAGATTTTGCCGGAAAACCGCGATAAGTTTGCCCGCTACCCACAGGATACAACGTTGATCGCGCTGCCCATCAGCACCAAATACCCATCCAAAAAGAAAGTATGGAACAGTCATTTGGCCGAACTGCTGTCATCGTATGGGATTTCGATGTTGGCCGAACCGGTCGCGGTGCTGGCTGATCCGGCTCATTATACGAATCTGGACAACCGGGATAAATTCCCAGACAATGAATATTACGTGATCCATGCCGAAGGGCGCACATATTCCAGCAATGGCCGGAAGCGCGGGCATAAACATAATGTCAACGTCGGATTTAGCCTGAAGGAGCGCACCGAAGTGATTCAGCGCATTCTTGGCTTGCTGCCAGACGTGTTGATCCCGGATGATCCCTTTGAGCCAGATATTCAAGCTCCAAAAGGGCGTTATGCGCCGCTTGCCTTGCGTAGTTATAACAACTTTAGGCCGAACAAAAACCACACGTCCGAAAAGACGGCCAACCGGATCAAAGCCACCATCGACGCGATCCAACGCGCCGTTTGCGCCGCTGGAAAAGACGGCCTGGACATTGCGCTGGTTCATCACGATACGGATTTTGTGCAAGCCGTCAAGGATGAACTTGGTCGAATGTTTCCCAGCAGCGAAATAGATGAGTCACCTTTTATCCAGTGGCATGAGGTGCTTGTTTCGGCCATAGATATTAGTCGTTTGGACGAAGGTGATCTTGATCCATATGACCGTTTCAAATCCGCCCATCTCCGTCCCAAAAATTTCGATAAGAATTGGGACAGGCAAATGCAAGAACAGCGGCAAAAGAAACTTGGCGACTGGCGATCCAGGCTAAGCCGCATTGCGTGGCGCGACAACACGCATCATGTCGCCTTGATCGAAGCCTATTACAACGTGAAAAACTTCCGGGCCATTCACGAGTCGCAAACCATTAAAGGCGTAATTCGTGAAGCGTGCTGTCGTGAAGGAATCGCATCGCAGTTCATTGGTCACTTCCAGACGCAAGCAGGCAAGAAGTTACGAGCCGAACATGCAGGCCGTCTGGAAAACTCACTGCTCGATCTGCTGCTGCGTGGCACGGGTGCTATGTACGGCACGCCCGCCGATCTGTACGAACGAGCGGCGGGTCTATCACAGGAGATCGCCTATACGCTGGATGTGGTGACGTTTTGGCATGTTCAAAAATTTCCGAGTCAGGGAGCGCCATTTACGACGGTGATCGCAACCCGACTCCGGCCTGATGGATGTATGGAAGTTATCGCGCCCGAAATGACAAACTGGATACCCTACGCTCAGGCAAGCGTCGAACTGGGCGTCACCTTCGCCAATTTGCGCTCGAAACTTCGCAACAATCAATCGAATAAGAATGGCCTGAATATTCTCCGCCTGAAAAATAGCGACGTGATGGCCTTCGTTCAAACGGTGCTGCGCTACCACCTTAGCGCGCCTACGATTGCCGTGATTCCGGCCAGTTGGTGGCGCAATGCCAAAGGTAAATATGATGACATGATGCGCTGGCCGCAGCTTGGCAACAAACGACTATTCACCGCCCAACATACTTTGGATTTTTTACATTTGCGCGGTGGCGAAAAAATCCAGCGCGCCGATGCCCACTACGAAAATTTGTTAGCCGTCATTCGGTTACGTATGGATAGCGAAACACCGCAATATACTGTCGGAACGCTCACCTGGGACGCCAACCAACAAACAAGCGATGCGGCACACCTGAGCGGCTATGTTGATTGCACCGTCAAAACGCCCATGCACTATTTTTCGGTGGCAGGCCAATCGACGTTTCAGAAAAAACAAGGTAGCAAGGCATTCAAAGACCGATACAAACTGTATCTGGCAAGCGATTATGGCTATCGACACGCTCAACTGCTTGAACTGCTACCATTTTTCGTCCGAGATGATTTTCGGGATGAGGAAAGCCTCAAAGTGTTATGTCGGTGTATTCACTTTTTGCGGGTATCACCTGCGTTTTCGGCGGGCAATATCCTGCTGCCGTACCCGATGCACTTAGCAAAAGCACTGCTCAATGATGTGCTGGACATCGTTGAAGACATTTAGTTTCAGTACCCTCTACGGGTCGATCTTGATTGGAGGGGAAATAGCTAACAAACATAAATTTCAGAACTCTCTGCGAGTCGAAAACTTGTATAGAGAAGATTTTGACCCATTGGTCATGGATTGTCAAGCGCAATGGTGTTGAAGTCTAGAGTCGGCTTGCATTTGACTCTAGAAACAGCATCGGCTAAACTAGAAAACAGAGAGGCAATTTAATAGCTAACAATCATAAGGGAACTAAATGTCGAATCAGGAATATTTCTACATGATTGAGTACCTCAGAGAAATACACGAGCGTCTAGATCAATTCGCAGTTGGCATTAATGATGCCATCTCTACAGTAAGTTCGATGGAGAAACGCCTCACAGAATTTTATTTACCTTGCCCCGAATGGGATGAAACCGATTATGAAGACGCAAATAAAGATACGGAGGCATAAGTGCTTGAACTGACGGGTTTTGTCCAAATTGATACAGGTATTCATGTGATCACCGCCTATGCCGGGAAGATCAACCCGGCAGATGTGACACTAGAAGACCTGGATGAAATCGCGGATCGACTGGAAGAATTTTACTCTGACGGTGTGGGGCAAAGCCTTGCGGCAGGCATTGCCTTCACCAACTCTGGCTTTTCGCAGGCGTCCTGGAATGATACGCGCTTTCGATACAAGCGCGAGGCCTATGCCAATTTAGTCTTGCGCGGCCACCAGCATCCAGACCTTGAGCCAATTTTGGAAGCACTTAGCAAAGATGAGTATCGAGAGATGGTCTTGCGCGACACGCCGGGCGCTCCGCTATGCGCTTTCACTGGGCAACCTGCTTACCTTCGGGTGAGCCGCGATATGCTGCCCATGCTGAATGGGCGCGGCATCATCAACTTTGGCGGACTGGGCATAGCCGGATTGCCCGTCAGCGATCTGGCACTGTTAGCGATTCATGCCATGCCGCTCGGCTGTGTGATCAGCCAGGGGCGATTATTGGCGGTTGAAAGTAGTGATCCTGAGCTTGCTTTTCAATTCGCTAAAGACAACCTGGAAAAGAATCTCCGCAATATTTCGATGGCACAAAGCGCAGGCTGGAAAAAATTGCCGAACCAGACCGCCTTCAAAACGTCGCTCATTGACGGCTTGATGCGGATTCGGAACTTGCCCAAAGGGATCGCCCGATTCAGAAGGCATCCGCCGAGCCTGACCGCCTACCATTTCTCCAACAGCGGGACTGATCCCAAAGCTGATATTTACACGCTGCCCTCATCTGTTGTCGATTTTGTGATCACAGCCAGCGTCGGGAAATATCAGGACGCCTGGTCCGGGATCGTTGGATCAGCCTGGCAAGAAGACAAGCCAATCGAAAAAGAAAGAGAAGATAGCGAACCAAAGTTCACTCAGCGCAACCATTTTTACGAAGATTTGTTTGGCCTGCCCGATAACGCCCGGCAGTTTATCAGGACGTATTTCTTGCGGCAGCCAATGAGCCGAATCAAAAAGGATGTTCGCAGCAACTACAGTTTGCGAACTCAAGCCGATCTCATTTCGTGGGAACTCACCGATCTGTTTTTAACAAGGATGATGAACGTGGAAAAATCAAGGATCGATCATATTCGAGCATTGGGCGATAGGCTGGCCGCACATATTGAGTCGAGCGGCGATAAACGACTGTTGAACGAGCTGTACAACGCCCGTGATTATCGCGCTTTTCGATTGGCACTGTTGAGAGCAGTCCGTAATTACAAGGGAGATGCGCCGCTGGTTGAATTTGATGGTTATATCAGCATTTTTGAAGAAAGTGAGGAATATGCCCGCCTTGATTGGAATCTTGCCCGCGATCTGCTGCTCATTCGCATTTTTGAACAACTGCATCAGGCCGGACAGCTAGACCAATTTGCAGGTGCGATTACCGAACCCGGCACTGATGACGCCATATCCGCTTGATTTATTTTTGTTCACCTGGGAGAAATATCTGATGTCCTACCTGACCGCAATGTTGCTCATTGACGTATCTGCTGGTGCCTTGAACAATTCCGGTGAAGCAATCCCCAACGCCCGGACGCAAAACACAAGCAGCGTGAAAACGATTCGCAAGCGCGGTGTTGGTGATTTTCCTTACTTCACTGCACAAGCCTATCGGCGCTGGTTGCGTGTGACTATTGAAGCTGATCCGCAAGGCTGGCAAATGTCACCCGTCTACCGCGAAGAAAAAGTCGCCTACACTGACTCGAACCCGCTGCTCTTTTGGGATGATGATCTGTTTGGGTATATGCGCGCGCCGGGCAAAGCGAAAAAGGACAAAAAAGATAGTGATAGTACGCCCGCTGAACCAACCACCGGGCTTGACGGCTCAGCGATCACGCGCATCTCACCCTTGCGCGTCAGCACGTTTGTATCAATTGCACCGGTGAATATCGTCGATGATTTTGGCGTGATGTCCCGTCAGGAAGGCGATCCAGCGCCCTATGAGCATCAATTTTACCGGGCGACGTTTCAGGGACTGCTTTCGCTCGATCTGGCAAGTGCCGGGACATTCAGCTACAGCCGTCGGGCAGGTTTCCAAAATCTGGATAGCATCCGTTTAGAACAGGCCAAAGAACACAATCTGGATCATTTGCCACAAAGATTGGCCTACCGCCTGCCGCGTGAGGAGCGTCTACAGCGGGTGCGCCGTTTGGTAGAAGCGATTCCATTGGTGCAGGGTGGCGCGAAACAAACGCTGCACTACACCGATACTACGCCCGTTGTGACCATTGCAGCGGTGACAAAGTATGGCAATCATCCGTTCAATCTACTGTTTGATGAGAAGGGCGGCCAAGTAACTTTCAAAGCAGAGGCGTTTGAGGCAACGTTGAAAAGCCTGGGCGATCAGCTGCTTTCACCTGTGTATATCGGTTGGAAACCGGGCTATGCACCTGATCAGCAAGAGAAACTCGAAGCGTTGCCCGACGAAATTAAACAAGGCCTGGTTGGTGGTACGCCATTGGATGTTTACCGGGCACTTTCAAAAGAACTTGCCGACAATCCGGGTTGGTTAGACTAATCGCCGCAGTCTGATGCTGTAGAGGAGCTTGCGATGGTTGACGATCAACCGCAGACCAAACAAGTAGTCAAAGTAATCATGAGCGGCACGGTCACGTCATTTCGGTATCCACACTTTTTGCAAGGGGTGCAACCTACCTATGAAATGCCGCCGCCCTCGACGATCTATGGGCATTTGTGCAGCGCCACAGGGCAGCTTGAGCCGCCTGACCAGATCGAGTTTGCGATCCATTTCACCTATGGTGCAAAGCAGCGCGACGTGGAGCATACGCATCTTAGTGTCCCCTACATTCAAGCCAACCCGTTTCAGCGCGAACTGCTGTTTTTTCCGCGCCTGACGCTGTATATCACGCCGATTAGCTACCTGGAGGCGTTCCAGTCACCACATTACCCGGTAGTCCTGGGGCGTTCTCAGGACTTGATGACCTACGAGTCGACCAAAATTGTCATGCTCCAACAGACGGATCAGTCGTACTTTGAACATACCCTGATTCCGTTTGAGAATGCCTCATACTTTCGGCGATCCGCTGCGGTTACGATGGCGAAATTCATCCAGCCGGAGACTCGCCAGCCGATTTGGGGTCAATATGCGATCCTCAAAGATCATTCGCTGTATCCTTCGGAAGATACCGAACTGGGTACAGTAATTCCGCCCATCTGGATTGACACTGATCCTGATGATCCGACTACCCGCGATCCGCGTCAAGGCCGTTATCGTGGGCTGATCTTCCACCGTTTTACCTGATCTGAATAGCTGCGCGGTGTGTCATGCAGTTGACACACCGCCTAACGCCAACAATTCATTAAAAAACTGTAACTACTCAGGCAGGGGCTTGACGAGACAAGCAGAAGCGGGACAATAGAGAGGATGAACAAGCCACCAGCGCCCGGACGAGCAGCCATTGAACAAGCCTACGAAGCGGGGCGAGAAGCGGTTATCACGCTGGTGGAAG
>JBBSEU010000142.1:0-14372 GCA_038239365.1 Aggregatilineales bacterium
CGAAGTTGACTACAACCGCTTACGCATCCATTCGGCTCTTGACTACGCTACGCCTGCTGAAATGGACGCTCGCTGGGGCAAAGCGGCTGCCCCCTTACTAAACTGACCGATTCTGTGTCCAGTTTTTGGGGCGCATTACACCCTGAGATAATCTCACCCCACTATCATCTAAACAGGCGTATAATCTGATGTAACAAACGAATACAAAAGCGCCCATAGAAGTTGCTGGAAACAACGACTACGGGCTAACCAACCACACTGGAATCAACAGTTTGGCAGGCTAAGGTGCAATAGTATCTATTGCTACCCCAAGTCGTCAATTGCTGATTCCAGCGATTGGCGACTTTTTGTTTTGGATGGATTTCATCTAGAAAGGAGAACATGAATGTCCCATCAGAAATTACTGAGCCACGTTTCTTTGTGGCTCCAAAGCTTGATGACCGATTAAAAAACCTGCTTGCTCAGACAGACGATAACCAAACAGACCATAAACAGAAGAGAAATGAAGGAACAATCATGCGATATGCAGCCTATGTACGCATAAGCTCAGAGGAACAAATCGGTAATTACTCAATTGAGGCGCAGATACGCGCTATTCAAACGTGGGTCACGGCACAAGGCGGCCAGTTGATTAAGGTTTATTGTGATGAAGCACAGTCGGGGCGCACAGCCCAGCGTCCAGAATTTCTGAAGATGCGTCAGGACGCGCGGAACCGGATATTTGACGCGATTGTTGTCCATAAATTTGACCGCTTTGCCCGCAGTCGTACCGATGCACTCGCAATCAAATCACTTCTCCGGTATGACTATGGCATCAAAGTGCTTTCCGTAAGCGAACCATCAGAAGATAGTGATGGACCGATTGGTGCATTGATAGAAGGCATCATGGAGTGCGTTGCAGAGTGGTATTCACGAAACCTCGCAACCGAAGTTGCAAAAGGTCGCAAGGAAAAACACGCACAAGGGCTTCATAACAATAATCCACCGTTCGGCTATAAACGCGAAGGTAAGCATCTGGTGCTAAATCCCGATGATGTGCCAGGCGTACTCTTGGCTTTTGAGCATTACGCAACAGGAAACTATAGTTACAACGATATCGCTCACCTGCTGAATGAGCGAGGATACAAAAGCACGTCAGGTCGAGCATTCGGCAAGGATGCCATTCGTGGCATCTTATCCAACCAAGTCTATATCGGCAAAGTCAAATATCAGAGTACACAATATAAGGTAGACGGCAAGCGCAACTACAGCGCACCTATTGAATGGATTGACGGTCAACACGAACCTCTCATTGACATGGAGATTTGGCAGTCTTGCCAGCGTGCAACCGAGAGACGTGGTCTGCATCGACAAGCGACAGAGAAATATCGTCCCTATCTTCTACGCGGTCTTGTGTATTGCTATAACTGCACAACTAACATCACAGAGGCCGTAAATTTTCGCAAACGTGGCAAGATGTATGGACAGACCCAAAAAGTTACATACTCGTACTATATCTGCTCTTCACGACAAAATGGATTCCCCTGCTCCGAACCCTCTGTGCCTGTCCAAATATTGGATGCCCAAGTCGTCACCATTCTGTCCCAGCTTAAGCCGCCCCCTGAATGGCGAGGTCGTATCCTTTCAACTATCAGCGCGATCTTAGGTGAACAGAGCATTGAAGAACGACTGCGACAAATTCGAGAGACTATCGAACGCATGGATTTTCGATGGGACAGCGGTTTTATCACCGATAAACACGATTATCTACAAAAGCGCGTCCAGTTACAGCAGGAATTGGAAAAGCTTACGCCCGCTCATGAAGAACTTGACGCAGCAGTGGACATTCTAGAAAATTTCCAGGCACGATTCGAAGGATTAAAAGGTGATGTGGAAGCTCAGCGGGAGCTTATCGGTCTGATTGTTGAGCGAGTTTATGTTCGTGATCAGCAGGTATACGCGCTCACACTTAAATCAGATTATCATGTCGTTTTAGGACATGAAGGCAGCGATAATGCGCCAACTGTTGAGGTAGATATGCGTATACACGATTGGCCTCGGAGGGACTCGAACCCCCGGCACCAGGTTTAGGAAACCTGTGTTCTATCCCCTGAACTACGAGGCCATATCGACACATTATAGCGAGTTTAGAGCGAAAATGCCGCTTACCTGACTTGAAAGAGCAGTTAACACCTCCTAGAAAAATGTCCTCTCGACAGGCAGCGGAGTAGCAGCGGGTGTTAGCGCGGGTTGTGTAGAGAACGTCAGGGTAGGCAACTGCTGCACTTCGCCCGGACGAATGATT
This sequence comes from Aggregatilineales bacterium, assembly GCA_038239365.1. Lineage (GTDB taxonomy): Bacteria > Chloroflexota > Anaerolineae > Aggregatilineales > UBA2796 > JBBRMW01. The sequence goes on from JBBSEU010000142.1 coordinate 2,285, forward strand.
CGATTGGCACGACGGAGCAGGTCATCGGAGAGCGTCAACCCAATCTTTTGTGCGGTATCCAGGTTGACCGTCAGGAAGAATTCAGCGGTTTCAATCGGGATGTCACCCGGTGCAACATTTTTGAATATCTGATCGGCCAGACGCGAAAACTGTACTCCCTCGGTGCGATACTCGAAGCCATACGAGAACAGCGCCCCATTCACGACGTTCGACTCAACGACAACCGCCAGCGGCAGTTTACGGGCGTAAGCTGTCGAAACGAGTGTCGCCATCTGCCCCGCAACTAAACCATCGGCGGGCATGTAAATCGCGTCAGCATCAGATGGAATATTAGCTACGGCGGTTAATACCTCACCGACGGTCTTGGTTTCGCGGATGATCAGCTGAATGCCAAGTGCCGTCGCCGCGCTCTTGATCTGATCGACAGAAAGTGAAGCCGATTTATCAGCGGGGTTATACATTACAAAAAAGCGTTTGGCGTTGGGCACGACTTTCGTAAACCACTCAACGCGCTTCGCTTCGCTGAGGCCATGCTGAATGCCAGTCATGTTCCCGCCAGGGTGACTCAGGCTGGTGACGATCCCGGACAAAACCGGATCGAATGCCTGGAACAACACACGCTGATTGGTACCCTCAGTCAGGCGTTTGGCCGCCTGTGAGGCGGGGGTGCCCAGTGAAAATATCAGATCGACCTTTTTATCCTTGAATTCATTGATAATCGGATCAAGTTTATCAGCAGTGCCCGCCGGAGTAGAGACGAAATAGATCACATTTTGGTTTTCAATATAGCCCAAGCGCGTCATACCCTCTTTGAAACCATCGAAGATCAGATCGAGCGCGGGTGTGTAGCGCACTACGCCAATCGTGAACATTTTTGTCGTCGTTGTGGCCGTCTGGCAAGCACCCAGCAGCACGATGGACAGCAGGGCAACGGCCAGAGTTCGATAACGGCGTATGATAGATAATCTCATTTTCAGGTTGTCTTTTCCTCGACAGGTGGCGTCGGTGGTACAGGAGCAGCTTCGGCGGTGGCTGGCGGCTCGGCACCTACCGGGGGCGTATCAGGAATGAACGGCGCTTTGCCCCGTGCGCGCATCCGTTTGGCTTTGTCCTGCAAATCGCGGAACATCTCTGTCTCGGTGATCTCAGCGACTTGTTTCTCTTTTTTGGCCTGATCGATCTCAACACGAAGCTGCTGTACCTGCTGTTTCAGGTCTTGTTCACGGATTTTGACGACTGAACCCATGTTTTCAAAGACGCGCGCCAGTTGTCCCAGTTCGTCGGTGCGACTCATCACATGTTCCAGGCTGCGCGGGTCGAAACCTTCGGCCTTAACGCGGATGGCTTCGGCAGCGGCGGCCAAATCGCGGATCGGGCTGACAATCGGACGCGCAGCGAAAAAGCCTTGCATCGTCGCCAGCGCCAGCGCCACGATCAGCAGCACAATCGTGACAACCACCGTCTGGATCGCTAGGAAGAGTGCGGCGGTCAGGTCTTTTTCGGCCACAATTTTGAACACACGGACCGAATTGGCGACTTTTGGATCGCCAAAGCTGAGTGGGCGCACGGCCACGACGGCGCTGTTACCGTTGAGGCCGGGATAGATGCCCAGTTCGTTCTGCGGGGTGTAGTTTGGCTCGATGAGTGTGACCGAAGGGTTGCCGTGTGCGACCACGCGCCCAGTTTCCGAAACGATATAAATCTGTTCGCCGCTGTCCACCGGAATACTGGCGATCAAGTCCCACACAGGCTTGAAGCGAACGCTGGTTGTCAGAACCTGGCTGACCAATCCAGTGCGTGGTTCAATGATCGGAACTGAGATCGTGATTGAGGGTTCGCCCGTTTGCTTGCTGATTGTCACCGGACCGTAATAAATTTTCTGGGACGTTTTCGGAAGAATGAACTCATTATCCTTTGACCAGTCGCGCCGATCCGCCAGTGTGATCACCTTCAAACGATCAAGATGCGCCAATTCCTGGCCGCTGTCGTCTAACAAAACTACCGACTGGAAAGTATCAGGAAAGGATGGCAGGCGCGATAGGATTGCTTCGTTATTCGTGTCGTTCGATCCCTGCAAGTCTTTGGTAATGACGCGCAGTTCACCTTCGAGCCGCCGGAAGAAATCGTTGACCTGACCAGAGACGCTAATCGCTACGGTTCGTTCGCGGGAAAGTGCCTGTTCGCGCTGGACATAAAAACTGAGCAGTGCCAGCACCACACCAACCAACAGCAACGGAACGATAGCAACACTGATAAAGGCACGGATGAGGCGGCCTCGAATACTGCTGTTCACAAGAATCTCCTGGGCGGGCACCGTTAGCACGGAACTATGACGCTTTATTGTACGCCATTCCAGCGGGGATAGTGCCGATTAAGATGGGCTTTGCAGCGAATATGATGGGATTGTTATAGCACGCCTTTGGATATCGTAGCAAATTCAGGGAATCAATGAGCGGATTGAGTCTTGGTGGCAACTTTACTTCACAAGACTCAATCCGCTGGTTTGATCAGTTAAACGTAAGTTACAACTTACTTTGTGACGACACCACGCAACGTCGGCTTGAAGTCCGGGAAGACCTGAGCAATAGCCGGATTATTAAGCCGGTTAATCAGGATTTCGCTCAATACGTCGCGGTAATCTGTTGTGATCGTCAGGTCACCGTTGGTCAGCTTGTCGGTGGCAAGCGTCGGCCATGTGGCAACAACTGGCTTCGACGCGACGTGGCCGCCCATGACCATCATCATGTTTCCATGACCATGGTCGGTGCCACCGCTGGCGTTTTCCTGCACGCGCCGCCCAAACTCGGACATGATCACCACCGTCACATTCTTCATCAGATCGCCCATATCGGTATGGAAGGCGGACAAGCCCGTCCCCAGCCCGGTCAGTTCTTTGGCGATGTCGATCACTTCGTTTTGGTGAGTATCCCAACCACCCACATCAATCGCAGCCACTTCCAGGCCAACATCCGCCTTGATCAGCGCGGCGGTCTGCATCAGTGCCAGATCGAAATCTTTCTTGTCGTAGGTTGCGCCGTTTGCCGGATTATAGGCTGCCACATTGATCTTGGAGACCAGTTCCAGCACGGCCTGAGTCTGGTCAGACAGGCGTTTGAGTGATTGCTCATCGCTACTGTACATGGCGTTAAGCGTCGTCAGCATATCTTTGGCAGCGTCGGTACGGCCTGCCAGATGATAATCAATGATCGACTTGATCGCGGTAGACGAAATGGAGCCGCGCAGTGAAGTTTGCAGCGACGATCCCCAACCGACAGCACGCAGCGGCGAAGTTGAGCCAGTGTCGAGCGAATTCAGGTGACGCCCCAACCATCCGCTGCTCAGCGAATGCGAACCGGGCGTACCACTTTCCATGTAGTCCATCGCCTCGAAGTGCGAACGGGTTGGGTCTGGCGAACCCGCCGCGTGAACCGCCGTCATGCCGCCTCCCTTGAAGATCGGCAGCAACGGACTCAGGGCAGGATGCAGGCCAAAGAAGCCATCCAGGTCAAGTGATTTCTTATCGGCGTCAGCTTTGTTATCATCAGGGCGTGCGATGTTGATCTGAGGCCGCGCTGTATAATAGTTCGTATCACCATGCGGCACGACGATGTTCAAACCATCAGCACCACCGCGCAAGAAGATGGCAACCAGCACATCGCCACGTGGCGCGCGATTATTGGGCGCAAAGGCAAGGCGCGGCATCCAGTTCGGCCAGGCTAACTGTGCGGAAGCCATCGCTGCCAGCGCCATACTACGGTTCAACATTTCACGACGGGAAATAGTCGTTGTTTGACGGGTCATGTCAATCTCCTCTCTTTAACGGAATTGGAACGCGGGCGCAACGAACATCAGGGCAAGCGTATCATTAATGCGCCTGCGTCCAGTATCTTTGGTCAGGTCGGGGACGCCACCTTTGTTCATAAAGCCGAGCAGCGCATCCGATTCACTCTTGGTGAGCGGGCGGCCATACAACATCAGCGCGAAGTAATTGATCACAGTAGATGGGTCAATCTTGACATTCTGGCTGGTCGCCAGCGCGTTCAAATCGACTTTGACGCCGGGCATTTTGTTGTAGACAGTGTTGATCGCCGCATTCCAACGGATCAGCATATTGCCTTCCCAGTTGGCGGCAAAGTCTGAATAGCCATCCGGGGTGATGTAATCAAACGGTAGATGCCCCATTGATTTCAGCACCGCCAGAATACCCGGATTCAACTTATCGATCTGCACGTCCAGCGCACGGAACAACGAGATCAAATACTCAAAGGGGCGCTTGTACTTCGGCGCGGCGTTCAAGAATTCCGGTGAGGCAAAGATCACGCGCAGCACCGTTGGAATATCGCCGCCGCTCTTGGTGAACGCCTGCGCTGCTGCCTGTACAACACTTTCTGGCGGGGTATCGGCAATGAAGCGCCGCGCCAGTTTGTTGGCGATCAGTTCGGCGGTCTTGGGATGCGCGGCTAGGATGTCCAGCACCGTTTCACCGTCTTTGATCCCGCCGCCCGCCGGGATTTTGTGTCCCAGTACCGTTTTTTCTCCGTTATCGTGGAGTGCCGGATTGAAGACGAAGGCACCGGGATTATCCCCTTTGCGTCCCTGAATCGTCCAGCCAGTGAAGCAGCGTGCCACTTCCTTGACATCCTGCTCCGTGTAGTTACCAATCGTGATGGTGTGCAGTTCCATCACTTCGCGGGCATAGTTCTCGTTCGGGTGCTGCTTGTTGCTCTGAGCATTATCCAGATAGATCAGCATGGCCGGGCTTTTGGCCGAAGCGCCCAACAGATCGCGGAACTTGCCAAGCGCATACTTCCGCACCACATCGCGGTCATCGGCACTTTTCAGGTATTTATCCGACTCCTTGAGATGCCAGATACTGAAATGTTCCGACCAGAAACCGACCACCACTTCGTACAATTGGCGCGGACTGTAGATCGCGCGCAGGACTGTTGCGGCGTCGAGTTCCTCAATCGCCTGACGCTCCTGCTTGCCCAGTGCCAGCAGTTCGGTCACATTCATGTCCAGTGTGGCATAATCGCCCAGTCGTTTTTCGCTATCGGTATTATCGATCTTAGTGTAATCGAGTTGTTGCTCAATGTAGGCTTCGATACCCATCTTTTTGACCGCATCGACCAGACCGGGGCGCGGCCCAAAGGTTATGCGGCTAAGAACACGCCAAGCCGGATCGGTAGCCTGTGCCTCAGTGGATGATAAGGCGGGCGCGGCAAATGCGTGAAGTACATCGCTGCCCAGTTCAGCACTTGCCACCATGCCTGCCCCGACGCCCATCGTCTTCAAAAAGCTGCGTCGATTCATTGCAACCATCTCCTCTTTTTCATACTTATACGCACAGTATGGCGGCCAAGTATTGCCAAAGTGTGAAACGGTTGTAAGACTTTAGTACCAAATGTCGGGACTTAGGATTGCTCCCGCAGCACGTAGCCGACGCCACGTACCGTGTGGAGCAGCCGCGACTCATTCTCAGACTCGGTTTTCTGGCGTAGGTAGCGAACGTATACTTCGATGATGTTGCTTTCACCGCCAAAATCGTAGCTCCACACCCGATCAAAGATCAGATCGCGGGTAAGTACCTGGCGCGGATGGCGCATGAACAATTCAAGCAGTTCGTATTCTTTGGCCGTCAGGTCAATCGGGCGATTACCCCGTGTTGCGCGATGTGTACCGGTGTCGAGTGATAGATCGCCAAAGTGCAGCACTTCGGGATGGCTTGAGGGCAGCGCCCGCCGAAAGAGCGCCCGGATACGTGCCAGCAGTTCATCGAACGAGAACGGCTTGACCAGATAATCATCTGCGCCCGCGTCCAAGCCTTGCACCCGATCCGCCACTTCTTCTTTGGCGGTCAGCATCAGGACGGGCACATCGCTGGCCGTTCGCAATCGCTTACAAACTTCCAGGCCATCCAGCCCTGGCATCATCCAATCCAGTATCACCAGATCGGGGGGGTTATCGCGTGCCATCGACAGCCCGGTACGTCCGTCATTGGCTATATCGACCCGGTAGCCTTCATAGATCAGTCCACGCTCCAACACCTGGGCAATACGCACTTCATCTTCTATAACCAGGATTTTTTCTGACATTCCATCTTTCCTTACGGCATCCAACGTAACGCCGTCACCGATTGAGCATTGATCAGACTGCCAATCGTGACCGCGCGCCCGTTTGTCCAATCGAGAATTACTAAACGTCGGTTCGGCACGAGTCCTTTGAATCCAACAGCAAATTTGCCCGTCGGCGACAGCACCGCTCCATCTATAGTATACGCAGCACTGACCGATCCCGTTTTAAGCACGCGCTGAACCACCAGCGGGCCGGGCTGCCAACCCACACTTTGTACTTCGCCTGCCGGGGGCGGCGGACTCACCGGGAGTTTTGTCGGAGTGGGATTCAAATCTACCGTTGCAATTGCGGGCAACAGCGCAGAACCATCCATATTGATCGTAACGGCCACGCCCCCGGCAATGTAGCGGATCGTGTCGGGATACAGCACATAACTACTTACAGAAACGGCGCTTTGCGTGATCGCAAACAGCGGAAAACCCGTCCGAGGCAAACGCCATAATTGCACAATATTTCTGGAGTCGGGTGACAGAAAGTACAGATCGGCGTCCAGTGCCACGCCTTCGGCTTCGGGTAAGGGCAGCGGCCCCCAGGTGATGCGCGTCACGCGCCGAATCGGGATCATATCTTCTGCGCCCGTGACCCGATCTACCAAAATCGGCGTACCACTCGTGATATAGAACAGTCGATCACCGGGCGGTGGTCCCCAGGCCAGCCGCGAATCAAGTTTGGTGCTGCCCAATGCCGACCATTTACCATCGCCATTGATGATCACCGAGTTACCGATCACATCGCCCGGATCGGGGTGCAGCGCCACGATCTGACCGTCCGGCGTGCTGTTCAGTTTGATGAAATGTTCGTCGGCCACATACCACGCAGGCGGCGCGGTGGCATTCGTCACATCGCTTCTCAATAAACCACCCGCGACTGGCGCGATGATTGCCGCGTCTTCGGTCAGCCACGCTATATCGGATGCCTGGGCAAAAACGCGCGTGATGTGGAGTGGTGCGTCACGTTTCGTCTCAAAAAATATCCAGGTGCCATCCGCCGATTGTGCGGCCAGCCGTCCGCCGTGTGGTGACCATTTCAAGTTGACGTAAGGCCGATCTACCGCATCCACAAAATGTCCACCTGGATACGCGATTCGTAAACCTGCCGCCGTCAGATACGCGATCCCAATGCCGTCCGCTGACCAGGTGAGCGTTGTGTTATCGGGGGCAATGGCAGCGGGTGGGGCACTTTGTGAATCAACGATCTGTCCGGTCTGGCCGCCAATCGAGGCCATCAGCAGCGCCGCCGCCGTGCGATAAATGAGCCATTCGCCATCGGGGGACATGGCAAAATCGATCACCTGCTGATCAGGCGGCGTGACGGGGATAGCGCGCCGAAGCTGATTATCGTAACAGATCACCTGAAGGTTGATCAGCGCGCAAAACGACGTGGACAACCCGGACTCATCGGCACGTATAGTGAATGTGCTGTTGAAACTAGCGATTAAAAGGATTAGCAGGCAAAGCAGGTTAACGACCCGCCGCACCCGTTGCCCGTTGGCTAAAGCCATAGCGTCCGATCAACAATACGAACATGACAGGCATCAGTTGTTCGACGTTCCAGGTGTTTCCGCAGCGGGATACCCGTTCCAGATATTGAGAGTGATTATCCCCGACGGGTAAAACCATTCGTCCACCTTCGGCAAGCTGCGCGCGCAACGCGATAGGGAGCGCGGGCGCTGCCGCCGAAACGACAATCGCATCAAAGGGTGCCATATCGGGTAAGCCCTGGCTGCCGTCTCCGACGTGAATCTCGACATTCTCAATGCCTAACGCATCCAGGTTGACCGCTGCCCGTTCGGCCAGCGCATCATGCCGTTCCATCGTATAAACATAGCGTGCCATGCTGCATAAGATGGCCGTCTGGTAACCTGACCCGGTGCCGATTTCCAATACGGTTTCAACTCCCGTCAGACCGAGACATTGTGTCATATAGGCCACGATGTACGGTTGTGAGATGGTTTGTTCCTGCCCAATCGGGAGTGGACTATCACGGTAGGCCAGGTGTTGCAGTTCCTGTGGCAAAAACTGATGACGCGGCACATCGCGCATCACCTTCAACACACGCGGGTCCGTGATGCCGCGCGTTTCTAGTTGTTCCTGAACCATGCGTTCGCGTAAGTGCTGCCAGTCGGAGAGTTCATGCTGTGCCATGTATAAGCACTTTCAATCTAGAGCCGGGCGGGTGGTAAACGATTAAAACGAACTGTTGACTACGATGATGAGTGTACACACTTTACGCCAACGGACAAGCGGTATTCGCGGCATCTATACTTAGAGAATGTTTATTCAGGAATACGGTTGAGCTGCAATTAAAAAATAAGCAATGGCATTACATTTGCTCATGTAACCCCTATGAGTGTATTCGTTCACCTATAGCAGGTTCAAAAGTGATGTGAGTGTCACCCTTTCTCCGAAACGCATTCTGGTTGTTGAAGACGACGAAAGCGTTCAGGCGTTGACTTGCGCGGTGCTGGATGACGAAGGTTATGAGGTTGCTGCCGCCTCGAATGGTGAGATCGCGCTCAAAAAATTGGCGCAAACCCAACCCGATCTGATCCTTCTCGATCTGTGGATGCCCATCCTGGATGGTCGTGCATTCCTTGAACGTTATCATCAGCTTCCCGGCCATCACGCGCCCGTAATCGTGTTCACAGCGAGTATGATCAACAAGCGGACGCCTGTTTTTACCTCCGAAGTCGTTGACTTCCTGCCCAAGCCGTTTGACCTGGACGAAATGCTGACGATGGTTGAGCGGGCGCTTGATAAACATTATCATCGGCACGTCAGTTAGTGGCTTTCCAGGTAGCGGCTCATCGACTTGAAGCCGCTCCACTGCATTCGCCGCAGGATAACCCCGCTCTCGTCCGCGCTGGCATGAAGCACGTAGCGTCCGTTGGCCGTATACAGTGAAAAGTCCGGCACATCACCCATGCAATCGGCCACCAGCATATAGCGCATCGTGATCTCTCCATAGGCCAGTGTCACCCCATACGGACAGATGTTCCGCGCCGCGTAATCCAGACTCAGTTTGAATTCTGTGGGTAGCCCTAGTATCGTCATCAATTCGCCGACTCGAAAGGCGACCATCAACCCGACTGTTTGCACAACTCCACCCTCGATGACCAGGTAATTGGTCATCTCATCGTGATCAGTACGTGCCCAGCTAAAGCCCGGCGTCCACTGCCACTGCACAATCGTATTGAGTGTATAGATCCTGGATTGCTGCACATACGGCAAGCTGCGTAAAACGCTCAACGCTTGCCCGACAGTTGTGTGGCCGGGTTCGATGCCATTCCAGCACGTCTGCAAACAGCCGCTTCGGTTGATAAACTGAGCCAATGCGGAAGTTCGAGTATTCCCAATGCCAATAGCAATCAGCACCGCCGCGCCCATCGCCACGCACAACCGAACCATCAGGAACAGCAGTGCGCGCATTGGTCAACTACGGGCGTTCAGAAAAGTACGCAGATTTTCGTTGAAGCGTTCCGGGTTATCCAGCATCGGGAAATGTCCGGCATCGGGATACCATGAAATCTCGGCGTGTTTGACCCCTTCTTTGAGGACTTTGTTCTGATTCGGATTGACGATAATATCACGCTTGCCATAAATGCCGAGGGTGGGTACTTTGACTTCGTTCAGGCGGGCACGCAAATCGGTATCACGCAGCGTGCCGATGCTTTGAAAGAACGAGTTGACCGTGATCTGCGAAATATCGTGCGCCATCATCGCGGACATTTTGCGGCCATCTTTCGCCATCAGGTAGCTGTACCCGGTCAAAAAGACTTTCAATAGAAACGGCGAAATCCAGAAGATGCGCGCGATGGCCGGATAGCCGGAGAGTTTGAGCAGGAGGTTCAACGAGTTTCCATCAATGGGTGAGCCGATCACGCACACCTTGACCACTTTTTCGGGGTAGCGAATGGCCGCGCTCAGTGATACCGTGCCGCCCATCGAATGGCCGATCAGCGGCGCTTTGACGATTCCCAGCTTATCCATGAACTGATAAACCAGTTCTACGTAGTTATCGACTTTGAACGCATCCGTCGTTTTGGAAGTTGAGAGCGAACCCGATTCGCCAAAACCATAGAAATCAATGGCGTAGGTGCGGAACTCTTTGCCCAGGATGGCAATCGTGTCCCGCCAGAGTTCCCATGACCCCAACCAGCCATGTAACAGCAGGACCGGACGGCCTCTACCGTAAGTCTCGTAGTGGATAATCCCACGATCCGTTACCAATGATGTCACTGCGACGAGACTCCAGTTATGAGGCAGGCGGGCGTGATCTAGGTATCCATCTCTTCAAGAATGGCGTACAGCAGCTCGAGCAGCACACTCTTGACGGACTCTTTATCTTTGGCGACGCATGGCAGCAGCTTGACATTATCTTCGATTCGCAGCGCGATTCGCAGATCGTCGGCAGGCCACGCTTCGGGAATATCCTGCTTGTTGGCGGCCACAACATAGGGCGTCGGCGCGTAAGCACGGAACGTTTCCAGGATCGATTTTGCTTCGCGGAATGTTTCGGGCTTGGTACTATCGACCATAACCACAAAACCGAGCATCCCTTCCGCCAAAATTTCCCACATGAAGTCAAAGCGGCGTTGACCGGGCGTACCAAACAGATACAGCACCAGATCATCATCGACGGTAATACGCCCAAAATCCATAGCGACAGTCGTTTCGCTTTTGACTTCGGCTTCACGAGTGCCCGCGCTGACGCCCGCTTCGGTTGAAACCACATCGATTTCGCTAATCGAGCGGATGAACTCGGTTTTCCCCGAAGCGTAAGGGCCGGTAATCACCATTTTGACGGTTTGCATCGACATATTCTGTTTCCCGCTTTGCGATGCCCACCCGGTATGGGCAGGCAAACCTATAAATGCAGTGCTGAGACGATAATTGCGTGGGCTGAACGATCAATCCGCTAGACGTTGCGGATTCGGTCAATCAGCCGATTGATCACTTCCCGCTGCGGCTGCTGCGTCTTCAACTGATTAGGCCGGTTCGGACGCGCCGACTTGGGCTGCTCCGGCGCGGCAGGCTTAACCAGTTCGACCAGTCCGGCGCTGCGTAAGCCGTAAACGATGCGCCGAATTTCGGTATCGGTCATGTTGCACGCTTTGGCGATCTGGCGAATCGAATTCTTGGGATTGATGAATGAAACGACACGCCATTCCTCAGTTGTCAACTGGATATTCTTGAACTTTTCGCCAGGCGCTTCCGGAAAGCGCAGCGCAAAATCGAGATTGGGCAGTTCATGGAAAAGTTCGTCGAGTTCGCGCGTGCGGCGGGTGCCTTCGATGATCACGTTTTCCAGATCAATCGGCACGGTGATCCGATCCGCCGATGGCAGTTCGCCCTCATCGAAGGTGAACGGCTCTTTGTTCCAGGTCATAATGTCGTACACAATGCCAAGCGTATGCTTTTGCACGCTCTGTACCACATCGCCCTGGGTCACATAGTTGGCGTTGATGAGCAGCAGTGCCAACGCTTTATCGCTGTGATTAGCCGCTTTCTGACGGATGACACGGTGCTGTTCGTCGTTCAGCTTGCCGGATTTATGTAGCACTGAGGCCAGGTGTTCATCTTGATCACTGGCGGCGGCGTGGATGAGCTTCCCTTCGCGGAAGGCGACCCGTACCCGCTCTTTGCCAGGGACGGTTTCGGGGCGCTTAGTTTCGCCGTCCCCCATCGTGATCTCCCGACCCGTTGGCATACCTTCGTAGATGTGCAGGGTGCCAGTCTTCTTCGCCAGATTGATCAGGTGAAGAAGCTGAGTGGTATGGAGGTCTTCAAGCGTACCTTTTAGCTGTCTCGGCATTGATCCTGCCCTTGCGGCCACTTCTAAACGAATTAAGGCTGCATTGTCTTTGTAGTGATTGACTGTTTGCGATTATACAGTGCGTAGTTATGCGAGTCAATTAACCTTGCTCGACAGTTGAATCGCCCGCATTCAGGCG
>JBBSEU010000143.1:0-14368 GCA_038239365.1 Aggregatilineales bacterium
ATTTTCACCCCTGCCCACGCTAACTTGCTGTTGCTCGTCTTGTCCCTGGCCTATGCCTATGTCCTGACCCTCGGCACCTTTGCTTTTGAGGACCCTGCCCTTCGTCGGCTCGTCACCAAAAGCACGCAGCAGACCTACTCCATTTTCCGCTTAGGCCTACGTCTAGCGGAACACTTTTTGTCAAATCAGCTTGATTTGGCCTGTTCCTTTTTTCATTTTCTCGATGCCCCTCCCCCTCGCCCTAAAACTGTCGGTGCGTGAACTGTAAACGGAGAGGGGCGCTAATCCTCTCGATCCTTGATGGATCATGAGTATTCTTTACCCCACTATTCAACTGGTGCTATACTGATCGATTGAGTAGTGTGGGGTGAGCGATGACCGATCCCGGTGTTTTGATTACAACCTTTAGCACACGCTTCCTGGGCATTTTTATCGAAGCGGTGTCATTTTTGCTGCTCGGCACCTTGTTGAGCGGCTTGCTCGAAGTATTCGTCACCAAAGAAGATATGATCAAAATTGTGCCACGCAATCCGGTGGCCGCGACGTTGATGGGTAGTATGCTGGGCTTTATCTTCCCAGTGTGTGAATGCGGTGTTGTGCCCGTCACGCGGCGCTTGTACCAGAAGGGGTTGCCTGTCTCGGTAGGCGTGACATTTTTACTGGCCGCGCCCGTGATGAATCCAATTGTGCTGGCAAGTACCTATGCCGCTTTCGGTTTTGGCCCGGTTTTGGTCGGGCGCTATGTGATTAGCTGGATCATGGCGGTCAGCATTGGGTTGCTGTTCAGTTTTCAGAATCGCCCGCAGCGGCTGATTCGTCCCGAAACGATGGCCTTGATCGGCGGCGGATCGAGTGAAGCCGCGTTGATGCCTTCCCAGCCGCGTATGGCGCTGTTACCCGGTTTGCGTCAGGCATTAAAAGTGGCGGGCGAAGAATTTTTCGAGATGGGGCGCTACCTGATTATCGGTTCGGTTCTGGCGGCACTGCTGCAAACCGTGATCCCACAGGAGGCACTCAAAACGCTGGCGACCAACCCGGTCAATTCGGTGTTGGTGATGGCCGGACTGGCCTTTTTGCTTTCGGTGTGCAGCACCGTTGATGCGTTTCTGGCACTGTCGTTCGCTCGAACCTTCACTACCGGCTCAGTGCTCACCTTTCTGACGTTTGGACCAATGGTCGATATTAAAAGTGCGTCGATGTACCTGGGTGTGTTCAAGCGGCGCACAGTCGCCTATATGGTCATCTTGCCGTTCCTGATTTCGGTTTTGATCGGTATCTGGTTGAACCTGAATGTGAGGTTTTGACGATGCGTACACGTAAATGGATTCAGGCTAGCATCTTGCTGTTCATGGGGCTGTATTTCCTGGATAACATGCTGTCCGGGCGTATTTACCTGTACATCAATGAGCGGTTCGGCTGGCTGACCTGGCTGGCAACGATCATGTTGATCCTCCTGGGCGTAGTGAATATTATCGATCTGCTGCGAACGCCACCCGAAACCGCGCATGATCATCACGACCATGAACACCATCACGGTGAGGGACACGATCATAACCATGATCACGCGCCAACCTGGGCAAAGCTGGGCATCGTCGGGCTGCCACTCATTATCGGCTTGCTCGTCCCGGCCAAACCGCTTGGCGCGGCGGCCATCCAGAACAGCGGCGTCAGCACCAATTATCAATCCAGCGGCACAACGACGCAGCTTGCCCTTGCCTCTACGGATCGAAACGTGCTGGATTGGGTACGTGCCTTCAATAGTACAAGCAACGTCAAGGAGTTTGACGGCCAAAAAGCGGATGTGATCGGCTTCGTCTATCGGGACATTCGCTTCGATGAAAAGACGCAGTTCATGGCGGCGCGTTTTGCAATTAGCTGCTGCGTGGCCGATGCTAACGCGCTTGGCGTGATCGTTCAGACCAAAGAAGCGGCCAAGTGGCAGCAGGATGGCTGGGTGCGGGTGCGTGGTAAATTCCAGACACAGATGATCGACAGCCGCGAAACGCCTGTACTGATCGCGGAATCGGTTGAGCAGGTGCCACAGCCCGAACACCCGTATTTGTATCCATGAGGAAAAGCGCAGACATTGATAATAATTTTGAGTTTGGAAAAGTAAGCTTCTAATCCCAGGCTCATCAATAGCATCTATATTCCGTTAAACCTATCAGGGTTAAAAGGAATTCAATTTGATGCGCCATTATGCAGTTTTCCAAATGCGGTGGTTACGTCGTCTCGGTTTATGCCTGGGATTATTGACACTGCTTATCAGCTTTCAGAGTGAGCAGAGTCGGGCACAACAAGATACCTCAGCATTAGAAACCGAATCGCGGCTGTTGGCAGCGCAGGCCGAAACTTTGATGCGGGACCCAAGCGCGGATCGGCTACCCATGATTTTGCTAGGTATTCGCGCCTTAAAGACAGCCTACACCGAAGCAGCAGACGGGGCACTGCTTCATGCGCTGCAAGGGCCGTACACAACTGGACAGGTTGAGCCGGGTAGCCCACGCGGGGGACTGAGTCCGATGACTTTTTCGCCGGATGGCCGACAATTTATTACAAGAGATGATCAGAATCGGTTGTATATGCTTGATACGGTCAGCGGCAGTGTACTTGGCAGTTTTGGTGGGTACTATAAAAGCCTGATCCTGATTGTGCGCTATTCGCCTGACGGACAGAATCTTCTAATCGGCAGCGTAGATGGTTCGATCCGGCTGCAAGAACTTATCAGTGGACGTGTCCTTCACCGCTGGCAAGTGTCAGACGCTGGCTTGGTGGATGCTCAATTCTCGCCGGACGGTTCACGCATTATGCTGGTTTCGGTCAACGAGTCCGTTTATATGTGGGACGCAAACAGCGGCAGCGAGGTTTTCCGCTTGCCAGCCACTCCGAATTCTGCGGTACACCGACGCGCCCAATTCTCACCCGATGGGCGGATGCTGTTGACATATTATCTGGCAGGTCAAGGACCCATTCAGACTTGGGATGCACAAACTGGCAAGCTGCTTCGTTCAATTATAGGAGAGCATCTTGATCCGGTTTCTGGTGCCAGTCTCGATGCAATCCTCAGTGCCGCTTTTGCCCCGGATGGACAAAACTTGCTTTTGGTGCGGCGTCATCAAGAAATCGACGCCTTTTCGTATTCATTGGATTTGTTAGGGCCGATCAGCGAAACAAGCATCCGGCGGATTGAGTTTTTACATTCCAAAGAATATTTGGAGTTTAGCTTCTCGCCCGGAAGTCACCGCCTCATGGCTTTCAACGTGTTTGATGCAAGTACCATCGTGTTCGATACAACGGACGGTGGACTCCTTCATTTTTATTCGGGCGAAGATAAATTTTACCCGCAGTTACAGTTATTCACCCCCGATGGCCGCTCTGTACTCACTTATAACAGCCTGGTTGATCTTGATAGTGATCGTTTGCTGCAACAATACCTATTGGAATCATCGGGTACACTGGCACTCTCACCCGATGGACGCCTCGCGCTCCGCACTGGCTATAGTGCGTTCACCTGGGTTACTGAGGTCGGAACGGGGCGAATCGTTAGCCAAATCGTTGGATTGCGTACCCGTGTCAAGATGGGAACATTTTCACCGGATGGCCGTTTGGCGCTGCTTGTCAGTGAGGATAATGTTATCAGCGAATGGGATACGCGCACTGGCAAATTGCAGTTCATATTACCTGCTGAAAGTTATGTATTCAATTTAGCCTTCACCCCGGAAGGTGACATTTTTTTCGCTGACTATGACGGACTTTACATTTTTGATCATGTTAGTGGACAAAGGCTGCGTTCTGTACCGCTGCCACCTTTTGCACAGATAGTGTTTCCTTCCCCAGATTATCAAGTAGCCCTCGTGGGTAGTGTAGGTCTGGGAAGCCCAATCCGACTTATCAGTCTGAAAGATGGCAAAGTGCTGCACATTTTTGAACAAGAGACAATTTTAGAAGGCGCGGTCTTCAGCAGAGACAGGCGTTTTTTACTATTTAACACTTTCGATAAAAGCGAATATTGGGACCTCGTTCTGGGAATACGTATCGAAGGAGCTGTAGTAGGCTTGCTTGGCGGTGTTTCTGCAGACTCGTTTTTACCAGATGGTCAGACGTTATTGTTGAATTATGGGAATCAGGTACGTGTTTATCATGTCGATTCAAATGGCCTAGGGAGCGGTTCACCACAACTAACCAGGATGTTTGAGATTGACCCCACCGCGACACCGGTCTCCAGTACGCGCCAGCGATACGTCTACTCACTGCCTGAGCCAGATACGGCTGCCATTGAGAGCCAGAGCAAACTGGTCACCGAATTATGGCGGTTTGAGAACAGCGGCTATTTCCCACCTGTTTCGGCTCGCCTGCCCGGCGATATTGTGGATGTATCCGCCGATCTAAAACGAGTGTTGGTCATTCCGGGGCGCGATCTATTGACCGCACCGCGCAAGTCGAATGTGGTCATCCTGGCAGACTTTGAAACTCGACAAGCCCTGATGCAATATCCACTCGATGCGGATCGCGGTACAGCCATATTTTCGCCGGATGGTCAAACGCTGTTAATCATCGGCGATTCGGCCCACGTTTTGGAAGCCGCCACTGGCAAAATTCTATGCACGTTCAATGCTCCCAGCGACGGCTCAATCGACGGCGTTTTTGCCCCGGACGCGCGTCATGTTTTGATGACTTCGCGTGACGCAACGGGTAAAAATTGGGGAAATCTATATGAACTTGAAACCTGCCAGTCAACGCATCGTTATGAGGACATCCGTAAACCTCTATTTTTACCGGACGGCAAGCGGTTTCTCACATTCCAGAATACGCCCCATGTCGAGAGTCAGGGGCCAAAAGGTGAGATACGTGTGTATGATGTGGAAACGGAGCAGTTGATTGGTGAGTGGCAGGCCTCAATTGAAAACTTTTCTGTGCAACGCTCACCTGATAGTCAAGCCTTGTTGCTCGTGAACGCTGTGTTGGGAATTGCCGAAGTCCACGAACCTGTGACTGGCGAACTCCTTCAAACTTTTAGGCCGCCAGTTGGTTCTCGCTATGATGGGCATATTCGTGCGTTTTCAGCCGACGGGCGCTTTATTCTGCTCAGTAGCAGTTCTGGTCTTGCTTCGCCGCTTCTTCACGTATATAACGCTGCCACGGGCAAACTGATTCGCTCAATTTCCTACATCGAAACTTTTCAGTTTCTAGCTGCCACTGATGACCAGTTTGCGATTGGATGGGACAATGGTTTGCGGCTTCGTAGACTGCCAATAACGATTGATACTCAGCTTGAGCAGGCGTGTGCTACTGTCTGGCGCGATTTCACGCACGAGGAGCGGCAGCAATTTGGGCTTGATGACGAAACGCCAACCTGCCCAAAATTTGTTGCATCCTTGACCCTTCTGCCGACGATTGATGCCTCACGTTGGACGCCGATTCCAACGCGCGTGATCCCAACGCTGCCGCCGACATCTGCAAACTTTGGTACGATGTCCTATATGCGTTACCAGGAACTATTGACGCAGACGGCAACCGCAATAACAACTACACCTACCCCCCACCTCATGGTAACGCTAGCACCTGTTACGCCTTATAAAACAGTTGTACCTATACCGATCACTCGTCAGGTACAGCCAATCACGCCAACTGCCGCGCCGTCTGCTTTTGCAACCGTCACCGGAACACTGGTTTGGACACCCATCACCAGCACTCAGGTTCTGCGAATAGTGTTGCCAACCCTGCAACCCACAATTACAGCGCCCAGTGTTACGCCATTATCAACTCTTACGCCGAGTGCATCGCCTACTTCCAATCCGATGGGTGTCTAGCCTTTAGGCACTGCCGGGGGTGTGCCAAGCCCCGGCCCGCCTGGACGATTGCCGCCCGGCCCCGGGCCACCAAATCCGCCACCCGTTTCGGTTGAAGGTTTGCTCAGGTCTACGCCAACGCTGATCTGTGCCTTGTAGCCATCGCCATCCTTGACCAGCTTCAACAGCATGGTTTCGCCCAGATCATGGGCATCAGCGCCAATCGTATCGCCTTTGTAGATATTGTCCGTTTTGTTAGTCGTATCGCGTTTGCCACGACCACTATACGGCGCTTGTGTGAAGATTTGATCCATGAGCGTATCATCGAAAAACAACTGCGAATTGAAGGCATAGCTTTGTGTACCATCGGCTGAGAATGTGCGAACCTTCATGTGAATGTGTACCGTCCGCCCCGAATACCAGCCCGGAACAACTGTCGTGAAGCTAACTACCCCTTTTTCATCAGTCAGTTGGTAGCCGCGCAGGAACTTCTTGCCGACGGTGTTATTGGCTGCTTCGTCGGAATACAACCCGGTGGCGTCACAGTGCCAGATGTCTACCTGAACATCTTTCAGCGGCGTACATGAGACACCGTCCACTTTGAACACGTTGATCGTTAACTGCAATGGCAGACCGGGCTTCACGCTGTTATCGGACGGATCAAGTCGAATATCAGCGCGCTTGAGCATCTCATCCACAAAGTATGGCCCTTCGGTCATCGACGGCGCGGTCACGCAATCCAGCGCCGCCTGAGCCGTTGCCGAGGCTGTGGCGACGGGAGTAGCGGCCTGAGTAAGGGTCAGGCCGTCAAACATGCGCCCTTTGAGCGCGACAAAGGCCAGTACGGGCGATATAGCCGAAAGGTGCAGCAGAAAGCGCCGCCGTGTGAGCATCTTTGGCTGATCGGGTGATTTTGAGTCCGGGTTCGAGTGAGACATTACGTTTATTCCTTCACTGTTTTCAATTTTCATGTTTAGTGTACGGCAAACTTGTTCACAAGATGTTCAGATTTGACTGAGTACTCACTAATTTTCTGAACCGTCTTTGGAAAACTGTACACTTCGGTCATCGTCAATAATGAGATTTTGGTCATAACCTATCTGCCTTATATGCAGCTTCGATCACATCACCGGGATCAAACAGGGCACGGAAACCACGAATCGAATCCTGTTTGATTTCATCGCTGCTTTCGGTTGCCAAAAAGACTCGTTCCCCAAAATCGCCTAACTCCTGAACAACCCACTCATAGCGATAATAAGCCATTCCCAGCGCATTTAGATCAACTTTTCCGTAGCCCTGAAAAAACAGCATTTCGCCCGCCACAAACATCAGATCGCGTTCTTTGGGCGCTAAAATCAGTTGATCCCAATCCACAATATGCAAATTGCCGTCGGCACTGAGCAGCACATTGGCAGTATGTATATCGGCATGGCATGGCACAAAATCGAGAGATCGCGCTTGCAGCATTTGGCCTAAGGTCTTGGTACGCTCAACGATTTGGCTGATCTGTTCCTGCCGTTCGCGCCAAAACGCGGCCATTTCATCTTCATAGAGGTTATCGTATGTGTGCTGCTGAATTTCTGCCTGTAACTTTCGGACGATCCCGCTCCACTTTGGGGCGAAATTTTCACGGTGTATTTGGGTCAGGAGTTCAACCGGAAGCTGAATCGTATGAAGCCGTCTCAAGCTATCACCAAACGCAATCCACTGCTCATCCGATAACCCAACCGTCATTCCAACGTCACCTTCGATGAATGGGTAGAGGATCAAAGTAAATGGATCGATGCTTCCCCAAAGTACCCCCATCAGAGTTGGAAGCGGCGCGACAACTTCTTCAACGCCGTGCGTTTTTAGATAGTACACAGCCTGGATACAGGCTTTACAGATAGCATCACGCCGCACTTTGAGGAAATAAGGCTGCCTGCTATCGGTTGTCACACGGTAGACACTGGCCTGAGCATCGTAGCCAATCGGCAGAAATTCCAGTTCGGTAACGGTCAATCCATACGCATCACACAGATATCTGATAATTTTCTCGTCGGGGAGATCAGGTTTTTGGAGCATCGCAAACTTTTACTCGATGGAGGAAGTCGCCGTGTGGCGACTTCCCGACTATGCGCCAAAAAATTTAGTCCCGTTTTCTGGCGCAATACTGGAAACTGACCCATTCGGGTCCCGCCGCCTGGTTCTGGATAACATCCAGCAATTCAGCACCGTTGTCCTTCATCAACTGCTCAACTTCTGGTCGGGGCACCTGGAACATTTTGATATAGTTAGGCAGCGTACTGGCCGTCTGATCAAGTTGCGGCGCGACCACTGTTGGTGCTATTGACGGCGACGGTGCAGCTTGAGGCGCAGCGGTAACATTAAAACCAACTTGTGTAGTAGTTGACCCTTTATCGCCAAACCAGACAATCATCTCCTGAACCAGATCGAGTTCCAGAATATAGTGGCCTTCGGTGCGCGGCGTATGAACGACCAAATCCAGTTCGACCTCATCTTGAGGCTTCATGTCTCCTGGCAAAATAGTTCGGCCATCATCTATCGCAAGCAATTTCCCGGCAGCATCCCGCCAATGATTCGCCAATTTAATCTGATACTTGCCCGATGCCTCACCCGAAACGGGCCAAATTGCACTGCTCTCATTTTTGATCCTGGCACGTAGAGTCACAGCCGAACCTGCCGGGGCCGACTCGGGAATTTGTATGATCTGAATGCGTGCCCGGTACTCTCGATTGTTAAGCACACGCGCTGGCAAATAAGTTGTTCCTGCTGTCGGTGGCGGCGGTGGTACGAGGTGGCTGGGAATTTGAAAGATGAAGATTCCGCCGGGCTGCAACGTGCGGAGGCACTCTTTGAGATATTTTGTGCTGAACTGCGGCGGCATGTGTTGAAACACGATATTCGAGTAAATAAAATCGAACTGCCCCGTACTGAACAGGCTCAAATCGTCGGCTGAGTTGAGATAATACTGACAGCGGTCTCCATAGCGATTTAAGGTTCGCGCCCGTTCGATCATGGACGCGGCAATATCCACGCCCGCACACTGCTCAAAGTTCCGGCAAAGTGCCTGTGTGAGCCGCCCGACGCCGCAGCCAAAATCGAGCGCATATCTGTGTGGCACTTGTATCCCAAGACGCTGCATATAGTTCATAATGGCGTCGATCTCAGCGACACCCGTCTGAAAGAATTCCTCCAGATTCCAATGACCGCCCAATTTAGTGGGGTTACTCAGGATTGCCCACAGCGGATCGACTTCGCCCAGATAATTCCAATCCTTTTGCAACTGGCGGAGTTCGGTGCTGGACTCCGCCGCCTGACCAGCACGTGAGGTTGTTTCCGCAGCGACTACGTTTTCCTGCCGTTTGAGGAAACCTTTTACACTTCCTGAAAATATAAACGACTCACGGCTGCGATCCACCTCAAAAGCGGGGTGGGCTGCGACAAAAGCGGCGGCGTCCTGGCCGAGATCGCTTTCGATTATTAAGTAACCCCCTGGGCGCACGAGCGCCGAATAGGTTTGAAGCGTGTGAAGTGCCTGACCATTGCCCACAATGATCAGCACTTTATCGTTCGATCTGATCTGAGCGGCAATCTGTGGGAACAATGCCTCTGGTGTACCTTCAAGCAGCGTGATAATTGGATAGTTGCGAACCACTTCGGCAACCCTTTTCTGATCGGTATCGAGGCCGATAACCCGGCCTTTACCGATGAGCGCACACTGATGCGCCAGTGCCAGCGCACTACCTCCGCTGCCTGTGCCAATCTCGATAATCAGGTCGGGTTGCTGCTCGAAAACGATATTCAGATAAACCCACAGGTCATTCGGATTTTTTTGGGTGGGGATACCCCAATAAGTTGCCTGATTCAGGACGCGATCTTGCAAATCGGGAAGCAACTGGCGAACCGGGCTATCCAGGTAGTTCTCCAGATAAGTTGGCGTAACAGTGCTGTTGCTGTTGGAAAAAGTCATTCTGGCGGCCTTTTTGATTGCGCCCCTTTTTCAGTGCAAAAGGGTGGTAAACAGATCATTGATAGGAACTTGTACAGTTGTGCCAGCTTTATACAGCACAACGCCCTATAAGGCAAAAAATAGTGCCTGATATCGGATGTGGTACGGCCTTTGCTAAACCTCAGCTATATGCCGGGGCTTTACCCGGTCATTTACAGCAAAATGGAGAATGATCATGGCTGGGAAGACTAACAGTAAAAAGACCGACAGCAAGTTAAAGAGCAAGACGCAGAAAAGCGATGCCGAGGCCAATCAGGAACACATGCACCAGACCAGCACTACCAATGCCGATAATACGCGCAACCCTGATGCGGCTTATGAACGTGACCGTGAAACCAGCCGTCAACTCGAAAGCAATCCAATCGAACGGGATCGCCTTACCGAAGAAGGCAAGCACGGCGCGGCGAAGTCATAGTTTTTGTTATTAGCCCGACAGTACAACGCCGGGCTAATGATGCTTTCATTCTTCCTCTGCCAGCCGATAACCAACTCCTGGTTCAGTCAAAATCAAGTGTGGTTGTGATGGATCAGCCTCCAGTTTTTGGCGCAACTGTGCCACGTAGACGCGCAAATAATGTGTTTCATCGACATATTGCGGCCCCCAAACTTCACGTAAAATCTGCCGATGGGTGAGTGCGCGCCCGGCATGTTGAACGAACAAGCGCAGCAAGGCATATTCGGTTGGCGTCAATTTAACCGGCTCATCGTTCAATGTTACTAGCCGGCGCGCCAGATCGACCACCAACTTACCCGTTTGAAACACCGCCGACTCGGAGGTGGGCTGGGTGTGGCGCTGCGCCACTCGTAAGCGCGCCATCAACTCACCGACGCTGAACGGTTTCGTCAGGTAATCATCTGCCCCGGCATCTAGTGCCGCAATCTTGTCTGCATCAGCATCGCGCACGGAGAGGACGATTACGGGCGTGTGACTCCATTCGCGCAGCCGTTTGAGAACCTCCAGCCCATCAATATCAGGCAATCCCAAATCCAGAATGATCACGTCCGGGCGCAGTGCCGCGCTTTCGCTCAGACCTTCCGCGCCCGTTTTCGCCTCATGCACCTGATAGCCATTCGATTCCAGGCTGATCTTCAAAAAACGCCGAATTTGTAATTCATCGTCAATGATCAACGCCAATCGCCCATCACTCATGGTTAGTTTTCCTGCTTTTCGGGCGGTGTTTCGGGTGCGGGTTGCAGCGGTAAACGAATCAGGAAACGTGCCCCACCGCGCGTTGGCCGATTCTCCGCCGTAATTGTGCCGCCGTGTGCCTCAACCAGACCGCGTGTAATTGACAAACCTAATCCCGTGCCGCCTGTGGCCGAACCCGGCGCGCGGTAGAACTTCTCAAAGACACGCTCCACATCTTCAGGTGGCAAACCCTTGCCGCGATCCGCAACAGTAATCAGCAGTTCCGAGTCAGCCGCCTTTGCCATGACTCGCACGCGCGTACCCGGTGGCGTATAACTGGCCGCGTTATGCAGTAAGTTCACAAGTGCCTGTTCTATCAGCACGAAATCGACTTTGACCAGCGGTAGATCAGGAGGTATCTCGACGATCAAATCGTGATCAGCCAGTTCTTTTTTGACGCGCTTCACACTTTCGTTGATCAGATCGCTTACGTCACACCATTCCAGGTTCAGTTTTAATTTACCCGATTCGAGTCGCGTCATATCCAGCAGGTTATCCACTAACCGATTTAGCCGCTCAGTCGCATCCTGAATATCCAGGCTGAGCGCCTTTTGTGCTTGCGGGTTGTTCGTGACGTTCTCATCCAGCAGGACACTGGACGCTCCAGCAATCGTGGCTAAGGGGGTGCGGAGTTCGTGGGAGATCGAGTTGAGCAGGGTGCTGTACAATCGCTCCGACTCCTCCAAAATAGCCGTGCGAGCGGCGGCTTTATCCAATACGGCACGCTCAACGGCCAACGCCACCTGATTGACAAACGTTTCTAGCAGGGCTTCCTGATCGAGTGTCAGGCGTTCGGGTTTTCGCAATCGGATGCCGAGAATGCCGACTGCGCCGCCCGGTGTCGCCAGCGGTAGATATTGTGCCTGTGCCGAGGGCAGTGTATCCGTAAAGCGCCCGGCAATTTTATTGTTGGAGAATGCCCAGATCGCTACCGCGCGTTCCTTGTCATCCAGCGACAGGGTGCTGGCTGGATGCGGCGTTTCAGCCAAACGATCTGTTGTATCGCGCAGCAGTACCAACACGTCCGCATTGAAAACGTGCCCGATCTGGTCAACTGCCGTTCGCAAAATGCCGTCAAGCGTCCCGGCACCCGCCGTTTCGCGCGTGAAATCATACAAGGCCTGCGTGCGTTCTTCGCGCTGGCGAACATAGCGTTCCTGTTCGCCCACTCGCGCGGTGAGCGTCCCGGTGATCAAGGCGATGATAAAATACAGGGCAAAGGTCAGTGCATCTTCAAGTTTGGTGATATTGAAGGTGAATAGCGGCGGGATAAATAGAAAATCCCAGAAGATGGCGCTGAGCGTGGCGGCCATCAGCACCGGCCCACGCCCGACGAACAAGCCCAAAACCAGCACCGTGAACAATAGCAGAACCGCAACCGCCTGATAGCTGATCAGCGGCCTGATCACATAGCTGAACGCAAGCATCGCCGCGACGACGATCACAGCGATAAGGTACTGCTTCAGCCCGGAATGGATGCGGGGCGCGGTGAACAATGAATGCGGCGCAGTATCCGTTACATCACCCGTCACAACGTAAATATCAATGTTTTCGCTGACACGTACCAGACGATTGACGAGCGAACCGCCCGTCAGCAATTCCTGCCATTGAGTCCGTAACGGCTTGCCTACCACGATCTGCGTGACATTCTGTTGATGAGCAACCCGCATCAAACTTTCGATAACATCCGTGCCACTGGTCGTGATCGGTTCACCACCCAGTTCCGCGACGAGTTCTAGATTACGTGTTAGCTGTCGTTGATCGACGGGGCCAAGCAGTCGCGGCGACTCGACATAGACGCCAATCCAGGGCGCTTCCAGGTTGTGCGCCATGCGCCGTGTCCAGCGTACCAATCGTTCGGAGAGCGGACTCGGACTGACCGCCACCATCAACCGATCCAGTGCCTTCCACGTCCCGGTGATGCGCTTAAGCTGCCGATAATCCTGCAACTCGTGATCAACTCGTTCGGCAGTCAGCCGGAGCGCCATTTCACGCAGGGCAGTCAGATTGCCTTCGCGGAAAAAGTTGTGTGCGGCCAATTCTGCCCGTTCAGGCGTGTAAATTTTACCTTCGGCCAATCGCTTGCGGAGTTCTTCAGGCGGTAAGTCGATCAACTCAACTTCATAAGCGGCGTCCAGCAATGAGTCGGGCACCGTCTCGTAAACAGTGATCCCGGTGATCTGGCGTACCGCATCAGTTCGACTCTCGAAATGCTGCACGTTGACGGTGGTGTACACGTCAATCCCGGCATCGAGCAGTTCCAGCACATCCTGATAGCGTTTCGGGTGACGTGCCCCGATCACGTTGGTGTGTGCCAGTTCATCAACCAATGCCAGGGCGGGTTTACGCTTGAGGATGGCATCAATGTCCATTTCCTCAAGCATTTTGCCCTGGTACTCAATTTTCTGGCGCGGGATGATTTCCATATCCTTGAGCAAGCGTTCCGTCTCGGCGCGGCCATGCAGTTCCACGTAGCCAATAACCACATCGACGCCTTCAGCTTTGCGCTGTTGTGCCGACTCCAGCATGGCGTAGGTTTTGCCCACACCAGCGGCCATGCCCAGGAAAATTTTTAGTTTGCCGTGCTGCGCTTGCTCTTCCTCTTTTTGGACGGCAGCGAGTAACACATCCGGATCGGGGCGCTGTTCGTCAGTCATAATCACCGCGTCTTTTTGTTAAACGGTGAGCAGAGTATAAATGAGAATAAGCAAGGCGGGGCGATTTCCCGCATTATCAAAGTTTCGACACAGCACAAAAGTTCTGATAAACTCAGGCCAATTTAATCTGCATGTGAGGAGACCGGATGCCCATCAAAACGCTTAAGGAACAATTTGTCGAAACGCTCTTGTACGCCCTGGATGAAACGTTCGAGAATGTACATGGCATATTCCTCGATCCAAAAACATCGCTCTTTGAAACGCTTGCCACGATCTCAGCGGAAGAAGCCTCTCGCCCGGTATCCGCCACCTGCGCGAGTCTGGCTGCACAGGTGGAACACGTTCGCTTTTACCTGGATCGCACGATTGAGTTTGCACAGGGACGCAATCCGGGGCCAGCCGATTGGGGCGAAATTTGGCGCACGGTGCGCGAAGTGACGCCCGACGAATGGGAAGCCAGCAAGCAACGCCTGCATGAAACGTATGGGCGCGTGCTAAACATGGTGAAGACCTTCGACAACTGGGAGCAGGAAAACTCGATGGGCGGCGCGATGGGTATGGTTATCCACACAGCCTACCACCTCGGAGAGATTCGGCAGGCATTGTGTACACTTACAGCGAAAATCAAGTAGGCTGAACCGCTAGGGAATATTGGTGAAGCCAGCACTACAAAAGAAACCCAGAGCATCGTTGACCGAAATCGCTTCAAGAGCGTGTCGAA
>JBBSEU010000144.1:0-14267 GCA_038239365.1 Aggregatilineales bacterium
CCGCCGTGATTGCTGCATTTGCATCGCGGATGATGATCCGATTACCAGAAGCGATTGACCAGACTATCACCGACTGATCACTGCTACCGGATGCAACAAGTTTTCCATCGGGGCTAAAGGCGACACTATTCACTTGATTTTCGTGATTCGACATCATGTCTAGCTGAGACAATGTATTCAAATCCCACAGGCGCACCCGATTATCAGGACCGCCGGAAACGAGCAGTTTGCTGTCCGGGCTAAAAGCCAGACTCGTCGTGTTGCTGGTGGGAACTTGCAATACACCAATTTTCGTCCGCGTGTTAACATTCCAAAGGTAAATGTAGTTATCTGAGCTTGCCGAGGCAAGGAGCGATCCATCTAAATTAAGCACAATTTTCCAGGGTAGTCGTCCCCCAACCAAAATATCATCTGATAAACCCTTAGTTAACGAGAACAGACGAATATAGGACGGGCCAGCCAAGCCGATGTTTTCTCCAAAAAGACTTACTGCCATTGTGTGAGCGATGCCCCGTAGACTGGTTGCCACTCCCCCTTTGTCCAAATCCCAGATCTGGATTGGATCGCTTCCTGCGATAAGGTTGCGATCATCCGGACTGAATGCAACGCCCCAAACATTGTGGGTAAAGCCATCCATTTGCCGAATGAGTGTAATGGTTTCAACTTGCCACTGCCGGACCTCCAGACTAAGTGCAATCAAGTACCCATTGATGTCAACCGCAACACTCTGCATAGGCTGGATAACATCGTTCAGATAGGCGGTTGTCAGTTCGCCCGTTTGGAGATTCCACAGAATATTAAATCCATCCTGCTCTGCCGTTGCCAATACTTTGTCATCGGGGCTAAACGCAATATCCTTGACCGCACTGTAATGATCGGTGAACGCGCGAACCTGCTGACCTGTATCTGCGTCCCACAAATGCACGATTCGATCTTCACCGCCGGACGCATACCACTTGCCATGATGGCTCGACGCTAACGCATTGATGCGCTGCTCATGCGCCTTAAACGTTATATTCAATTGAAACGTGTTGGCATTCCAGATGCGAATCGTACCATCGGCGGCGCTGGCCGCAATTGTTCCACTGTCTTCGTTGTAGGCAACACTCGTCAAGGGCGAGTCGCCGTCAAGTTTGGTCACTTGTGCCAGGGCGGGTAGGTACCACACAAGCACGGCACGCGAGTCGAAACTACTGCCGAACAACTTGGTGCCTGTCGAGTCGAAAACGATCTGCTGTACCGTTTCGCCATCAATGCCGCGCAACATGCCTTTTGATTGGCCGCTCGGCAAATCCCACAGGCGGACAACCCCATCATCTCCCGCTGCGGCCAACGTTCGGCTGTCCGGGCTGAAAGCGACACCCGAACAACGTGCCTTCCGTCCCAACAAACGCGGCTCATCATTGGCTTTCATGTCGTATAGCCACACGCCGATTGCGCTTGCGACGGCCAGCCAGCGCGCATCGGGAGACGAACGTACCTGATAAGGCGTGCCGCGCCCCAAGCCCGCCAGCAAAGTCATATCCAGCACATTCTGATCGGTAATGATTGCTGAACCTTGCGGTACAGCGCGTGCCGAAGCAGAGGTTTGTTTGGCGTTCAAGTGTCCCGTTCCAGTGACGGAGACAATCAGCAGTGTTAAGCTGACAATCAGTATTCGGTAGGCAATGGTTTGGGTACGCATTTCTAACTCCCGCTGTGTGCCAGTTATTCTATCCTGTATACTCAACTTATTCGCCAGAGTCGGGACGCATGAGGTGATCAGTGGATAATCGTAAATTTCCAGTCGGAGATGACGGTGAACTCGATGAAAATGTATTAAGTCAATTGCCCGATACTGGCCGCGAAAAACGCAAAAACGATGCGCCTGTTTCGCCTAATCGAGGACCGCTTTTGCTGCTGGTCTTGATCGGGTTGTTGATTTGCGCTGGTGTGGGATGGTTTGCCGCGCGACTAAATCCGTGCCCGAACAGTAACGGCTGTCCAATGTCTATAGTCATCTCTGCGCCATCAGCAACGGCAGCGATACTGATCGTGACGAAAGCCCCGCTCCCTACTTCGACGCCATACACGCCCGCACTGTACTTTACGCCGAGTCTATTTCCGAGCGCGATCAGTCCTACCTTTGGTTCATCTGCAACGCCACGTTTCACTTATCCGCCGCCGCCAACGATCACGCACGCGCTAACCCTATCACCCAGCCCTGAGCCAGTCGCTAGGGAAGCAACCGATGTATCGATCCCGATTTTTCCGGCGGTACTGCTCGACCCAGTGCCAATGGTCGTATCGGCCTCAGCCGTTGTGATAGTCAGTTCACCATCAGCGGCTACACCAATACCCACTTCGGTACCACCAACCGTAGGCTCCTCACCTACCCAGTTCACTATCGCGCCAACGCGCTTTACCATCGCGTCGAACACCTGCGCTAATTCGTCTAATTGGCAGAGTCGCATCGCCTTCGAGACGAATCGAGATGGCGGCTGGGACCTGTATCTGACCGACTCGGCTGGCTCGACGGCCTGCCGACTGACCACCAACGGCCATGTTTACCAGCCAACGTGGTCGCCCGATGGCAAACAGATCGCGTACATTTCGGATCGAGATGGCGGTTATCAACTGTACGTAATGGCAAGTGATGGCAGTAATCAGCGCCGCCTGACCAATGCCAATCGCAATTTCGTGCCCGCCTGGTCACCGAAAAGTAATCAGATCGCGTTCGTGATTCAAACAGGCGACGTGCTGCAAATTTACCTGATCAACGCCGATGGCAGTGGGTTGCATCGGCTGATTGATGATAATCGCGCCTCACACCCGGCCTGGTCGCCCGATGGCAAACAGGTCATTTACGACTCGTTTCATAATGGACGCGATATTTTTTATGTTGTTAGTATAGACGGCAGTGCGATCAAACAGCTTGTCGAAGGTGGCACACAGCCTGCCCATATCGCCTGGTCGCCCGATGGCAAATCCGTCGTTTATGACTCGAATCAGGACGGACGCCCACAAATTTATCTGATGACACTTGCCAACCACAGCGTCACTCGGTTGACGAATGCGGCAGGCTGGAGCTATAACGCCAAATGGTCGCCAGACGGCAGACAGCTTGTTTTCGCCTCGACGCGCGATAACAATGCCGAACTATATGTGATGAACGCCGACGGCAGCAATCAGCGACGTATCACCAACAACACGTTCAGCGATGATAACCCAAGTTGGTCGCCGTGACCCGTCCTGCCTGAGCTATTCTGACAGATCAATCGACAGGTTTTGACAGGCATTCGATCTGGTCAAAGTGCGCTGAAAGGATGACAATGAGTACATCTCAAGGTGGGCTTCTATGTCAACGTCGTTTCGGCGTAAGTCATCGCGTATCCCTGGCTTTTATCAACGTCCCCTGCCGGATCGCCTGGCACTGGTCGCACAATGGGCGAATCTCGATCCGGGGGAACAGGCGATCTTGCTTGGCATGAGCGGCCTCAGCAGCACGCAAGCTGATCAGATGATCGAAAATGTGATCGGCATCTACGCGCTACCGATGGGGATCGCTATCAATTTTTTGATCAACGGCGAAGATTATCTGATCCCAATGGTGATCGAGGAACCAAGTGTCCTTGCCGCTGTGAGCAACGCGGCCAAACTGGTGCGGACAGGCGGTGGTTTCACGACGAGCAGCGATGAACCGCTGATGATCGGTCAGATTCAAGTGCTGGATATGGATAATGTCTATGCAGCGGCGGGGCGCGTCTGGGACATCCGCGATCAACTGCTCAAAGAAGCTGACGATCCAACAAGCAGCATTGTGCAGCGGGGCGGCGGGGCGCGTGCGATTGAATTAAATCCATTCACCGATACACCCGCCGGGCCGATGCTGGTGGTTCATTTGCTGTACGATGTGCGGGACGCGATGGGGGCGAATGCAATCAACACCGCCTGTGAACGGATCGCGCCGCGTATCGAAGCTGTAACTGGTGGCCGTGTCAACCTGCGTATCCTGAGCAATCTGGCAAATCGGCGGCGGGCGATGGCGTCCTGCACAATCCCCGCGGACGTGATCGGCGGTATGGATGTGGTCAAAGCGATTGTTGAAGCGGGTATCTTCGCCGAAGTTGATCCATACCGCGCCACGACACACAACAAAGGCATCATGAACGGCATGGATGCGGTGTGCATCGCCACCGGGAACGATTGGCGGGCGCTCGAAGCAGGCGCACATGCTTACGCGGCGCGCTCCGGGCAGTACCGCAGCCTGACGAGTTGGACGCAGGACGCCGAGGGCAATCTGCGCGGACGACTCGATGTGCCACTGGCTGTTGGGATCGTTGGCGGGGCGACTCGTGTTCATCCGGCAGCGAAAGTGGCGCTTAAAATTCTGGGTGTCTCCGATGCAAAACAATTGGCGGAGGTAATCGCAGCGGTGGGGCTGGCACAAAACCTAGCCGCGATCAAGGCGCTGGCAACCGAAGGCATTCAGCGCGGCCATATGAGCCTGCACGCCCGGCAATTTGCGACAGCGGCGGGCGCAAGTGGTGATATGATCGGACGCGTAGTCGAAAAGATGATCACCGAGAACAATATTCGGCTGGAACGCGCTAAAGAACTGGTCGCGGAAATGCAGAAGAAATAGCAACTAGCAATGACTGATGTACCGACGATTCAGGTTGATCTACCAATGGATAAAATAGCTGAGTTTTGCCGTCGCTGGCAAATCACGGAATTTGCGCTGTTTGGTTCGGTATTACGTGATGACTTCCGCCCGGATAGCGATGTGGATGTGCTGGTTACGTTCGCCTCAGAAGCTAAGTGGTCATTGCTTGATGTAGTCGGAATGCGCGAAGAATTGATGGTGCTGTTTGGACGGCCTGTCGATTTTATGGATCGCCCCAGCATTGAGCAAAGTTATAACTATATTCGCCGCAATTCGATTCTGAATAGCGCCAGGGCAATCTATGTTGCTTGAACGTTATCTGGCTTACCTGATTGATATACTTCACGAAGCACGCTTGATCATCGAATTTGTTCAAGGCATGGATGAAGCAGGATTCCGACGCGATGTGAAAACGCAACGTGCCGTAACCGCTTCATTGGAAATCATTAGTGAAGCCACCAAGCAGCTTACTGACGAATTTAGAGCCGCACATCCGAGTATCGAATGGAAACACATGGCCGGAATGAGAGATATTCTTATCCACAGGTACAAAGAGGTTAACCTTGATACGGTATGGCAGGTGATTCGAACTCGCCTTCCAGAGTTAACAGCTTATATTGAGCCGCTCATCCCGTCTGATGACGAAGTACCTCCCCATGAAAGTGAGAATCGAAAATGACTGATTTTGCAAATGCGAAGAACCTGCTGCGCCCGGATCGATCCGTCGGGATCGTCGGTTATGGCGCGTACATACCACGCTATCGTTTGCCCGCCAGCGAGGTGGCGCGCGTTTGGACTGGTGGACTCGGCGGCACACCCATCAAAGAAAAGGCTGTCGCCGGGCTGGATGAAGATGTGATCACCATGTCGATTGAAGCGGCACGGAATGCTCTGGCACGCGCGCAGATCGATCCGGCTGATCTGCGCGCCGTGTGGGTTGGTTCGGAAAGCCACCCCTACGCTGTCAAACCGACCAGCACCGTAGTAGCCGAAGCAATTGGCGCAGTGCCGAACACCCAGGCCGCCGATTGGGAATTCGCCTGCAAAGCAGGTTCAGAGGCACTGCAAGCCTCGATTGGATTTGTCGGCAGTGGCATGGCGGGCTATGCACTGAGCATCGGCATGGATACGGCACAAGGTCGTCCTGGTGATGCACTCGAATATACGGCGGCGGCAGGCGGCGCGGGTTACATCGTCGGACCTGAAGCAAACTCATTGGCCGTGTTCCAGGGATCGTATAGTTTCGTGACCGATACGCCCGATTTTTGGCGACGTGCCGAACAAAAATATCCGATGCACGGAGATCGTTTCACAGGCGAACCCGCTTATTTCCGGCATACGCAGGCCGCCGCCGAAACGCTCATGGAACTGATGGGAACCAAAGCCTCCGACTACACCTATGCTGTGTTTCATCAGCCGAACGTCAAGTTCCCGGAGCGTGCTGCCAAACAACTGGGCTTCACTGATGGGCAAATCAAGTACGGTTTGTTGGCGGGTGAAGTGGGCAATGTGTACGCTGGATCATGCCTGCTTGGATTGACGGCCACATTGGATGAGGCCAAACCGGGTGATCGCATTTTGTGCGTGAGCTATGGCAGCGGGGCGGGTTCGGATGCGTTTGATATTCGCGTGACTGATCTCATCGAAGAACGACGGGATCGCGCCCCACGCACGCGCGTTTACATCAAGCGCCGTACTGAGATCGATTACGCACTTTATGCACGGTATCGCGGCAAACTGGCAGTTGAGTGAGCTATGCAAACTATACTGAGTATCAACCTGATTGTTTCTGATCCCAAAGTCCGCAAAGGTCAACCCTTCATTGCCGGAACAGGCATTGGTGTTGCGGACTTGGTAACTGCCATGATATTCCATCATCGAACCGCTGATGAATTAGCTGGCGATTACAAGCTATCATTGTCACAGGTCTATGCTGCCTTATCGTTCTACTACAATCATAAACCTGAAGTAGATGAGGTTATTCGCCAAATTGACGCACGGGACGCACTGCTAGAGGCTGGCAAAGTTGGGCATCATTCGGTTCTACCTTGATGAGAATTTGCCGATTGCCATTGCTGATCAACTACGACAGCGTGGCATAGACATTGTA
Source organism: Aggregatilineales bacterium (assembly GCA_038239365.1). Taxonomy (GTDB): domain Bacteria; phylum Chloroflexota; class Anaerolineae; order Aggregatilineales; family UBA2796; genus JBBRMW01. The sequence goes on from JBBSEU010000144.1 coordinate 6,756, forward strand.
ACGGTACTTGAATAGGGCACGCTCTCTGACTCGGATTTGAATCATCTGGTGCGTGCTACGCAAATGGGCTGTGTTTTATGTACCTACGACTCAGATTATGTTGAACTCTCCGCATCCGGGGTAAAACACGCTGGTATAGTCAAAGGGCGTGCATCAAAGCATTTCATCGGTCATTGGGTTAGAGGTCTAGAACTAGTTCGCACGATATATACCTCTGAAGAAATGCTCAATCAAGTGGAATATCTCACCACATAACTTTTCAGAATAAAGGACTGCTGGAATGCAAAACGTTTCGATGATTGGTATCGGGCAAACGCCCGTTGGTGAACACTGGGAAACACCGCTCCGCAACATGGCCTTGCAAGCGATGCAGGCGGCGCTAGCCGATGCAGGTATTGATGCGGTAGATGCAATTGTCGTCGGCAATGCGTTGGGTGGATCACTCAGCAAACAGCATCAGTTGGGCGCACTGCTGGCCGATTTCGCCGGACTGCGCGGCGTTGAGGCGGTGCGTGTCGAAGCGGCGGATGCGTCGGGTGGTATGGCGTTGCGACAGGGTTATCTGATGGTTGCCAGCGGCGCGGCACAAACGGTGATGGTACTGGGTGTCGAAAAAGTAACCGATGTGGTGGGCAGCGCACGCGGCGCGGCGATGATGACTTTCACCGACTCGGAATATGAAGCGGCTCAGGGCGCGACGCCTGTAGCACTGGCCGCGTTGTTGATGCGGCGCTATCTGCACGAATATGGCGTTCAGGTGGCCGATTTCGCCGGGTTCAGCGTCAATGCCCATGCCAATGGCGGCAAGAATCCCAACGCCATGTATCGCAATGCCATTCGTGTGGATCGATTTGCCAGTGCGCCCGTTGTCGCAGAACCCGTGAATCTGTTCGATGTTGCACCCGAAGGTGACGGGGCGGCAGCCGTGATCCTGACTACTTCCGAAGCGGCAATGGATCGCGTGCCTCAACCGATCCGAATATTGGGCAGTGCCGCGGCGACAGACAGCGTGGCGATCCATGATCGGCGCGATTTGCTGTTTTTAATGGCGGCGAATTTATCTGCTGGGCGTGCCTATGAGCAAGCTGGCATCAAACCTCATGATGTGAATATCCTCGAATTGCACGACTCGACGACGATTTTGGCGACGTTGGCACTTGAGGCCAGCGGTTTTGCTGAACGTGGGGCGGGTTGGCGCTTGGCCGCGGAAGGCAAGATTGGATTGAAGGGTTCATTGCCGATCAGTACCTTTGGCGGACTTAAGAGCCGGGGGAATCCATTTGGGGCGACAGGTGTCTATCAGGCGGTTGAGATCGCTTTGCAATTACGCGGTCAGGCCGGTGATAATCAGGTAGCTGCTCCACAAATCGGCATGGCGCAAAATATCGGCGGATTGGGTGCAACCGTCGTGACACACCTGTTCGGGAAATAGCGATTAAGTAGGGACTGCCAGATTCTTGCGCGCTTTTGCCAGCCTATCAAGTAGTGGCTGATAGCTTTTGATAGCTCCTATCAAGTACGATTGTGAGCAATCGCACAAGCTATTTGTAGCAACGCAAGCAAGGATAACTGGAATGAACATCGCACAGAATTGGCGGTTGAACGGACAACGATACGCTCTTAAAGGCGTTAAATGTGAGTTGTGCGGAACGGTTGCGTTTCCCCCGCGCCAGATATGCACCTGCCAGTCCAAGCAGCCGCAATTGTTCACTTTCAAGCAGCCTGAAACGATTGCGCTGCCTGATACCTACGAACTTCGTCAGGCCGCACGCTAGGCGATAACTGATGCAACTCACACAAAATTGGCGGTTGAGTGGGCAGCGATACGCGCTAACCGGAGAACGCTGCCCCTCATGCGGCTCGTATATATTTCCGCCGCGCGATATATGCCCGGACTGTACGGCAGAGGCAAAAACGGTGTATCAATTCGGCGGCAAGGGCGAAGTCCTGAGTTTCACTACCATCACGGATGCCCCGGCGGGCTTTGAAGAACAAGCACCCTATGCGCTAGCGTTGATCAAACTGGATGAAGGCCCGATGATCACGGCGCAGCTTACCGATCTGGATGGACCAGCCGAGATCGGGATGCGCGTCGAGATGGTAACTCGTAAGTTGGGCAGCGACGGCCTGCATGGGGTGCTGCTCTACGGCTATAAATTCCGTCCCCTTTTGCTGACGGAATAACAACGCGCCTACGCTCCAAACGAGTATCAACGCTGACTGCCATCGTCCGGCACGTTTGGGGCTGTGGCAACCATCTCTGACAATCCTGTTCGGATGGGCACAACGTATGTCGATCAAGGACGTTTGGCACTGATGAATGCTTAGGAGCGTTTCGCTTCTAGCATCCGTTTGACGAGCAGCCTTGTCGAAAGGCAATCGCCAAGCGCCGAATGTGCTTTCGGCACGGTTAATTGCTGCTGAATACACGCCCGCGCCAGTTTCTGATAGCTGTAGTCATTCTTCTGATCGTTCCAATCGCCAAAATACTCCGCATAGGCTTTCATGGCACAGGTAAGCGTGCTAGCACCATATTTGCTATAAGGTAAACCATGCGCCGCACATGTTTGCCGGATCAGGCGTGTATCATACTCGGAATTGTAGATGATCACGTCTCGCCCCAGTACTACGGCACGCACTTTTTCGGATACATCTATCCAGGTGGGCGCATTGCTGACCATCTCGTTTGTGATACCGTGAATTTGTGTCGCGCCGGCTGGAATGCGGCCTGTCGGATGAACTAAGGTATCAATCAGGGTTTCGCCTTCTGAGTTCACGATGGCGATCTGGACAATTTGGGCGTGGTCATCCAGTCCTGTCGTTTCGGTATCCAGCACGATCCAATTTTGACGCGCAGCCACGTTACGGAGCGTTTCCAGGTGAGACATAAAACAGCTTTCTATTGATCAACCAAGAACGGAACAAACGTTTTGCTAACCAAAATAAATCAGAATTCAGTTGGCGTCAACAGGCATTTTGGCGATTCTACTGCTTGCTCTGCGAACAAGGTGATGTTACACTGCTTATATCTGAATTTTTCGCGCCCGCCGTTGAGGAGGCACGCTTTGATGATCCGACCAATCGATGCACGACTGTTTAGGCTGGCGGCTGGCCTTATGGTCTTTTCCATACTGGTATCGGGCTGTTTCCAGACTGCCGGGGCTGCTCTCGAGTCCACCGCGACTCCCCAGGGGGGTGCTGTCGTGGCGGCTGGGCCAACGATGACAGCTACCGAACTGCCGCCACCGCCAACGGCCATTACGCCACAGATCACGCTGACGCCAACTATCCAGCAGCTACAGTTTATGACGGACACGCCGACTGGTGCACCGCCAACGGGAACGCAAATTCCAACGAATGTCGTGCAGCCGCTTAACACCATCGCCAGCAATACGAATACGCCGGTGCCAACGACTCAAACGGCGCTGGTTTTTGCGGCGTCGGCAACGGCAACGCTGCTGCCCACCGAAACAGCTTTCCCAACGGCCACTTTGACGCCGAGTAACACGCCCACTGAGCCGATCCTAATTACACCCACCAAGCAGGCTGGTGTGAGCGTGGCACAAGCCGGTACGCCGATTTTTGGTAATCAGGCCGCGACACAAACCTTGCAAGCCTTGAATGCACAGGCGACGGGCATTTTGCAAACCGTCACGGCGGCGGCGGGTATTCAACAAACGCTCATTGCAACGCTGGCGGGTACAGGGCTGCCCAACGGCGCGGTTCCGGCCACGACTGTGCCCGGTGTGGTTAATCCACTGCCAACGATAGGGCCAGCAGTCGGTAACGGTACACCACAAGGGACACCCGGATCAGCAGGTTCAGGTGCAGCGGGCTTCATCACAGGTGACTGTCAATATACGGTTGTGTCGGGAGATCGTCTGTATCGGATCGCGCTCCGCTTCAATGTCACATCATACCGGATTGCCACCGCCAACAATCTGCTCAATCCAGAGTTGATTGTCCCTGGTCAGGTGCTGCGTATTCCGGGTTGTAATGGCACGACAACGCCTTCAGCCGCTGCCAATACGGGTGGCGCGGTCATTCCTTCAACAGGTTCGGCAGGTCGGACTTACGTCGTACAGGAAGGTGATACGTTGTTTGCGATTGCGATGCGAAATGGCGTGCGTGTCATGGCGATTGCCCAAGCAAACGGCATCACCAATATCAATCTGATCTACATTGGGCAGACAATCACCATCCCGTGATAAGCGCCGTTCACGACGAAGTGTGATAGTTAAATTGCAAAAGGTCAGGGGTGTAAGTTGATACCCCTGACCTTTTGTGTTATCGGACTACCGTGATTAACGGCGCTAGCGTCGTATCAGTTTGAAGGCCATGTCCCGGCCTGCCCCGGAGCGCATCAGATGTACCCACAACTGCGCCAGCTTTTCGATGAGTGCCGACGCTTCAAGATTACCCGCATCCACTGCATCGAAACCGATATCTGAGGCGATTTGCAGCACCTGTTTTTTGGTGGCCGGATCGTCGCCCGCAATGAGCATCGAAGCCGGTTGGCCGCCGAAGATCGGGTTTTGATACGATTCCGCGCCAATCATATTGAACGCTTTGACGACATCTGTCCCGGCGGCTTCGGCCAGGTCTTGCGCGAACGAACGACCTGATGCGGATGCGCCAAAACGATTATTCATGTCGATGATCGTCTTGTCCGCCCAATGTCCTTTGTATTCCTGTGCAACCTGCAAGGCCGCATCAGGTGGCATGGCAATCGCAATCAGGTTGCTAAAGTTGATAACATCCTGAATTGAATCGACTGGCGCGCCTGTTTCGGTGCGTATCTGTTGTGCCTTTGGGCTGTCCGGTTCGCGCGAACTGAACATGACTTCGTGCCCTGCTTTGAGCAGTGCTTTGCCAAGACTCGTCCCGACATGCCCCGCCCCAATGATACCAATTTTCATGATCTTCTTGTTGCGCTACCTTATGTGATCCTGGTATAGAAGATCGGTTACTCGTCTTTCTTTCCTTCGCGGCGAGTGGCTGCCTCCATCAGGGCTTCGATGCGCGGCACCATATCCGCCGGATTGGGGTGAATACCTTCCAGCAGCATCGCCGACTCGAACAACTGCTCCGCTACATCATCAACCAGCACATCATCACTGAGTGCGGCCATGTTGCGAATGATGGCGTGGCGCGGGTTCACTTCCAAAATGCGCTTGGGCACCTCAAACGGCTTATCGAGCATCCGGTAGACGCGCTCCATATCTGAGCCAAAGCCCTTATCCGCCGCGACCAGACGTACCGGACTGCCCGTCAACAGTTTCGACTCGCGTACTTCGGTGACGCGATCTCCCAACACGATCTTGAACTTGGCAAGCAGCGTCCTGGTTGCGTCTTCGCTCAACGATTCGCCCTGTTCAGTTTCGGGCGCGGCGGGCAGTTCCAGATCGGCATCCGCGCCGTTCCGCAGCTTTGTGCCCTCGAAATCCGGCAAGCCGCTGATCATAAAGCTGTCAATCGTTTCGGTCAGGAACAGCACTTCGATCCCACGCGCCCGGAAAATATCGAGGTGCGGGCTACGTGCGACGGATTTGGGGTCTTCGCCGAACAGGTAATAAATCTCGGTTTGCCCTTCGACCATGCGCGATTTGTAATCGGCCAGCGATACCCAGGCATTGTCTTCGCGTGAGGTGTGAAAGCGTGCCAGTTTTGCCAGCTTTTCGCGGTTGGTAAAATCGCTGGCGAGTCCTTCCTTGACCAGCCGCCCGAACTCCTGCCAGAAAATCGCGTATTTGGCGGTGTCTTTTTCGGCAACGGTTTCCAGTTCGCTGATCACTTTGTTCGTAATCGCGGTTTTGAGCCGCGCCATGACCTTGTTGGCTTGCACCGTCTCACGCGAAATGTTGAGCGGCAAATCTTCCGAATCGACGACGCCTTCAACGAAGCGCATCCACTGTGGGAGCAGGTCTTTGGCGTGTTCCTGGATTAGCACTTTGCGCGCGTACAGACGTGGCCCAGCGTCGCCACTGTCCACCGTGAACAGCCCGCGATCCGCCTTCGAAGGCACGTACAGCAAACTGTAGAACTGCACAGGCGCATCGGTATTCAGGTGGATGTGCGCGATAGGATCAGCCGTATCGTAAGTTAACTGCTTGTAATACTCGTTGTATTCCTGCTCGGTCACTTCGCGCGGATTGCGCCGCCACAATGCCGTTTGCTGGTTGGCGACTTTCTCACCCACATAAATCGGGAACGGAATGTAATTGCTGTGCTTTTTGATGATCCGTTCAAGTCGGTACTCAGCCGCGAATTCGGTGGCATCCTCTTTGAGTTTGAGCGTGATTTCGGTGCCGCGCGTGGTCTTTTCGGTGGGTTCGATGGTGTAGGCGTTACCACCCGTTGATGTCCATGTCCAGGCCGGATCGTCCTTGCGGAAGGAACGCGACGTGACGCTGACCTCATCGGCCACCATGAATACGGAATAGAAGCCGACGCCGAACTGACCGATAATGTCGCTGGACGAGCTACCCTTGTCCTTGAGGGCTTGCAGGAAGCTGGCCGCGCCGGAGTGGGCAATCGTGCCCAGGTTCTCGATCATTTCGTCGCGGTTCATGCCGATCCCGGTATCACGCACGGTGATCGTTTTGGCCTCGGCGTCGAACGTGATGTGAATCGCCAGTTCGGTATCGGGGTCAAGCACATCCGGGTTGGTGAGCATCTCGAATTGCAGACGATGGATCGCATCCGAAGCGTTGGAGATCAGCTCACGCAGGAAGATTTCTCGATCCGTATACAGCGAATGCACCAGGATATTCAGAAGCTGCTGAATCTCGGCGCGGAACTCATATTGTTGAGGAACAGGTTGAGCGGGAGCTTGTGCATCCATAGACACCTCGCACTTTATTGATAAGTTTTTTTGACGTTGCTATGGTAGCGCGGCTTTGCAAGAAAAACGCAAGATTTCAGTACCCTCTGCGGGTCGAATTTGATTAGAATTCATCTTGTTTCGCCGCGCCTAATAGTGATCGTAGCTTTATTGCTTGCACCTGTCAATAAATGTGCTTTTCAAGCGGCGCTAGCCTGAATTACTAATGTAGGGCGCGAGTTGTCCAATCGCCACAAGGGAAGTTGATCAGGACAATATCCCCTTTGCTGAAACTGTTACGGATCGCAGACGTCATCGTAAACATCCATGCTCGGATAGTCCCAATCTGAAAATGATGAAAACAGCCCTCTGACCTGTGCCGCCATCTCTTGTGACCAGCCTAAATCGGAAATGGTCAATGGTTGCTTTGTGGATGTGTTCGTTGCAACAGTGTGCCCTTCTGCATCCAACATCAAATTAGACGGGCTATCGATTTCCTGATCGGGCATTGAACTACTCCATGCGTTTCCAACTACAAACAAATTTTATCGTAACTGCTCAGGCAGGGGAAAGACAAGGTGGATAAAAAGGAGTTCCAGCAAAAGCGGATTCAAGGGCGTGTAAGGCAGTGAGGCCATTTTTGCGCGCGGTAGACAAGTAGCCACGAATGGCGCAGAAAGCATGAGCGC
>JBBSEU010000145.1:0-14262 GCA_038239365.1 Aggregatilineales bacterium
GAAGACGGCATGATCACGTTGGCAACGGGTGAGACGCGCATCGAACTGGTTGAACTGGATCGCATCGACTTCACGATAGGCGGCAAAGTCCGCTTTCAGGTACTCAACGCGCTAACGGCAACCGCGGCAGCCTGGGCAGCCGGACTCAACCCGGCCATGATCGCGCGGGCGCTGACCACTTTCAAGACGGATACGGCCATGATGCCGGGGCGCTTCAATGTGAACGAAATGAACGGCGTACAGGTCATTTTGGATTATGGTCACAACGAAGCGGCCATGAAAGCCTTTGCCGAAGGCGTGGCCGCGCTGGGTAAGCGTCGTACCCTGATGGTTATTGGCCTTCCGGGGGATCGACGCGATAGTGATCTGATCGCCACGATAGATGCGACGTTACCCTTCGTAGATGAATACATTTTGCACGATCTGTTAGATCGGCGCGGACGTGAGGTAGACGAACTGCCAAAACTGCTTCAAAGCCGACTACCACCCAATACACCGTTCACGATCAGCCCGAATCAGGACGAGGCGACGCGCGAAGCATGGCGACGAGTCAAGCCCGGCGAACGCATTGTGATCATTGCGGACGTAGTGGACGATGCACTCGGAACGCTCAGCAGCCTGTCCGATTCGCTGGCAGAAGACGCGGCTTGCCTGACGCCGCTAGCCCAAACGTCGGATGAGGAACGCTAGCGATTATTCAGCCGTGACCGTCTCATACCACGCGCGCAGCACTTCGGCCACGCTCCACGCCTGAGCGCAGCAGCCGCGCGCAATGAACGGAAAATTGCCGTCAAAAATTTCACTGATGCTGCCCACGCCATGATCGCGCAGATGATGCAGCAGCGGCAGCAAAAAAGATTGAGCTACCGCCGGGTCTTTGTAAACGCGCAAGTGGGCGCTCACGAATGGGCCGATCAGCCATGCCCAGACCGTCCCCTGATGATAAACGCTGTCACGTTGGGCAGGGCCACCTTCGTACCTGCCCACATAATCCGGGTGTTCAAAGGTCAGACTGCGTAAGCCGTGCGATGTGATCAGTCGCCGCGCACACGCCTCAACCACCGCGCGCTGCCGTTCCGCCGAAAGTGGACTGTGCGGAAGCGAAACGGCCAGCAGTTGATTCGGGCGCAGCGACGAATCATTACCGTTCGGCGTATCCAGCACATCGTAGCAATAATCCAGATCGGCGCACCAGAATCGATCAAAACCACTAAGCGTTTTATCGGCCTGCGCGGTATACGGCGTGGCCTCTTCACCCAGCGCGGCGGCGAAATCGGCCATCGCCCGAAGCGCGTTATACCATAGCGCGTTGATCTCGACAGGTTTACCGATACGCGGCGTCACCACCCAGTCGCCGATTTTGGCGTCCATCCACGTAAGCTGCACGCCCGGTTCACCCGCAAACAACAAGCCATCCGCTGGATCAACATGAATCTGGTAGCGTGTGCCGCGCACATGCCAGTCGATGATCCCCGCCAGCACCGGGAATAATTCACGTACCAGATCAAGATCGCCGGTTTTGGCATAATAAGCGCGGATTGCTTCAAAATACCAGAGCGTCGCGTCAACCGTGTTGTATTCGGGGATTTCGCCCGCATCCGGGAAGCGATTCGGCAGCATCCCCTGATCGACAAAGTGGCTAAACGTCCGCAAAATGCGCCGCGCCACATCGGTTCGCCCGGTAGTCAGCGTCAGGCCGGGCAAGCTGATCATCGTATCGCGCCCCCAATCGCCAAACCAGTGATAGCCCGCGATGATCGATTGTCCGTCCGGGTCAGTGGGCAGTGCGCGCCGCACGATGAATTGATCCGCCGCCAGAATCAATTGCGGCAGCACGATCATCCCGTTCGATTCGCGCGATTTGAGCAGCAGCCCTTGTTCATAATCGCGGCGGCGGGTGTGTGCCGCTTCGCCATTCAGATCGGGCGTGCTTTCGGCGCTGGCAATAATCGTCAGCGATTGGCCGGGTTGCAAGGTGGCCGTGAAACTGGCCGCGCACAAATGATTTTCGGTGTCATCAAGGCCGCGCATCGCCTCAACCGCCAGCCGATAACTCCGATACCAATCATGTTGTGGGATCGCTCCGACATCTTCGGAGAACAGGTAAAAGGGCGTCGCCCCCGGATAGGCCTCGATTCGCAGGCCGTGTTCGACGGGCGACACCTGCATCGGCAGATCGTCGCGGGTGGTGCTGTGATAATCTCGGTAATTGACCAGCGCCCGCAAACTCAACGTGAGGGGTTTCGTGCCGCGCCGCAGGGTGTAACGAACATACGTCGTGTTGACGCCGTTCTCCATCCAGATTTGTTTTTCGAGCAGCGCATCGGCCAGCGTATAGTTCCAGACCGGGATCGCGCCATCCAGATAAAAACGCTCCAGATAGACATAGCCCATCGGATCAATTGTGCCGCTTGCCCAACGGTTTGCGGCCAGATCATATTGATAGCCGTCATAATCCGCCGTCTCGTCAAATTTGGTGACAAGCAAGGTACGTCCCAGCGGCGGTTTGAGCGCGGCCACAAGCAGTCCGTGATAGCGCCGGGTCAGAATGCCCGCTATCGTCCCGGAAGCGTACCCGCCGATCCCATTCGTGACCAACCATTCCCGCGACTCGGAAAGTGCCGGATCACTGCACACCTTGCGGCCAAAATCGAGCGACGCCAGCGATTTACTCATTGGGATTCCCCGTTTAGGAAGCCCCGATTATAACACTTGTGCTATGGCTCGAACCAGCGCAGTCGATCTCTGAGCGCCGCCACTTCGCCCACTACCGTAATAGTCGGTGGTTGCAAATCGGCGGCCAGAGCGTTGGCCGGGATCGTCGCCAGCGTGCCTTCAATAACCCGCTGTCGAGGCGTCGTGCCCCACTCGATGCAAACGACGGGCGTTTCAGGCGAACGCCCTGCTGCGATTAACCGATCTGCGATCAAGCCGAGTCGACCAACACCCATCAAAAAGACGAGCGTACCGATCTGCGCCAACGCCTCGTAATTGACGCTGATCGACTCTTTGGTGGGGTCTTCATGCCCGGTCACGACGGCGAAAACGCTGGTCAGATCACGATGCGTCACCGGGATTCCCGCATAGGCAGGCACAGCAATCGCGCTGCTGACGCCGGGAATCACCACGAACGGCACCCCCGCCGCTACGCACGCCTCGGCTTCTTCGCCGCCGCGCCCAAACACGAATGGATCGCCGCCCTTGAGCCGCGCCACCATGAGGCCACGCCCCGCCCGTTCCATCAGAATCGCGTTGATCTCATCTTGTTTAAGGGTATGATGCGTCGGTTGTTTACCCGCGTTGATCAGTTCCGCGCCGGGTTTCGCGTATGCCAGCAGTTCCGGCGGCGACAGTCGATCATAGACAATCACATCCGCCTGCTGTAATGCGCGCAAACCCTTGACCGTGATCAGATCGGGATCGCCCGGCCCTGCACCGATCAGATAAACGAGGCCGCTCAATCCGTTTCTCTGGCGACCATTGCCACACTCAGCCAGAGATTGCACGCTTCTGGGCAGGGCAGCGGTTCGCGCGTCCCATCGTACCAGGTGGGGCAGCGCAGACAGTGCGAACAGACCGCTTCCACCGTTTGCGCCACTGATTCGGGCGTCAAATCACCCAGATCGCGGAACATGCCCGTTTGCCGTTCGATCACTTCTGGCAGCGGGGTCACTTCTTCGGCTTGCATATCCCCTAACAGGCCGGGGTAAATCGTTTCGATGATCGCGCGCGTGTGGGCGAAGCTGGCCGCCGGATCGAGCAGGACCATCCAACCGCCCGGCAAATCATTCGACGTGGCAAGGGATCGAAAGCGTTCACCCGTGCCGCGCAGGTGTTCCCGCAAGGCTCCCAGATCGTTGTAAATCGCCTTCTCGGAGTCGTCGCCATTGCAATAAACCTTGCCACCGTCGATCACGATCTGCCCGAAAACGCCGCTGATCGGGACGCCGCCGACCTGTGGAAAACCTGCCCAGATCGGACGGTTGATCAGTGGGGCGGCATTCATCGGCGCACCCGCATCACGCGCCAGTTCGATCACCACATCTTGCAAGGAGTCTTCGGTGCCAACGGGTTCGGTGTAATAAACCTGCCGCCCGTTGATTTCGGCGTTATCCGTGCCGGGCGGCAAACCAAGTTCGCCCGGCACGTCAATCGTGGTGTGCGATCCGAGTGCCAGAAAATAGGGCACGGCGATTATGGTGGGCGAATTGGTCAGGGTGTACACATCCGGGATCGAGGGCGAATCATCCAGGTAAACGGCGATCACTTCTGCGAACAGATTCAGACTGCGGACGGCATCAGCTTGAGCTTCGGTGGCTTTGCGGCTTTCCGGGTTGCGGCGCGTGCTGTGACCAATAATCACCACCGCGGTTTGTGGGACAACGGCGTTTATTTCCGCGACTTTTTCAGCGATGCGTCGCACGACAATACCCGATACATACGGGTGTTCGCTCAACGTTTTCGTGTAACGGATCGTCCTGCCATCGCGCGTTGTGATCGGCCCGGTCAATCCCATTTCGGCGGGAATCACCGTCTGCGTGAAAAACCCCTGACTGGTGAACAAGGGCACAACGGTAATATCTGTCGCGCTCAAACCATTGAACACGGTGTGGAACGAAGGCGATTCTTTCCAGAAAGCAGCCGTCACTTCATCGAACAGCCCGCGCCGCCGAATCGCATCGACATGATGCCAGACCAACCCGGCAGTTTGTGGCGAAATGTGTGAGCCATGCCCGGCCAGGACAAGGGCGCTCGTCATTAAAAATCCACTCCCATACTCAGACGCCCGAATAGGTTAACACGTCCGAGTGCAGGAGTCGATCCGAGTTTCCGCGTTTTAACTCTATATGCGCTGATCAGTCATCATCCCGATCAAAAGGCAGGGCATTGATCTGATCGATCTCCGCAGGTTTCAGGTTTTGCTTGGGGTCGCCGCAGCCACCTTCGCCGCTAGGCCGCACATGCGCCAGCGACAAATTTTCCGTGCCTTTGTAAGCATATGGGTCTTTGCCCGCGATCAGCACAATATCGCGCATATCGGCGGTTGCCATGTACTCAGTGCCGCGCGGGTTGTGCCAGGGCAGCAGCGATTGGGCGCTCATGTAGTGATTGACCAGCACGCGCCGATAACCTGTACTCGCATAGTTGGGCATCGAACGGTGCAGCAAATAGCCATTAAAGAAGACGATAGACCCGGCCTTCACCTCAACCGGGATCGAATCGTCGTTGGTGTATGGGAAGCCGAAACTCTCGGAAGTGCAATCGAAGCGTGGGTCGCCGTGCGCGTCCTGCGGCCACAGGACGCCGTGCTTGTGCGAACCCGGAATCACCCACAAGCAGCCATTTTCAACGGTGGCGTCGTCCATCGCAATCCATGCCCCGGTCAGAGAGCGATCTCGTGTCGGGATGAAGATTTCGTCCTGGTGCCATGCCTGACCCGGTTTTCCGGCGGCTTTGATGAACAACATCGACTGCATACATTTTACGTCGGGGCCGATGATTTTGGTCAGCACATCGACAATCGCTGGATGCGCCAGATAGCGGTACATCACCTCCGAAATTTTGTGCGGAAAGTGGATGCACAGGTAGCGGCGCAGCACATCCGCATCCGACTCCTCCGCTCGTGCGGGGATCACACCGCGCACTTCGTCGGTTTCGCCCCGGCAGATACGAGTGGCATCAGCGCGTAGTTCTTCAATCTCTGTCGGACTTAAAGCGTCCGGGACAACTAAATAGCCTTGTGCGGCGAAAAAATCCGCTTGTTCGTGTGTAATCGCTGTTGTTAAAGTTTGCATTGACTATACTTCCTGTGCGCGTATTTGTGGTGAATCATAGCATAAAGCCCGCTTACGCCGAATGTCCTTAACTATCAATTTTTATCTGAAATTGTCAGCTTATGTTGGAATAATTATGGAAGAAAACCTCTGGCCTGATCAGATCAGTGTGGGCGACATTATTTATCCGCCGGGCAGTGCCTTTGGGCCACGCCTGCAAACGAACCTTCAACTGGTCTGGGTCTACAGCGGTGAAATGACCGTCTGGATCGATGGCGCAGCACGTTATGCACCGGCGCACACTGTGTTTATCCTGTTTCCAGGGCATGAAGAACGTTTCAGGTTTGCGGCCACTGTCGAAACGCATCACAGTTGGGCACACCTCGGCTTGACATTGCCGCTTGCACTCCATGAACGATTGGAGCGGTTGCCCTGGCCGCTGCCACTCTCGGCGGTGATGGCTGATTTGATTTTTAGTGCATTGGCGCTGCGCTTTTCGCCCCTGTCCACCAGTCAGGCGCTGCTCAAATCGTTGTGTGTGCAGATGGTCTGGCGCTATCTGGGTGAAGGCGAACAACTGCTGCTCGGCCTGGGGCACAGCGGCATACAGCACAGCATCGAACAAGCCTGCCAGTATATTCAGTTGCATTTGCACGACCCGCTAAGTTTGGAAGTGCTTTCGGCGTCTGTCGCGCTCAGTAAACCACATTTGATTCGCTTGTTTCGCAGCCAGCTTGGTATCACGCCAATGGCCTATGTGTGGCAGCAGCGGGTAGCGGCCAGCGTCGATCTGCTCAAGCATTCGGGGCTGCCAGTGCAGATCATCGCGGAAAAGTGCGGGTTTCAAAACAGCTTTCATTTATCCCGGCGGATCAAGCAAGCCACCGGGCTAACACCGCTGCAAGTCCGGCAACGTTCGTGGCAAACGCCTTCAAAAAGGTAAGGGGTCGATCCCCGTAATCTGCCACACTAAGGCGCGTGCATTAGCCTCGTTACCATGGCGCAGATAAGTTAGTACATCCGATTCCATGAGTCGATCCCAGAGCGCGCCGCGTTCGGCTTGCGTGGCATATTGATCTCGAATGAGCGGGCGCAGTGTTTCAAGCCATAAACTGAACGTCGTGTATTCATCGCCAAAAAGTATTTCCAGCCGTTCGCGGGCATGACGGGTCAGGGCGGGCGATGTACCTTCGCTAGAGATCGCAAATGTGAGCGAACCGCGTTGAACGGCGGCCATCGAATGGAAGTCACTGGCATTTGCATCATCAGCCAGATCGACTAGCGCGCCAATTGTATGAGCATCGTCCAGCACCTGACGGTTTACGGCGGAGTCATCAGTGGCGGCAAAGACCAACAGCGGGCGCAAATTAGCTAGCAAATCCGATGTGTAACAGCCGTTCAGGAAAGTGATCGATGGATCACCCAAATAAGGGCGGAACTCATCGCAAAGCTGAGGGCTGATCACCGTGATCTGTGCCAACGCCGCGTGCAGTGCAATCAATTTTCGGGCGGCGACTCGTCCGCCGCCCACAATGACACACCGTTTATTTTGCAACCGCAACATAATTGGCAGCATGGGCATCAGGCGGGGCTGGCAGGTACCGCTTGCGCCGCCGGTGACTTGCGACCTTCGACCAGCAGCGCGGCGGCCAGGGCGCTCAAAAAGCAGAGTACCGCACCGATGATCGTGACAAGCTGAAACATATCCACGAAAGCTGCTTGAATAGCCTGTTTTGCCTGGGTGTGTGCCGCATCAGTCAGACCGTCGGGAATATCTGTGCCGCCCAATTTGCTGGCATTCTGGTGAATTTGCTGCTGCACATCGGGTGTAAGTTCGCGTTGGGCAAGCTGCGCCGACAGGTTGTTCGTAAAACTGAACAGCGCAACCGCCCCCATAATCGCTACCGCCAGCCCTTGCGCGCTGCGGGTGAGTGCGTTGTTGATGCCCGATGCCACGCCCGCCTCGTGCGTTGGCACTGACCCCATGACAGTGGTGGTCAAGGGCGCGACGGTGATGCCCATGCCCACGCCAAACACGATCACTACCGGGAAAAACGTCGTCCAGTAATCATCGGGGCCGCGCGTGAGTCCGACTCTGGACAAGAGCAAAAATGCGATCCCAACGATGATCGGGCCGATGGTCAGCAGTATGCGCGGGCCAACCCGACTGATCAAACGTCCGGTCACGATAGATAGTCCGGCCAGCACAATCGAGAACGGCAGCAAGGTCAGTCCGGCGATACCCGCATCATAGCCTTGCACCTGGATCAGATTGAGTGGCAGAAAAAGCAGCGCGCCAGACAATGCGCCGTACAGGAAAACGGTCATCAGGTTCGTGCCGCTAAAACTGCGATTCTTGAATAATGCAAGGGGCACAATCGGGTGGGCGATACGCGACTCGACAAAGACGAACGCGATGAGCGCGACGATCCCGACAACAAGTGCGATGAGCGGCACTGAATTCGATGTGCCTGCATTGCTGCTTCCACCCAGGCTAATCGTGCCATAGGTGAGCGCGGCCAACCCGACGATGATCAGCGCCGTACCAAGATAATCAAGCTGCGGCGAGGCTTCTTCATCTTTGGTTTCGGGCACTTTGGAGAGGGCATAGATGGCTAATACGGCTAGCGGCAAATTGATATAAAAGACACCGCGCCACAACCCCCGCCCGGCCAAAAATCCACCGAGCGCCGGAGCCAGGATTGTGGTGATAGTGCCAAAAGCCGACCATGTGCCAATCGCCTGACCGCGCGCCTCATCCCCAAATGAGGCGGAGAGAATCGCCAGACTGCCCGGCACCATCAGCGCCCCGCCGATGCCCTGTACGACTCTGGCCGCGATCAGGAATCCGATATTGGGCGCGAGTCCACAGGCCAACGACGCAGCACTAAAAACGATGATCCCTATCCTGAAGATGCGATTGCGTCCGTAGTGATCACCGAGCGAACCCCCCAACAAAATGAGTGAGGCCAGCATCAGCAAATAGGCATTAATGACCCACAAAAGTTGTGCGCCGTCGGCTTTGAAGTCTGTTTGGAGTGCAGGTAGCGCCACGTTTAGCGCGCTGCTGTCAATGAAGGCCATGCTCGACGCGGTAATCGTGGCAAGCAGTACCCAGCGACCCGTATTTTGTTGAGGTTCAGACTTTTGTGGTAAGGTCATTTGCGCTCCGGTATCTGTGGGCATATCGTAGTAATTGTCGCACTGAACCGCTTTTTCAGCATATTGAGCCTACCTAATCACAAGTTCGGCGCGAGGCGGGCAAATGTGGTAAGGTTAATCACTCGTTACGTGTTCGCAAGGAGTGTATCGAATGCTTAGTTCACGCAACCTGAGTCGTATTTTGATCCCGTCGTTGGTTGCTCTGCTGATCTTCACGGCTTGTAATGCAGTTCCCGTACCCACTAAAGACGCTTCGACAAAGAGTTTTATGCCGAATATTGGTGGCTACACACAAGTTAACACCGCCGATGTGCAGGGTGCGCTGTCAAATGTGGTGGCGGGCGCATCGGCACTGACTGGCAATTTGCAATTCACGGCGCTGATCAAATTGGCGGATAAGTATGCCAACTGCTACCGCGATGCAGGCGCATTCGAGGCCAGCATTTATACCAGCCAATCGAACCCCGTTTTATCGGGCGCGATTTTGATCATCAACAACAAGGTAGCGGCAAACCCACAGGTGTTTCTCTCGTGCCTGAACGCACGTGGCCCCAGTTCGGCACAATCCAATGAGCCGAAGCCCTGCACCAATCAATACACCTATACCGCCCCCGAAGGCAACACCTACCAAATTGTATACGCGGCCACTGATCAGCAGGTGTGCCAATCGTTCTGCGCCGCACTGCCAAGCTGCAAAGCACCCTGACCCTTCTACTCCTCAGCGATTGCCCGGTGACTCAGTGCCGGGCACGCCTGCTTTTCCTCTGACCTTTGCATGAATACCTATACATACGTATAATGACCTGTCAGGCGATCAACAGGTGTAGCTGAACGTGTCCGTTACCGAAGATATTAAGGCGCGGGTTGATATTGTCGACCTGATGCAAGCGTACAACGTACCGCTCAAGAAGGCTGGCCGCAACTACAAAGCGCCCTGCCCCTTCCACAATGAACGGACGCCGTCGTTTGTTGTGTTCCCCGATTCGGGTACATGGCGCTGCTTTGGTGCGTGTGGTGATGGTGGCGACATTTTCAGTTTTGTGATGAAACAGGAAAATGTCGATTTTAGCGGCGCGCTCGAACAATTAGCTAATCGTGCCGGGATCGAATTACGTCCGCGCACCCCCGAACAATCGACTCGTGATGCTGCTCTTGATAAATTACGCGGCCTTTTGACTGAAACCACTCAATTTTTCTATCGCCAATTGCTTGAGTCACCGTTGGCAGAAGATACGCGCCAGTATGTGAGCAAGCGCGGTCTGAATGATGAGACTGTCGAAAAGTTCCTGATCGGCTACGCGCCGAAAGAAGATTGGCGGCGGGCACTTTCGCACTTGCAAACACTCGGCTATAGCGAAGATGAAATCATCGAAGCGGGCGTCGCCACACGCAGCGAAAAGGGCAAGGTCTATGATCGCTTCCGGGATCGATTGATGATCCCAATCCGGGATGTGCGTGGTCAGGTGATCGGCTTCGGGGCGCGGGCACTGGCAAAGGATGACAACCCCAAATACCTGAATTCACCGCAAACGCCACTATTCGATAAGGGCAGCACCTTATTTGCGCTGGATGCGGCACGGCGTTCGATCCGCGAAAGCGAAACGGCGGTGATCGTCGAGGGCTATATGGATGCCCTGCAAGCGCATCAGGCCGGGTTTACTAACGTCGTCGCGCAAATGGGTACGGCACTCACGGAACCCCAGCTTCGCCAGTTGGCGCGCTATGCCAAACGGTTGATTTTGGCGCTCGATCCCGATGCGGCAGGCGTTGGCGCAACGATGCGCGGTCTCAATGTCGCCCGGCAAACGCTTGGCAGCCGCAAATTGATCTTTGATCCAAATGCGATGCTGCGTCAAACGGATAAGCTGGACATTGATATTCGCGTGATGACTTTGCCCGAAGGCCAGGACCCGGACGATCTGATTCGGGATGAACCGGAACGCTGGCAACTTCTGATCGATACAGCACAGCCGATCATCGACTATGTGATCGAGGCGGGGACGGCGCAAGTCACACCGCAGAGTTCACTGCCAGATCGTGAGAACATCGCGCGGGAACTTTTGCCGCTGCTTATGGAAAGCGAACCGCACCGCCATTACAGTGTGCAGCGATTGGCGTTCCGATTGCGAATCAACGAACGGGATTTGATCGCATTGGCACAGCGCCAGCAAAAAGAAGCCCAGCCCGCTGTACCTTCGGCTGCACAACAAAAAAGCCGTATGTTACCCTCACCTTCGCCGACTCCCATCACTGCCAAAAATGCTAATTCGCCCACCATCAGTGCGATGGAAGGCTACTGCTTGGCCGTTTTGATTGAGCGGCCTGATCTGTGGCCGGTGATTAACCGTAAGCTGGCCGAAGTAGCCGGTGGCCGTGATGCGCGTGATCAACTGTTGGGGCCTTTTTCGGCGCGCGATTTCACACGCACCGACTATCAGGCGATCATGAATGCGCTCGAACGGGCTGTCGATCAGGATGATGCAGAGCCGCTTGAATATCTACGCCAAACACTGCCTGCCGAACTATGCGAGGAAATTGATCGTTTGCAGGTGGGGCCGTTAAGTTCGATACAACGCCCCGGTACATGGGAAGCCCGCGAAATGGAATCGCTCCTAAAAGACAAAACGCGCGTATTGATGAATGCAGTTATTCGGATCGAAGAAGAATTTGTCGAAAAGGCGTTGCAGCTTCGCAGCCGTCGTTTGCGGCGCGAAAGTGACGAGTTGTTCTTTTTACAATCTGAAGGCGGCGACGATCATGCGCTGGCAACACGAGTCAGCCGCTACCGGATTGCCCGACGCGAAATTGACCAGGCGCTGCTACAGATGCGACAGACACATCATCAGGCTTAACCAAAAGCGGGGGAACTATGACCAGGCGTCCGACAAAAAAGCAAGACGAAAAACCCGTTATCCCATCGGTGCATTTACACACTCGTAAACCGCGCGACGAAGACGAACCCGAAAACGGCGACGCTCTGTACAATGAGGGTATCTCAGAGGGTGGTAACGTGTCTGTCAACGATTTGGAAGACATCGGCATTTCACTTCCTGGCGAATCAAAGCGACGCGTAGATGCCTTCGAGGATGAACCCGATGAGAACGATCTGGTTGAACTCGAAGATGAAATGGCGGATCGGATCGACGCGGCGTCGCTTACTGATGATCCGGTACGCATGTACCTCAAGGAGATCGGTCAGGTACCGCTTCTTGATCATAACCGCGAAACCTGGCTGGCTTCACAGATGGCCGCCGGGACTCTGCTCAAATATGTTCACGAGCAGGCGGATGAACGTTGTAGTTGTTCGGCTTCCAATACCGCCGTGATGCTGGTCATGTATGAGCATCTGCTGCATTTCTGGGACGAAGTGAGCGAACGCGCCGCTGATTATCCTTCAACAATGCCCGAATTGACGCGCATTGTGCGAGAAGCGCAAATGCTTCGCCGCAACTTCAATCACGACACATCCTCTTACATCCGTTTTTATCTCGATCAAGGCGAGTGGGGGCGCGATGAAAACTGGACAGCCCTGGCACGCAGTTTGTTTGAACTGTTTCAGGCGCTCTATCTGATTCCGACTTCTTTGCAAGACAAAGTGTACGATCATGTCGAGAAAAGTGGGCTGCTGCCGCCGCTTGAACTGTTCACAGGCTGGCTCGAAAAGGACACGGCTTACTACGAATCGCTGATCGAAGATGAATTCCGCGAAACCAAATTTCGTGCCAGCACCGCCGCCGAAGACCTGACGCGCGCCAACCTGCGCTTGGTGGTCAGTGTTGCCAAACGGTACATGATGCGTGGTATCGGCTTCCTGGACTTGATTCAGGAAGGTAATATCGGGCTGTTACGCGCCGTTGAAAAATTCGATCACACCAAAGGCTTCAAGTTCAGCACTTATGCGACATGGTGGATTCGGCAGGCGATCAGTCGGGCGATTGCTGACCAGGCACGCACCATTCGTATCCCGGTTCACATGGTTGAGACGATCAACCGCTTAATGCGCGTCCAGCGTGACCTGGTTCAGGAACTTGGCGGCGAACCCAGTGCCGAACAGATCGCGCTCGAAATGGAGTTTCTGACGCCTGATGAAACGCGCCAGATCAGAGACACTGAACGAGACGGTCAAAAACTCGATCTGGCACTGGCACGCAAACTGCGCCGCGCGGCCAACAAAGTTCGCAAGATCATGCGCGTCGCCCAGGAACCAATGTCGCTGGATATGCCCGTCGGTCAGGAAGATTCAAGCCTGCTGGGTGATTTCATTGAGGATGATAAGATTGTCGGCCCCGTCGATGCCGCCTCACGTCAACTGCTCAAAGAGCAAATTCGTGGGGCATTGGCCGTCCTGAATGAACGCGAACGTGAAGTGCTGGAGATGCGTTTCGGGTTGACAAATGGTCAGGAAAGCACACTTGAAGAAGTCGGCAAATTTTTCGGCGTCACACGCGAGCGTATCCGGCAGATCGAGGCGAAGGCGCTCCGCAAATTGCGCCACCCGGCACGCAGCCGTCCACTGCGCGACTATTTATGAGCATGATTGAGAATATTTCTCAACTATCGCATGAACAAATCGAACAGGTTGAGAAATTAACGCTACGATAGATTTTCCAGGCATTGCTTGATTTTGGCATAGATGCTTATGACATTTTCCTCAAGTCGCCCGATGATGTAAAAGATGTCGCAGAAGATGTGACCCGTGAAGCATTAGATCGGCTTACGGGTTACAATATCCCTCAAAGAACTTTCGGAACAGTTGACTACAAGCGCGCTCGTTATATTATCCTACCGAACTTTATTTTGCGGCAGGCACTTTTTGTCGATTCAAAAGCAGAGAAGACGAACCGAACGGCGACTATTCAAATGTCTCAAACTTCCCTGCGCGTTCGGCAGTTTCGGGCGGGAATTAGCGTAGACGAGTTGGGTCTGCTGCCTACAATATCAGCTTATAATTATCACGAATATTTGACAACAACTGCTTTCATCCATTTTCTGTACGAAGATATTGAGGCAAATCATTAGTTGCGTGAAGCGACACTTTTCTGTCTGCCCAACGGAATGCTTCAAGCGAAGTATAATTCAACGGCGGAAGATACGATCTGGCTTGCAGGTCGTAACGCACCTACGTTGGGTGAGGAGTTCTGTGTTCGGATGAGTTTTAGATCGGTGAACAAGAAGACTGAGCTAATCTAGTGGGTCACTTGGCTTGCGGAGGTATGATAATTAGGACGACGGCTGAGCGCACGACGGGTAATGGTGGCTGACCCACCGAGTGGATGGCGCTTCAAATAGGCGTGCTGGCGCCGAACTTGACGCTTGCCAGCCCAGA
>JBBSEU010000146.1:0-14258 GCA_038239365.1 Aggregatilineales bacterium
GCGGCTTGTGGCAGGTTTGGAGCGGATGAAAGGGGAAGTTGAACAGGGTGTTTTGGATGAATAAATTCGCCCTTAGAAACTGTCTGAATACGATGATTAACGGTCGGGAGCGAGCCTACGGAGCATGAGATGGACCATGGCGGCGTAGATCATCGCATCGCTGGTGGCAACCAGCAGTTCATAATCTCGGCTGAGACGGCGGTAGCTGCTTAACCAGGCGAAAGTCCGTTCGACTACCCAACGGCGTGGCAAGAGCTTGAAGCCTTTCACGGTCGGGTCACGCTCGATGATCTCCAGGTGAATGCCGGTGCGTGTGAACAAGTCAGCAATGAAGTCCACACCGCGATAGATGCCGTCTGCCCAGAGCTTTTTGAGGCGCGGAAACGAGGCGGGCAAGAGCGGTATCAACCAGCCCGCCACTTCGCGGTCGGGGTAATTGGCTTCAGTCACAAAGGCCTTGAGTACCAGGCCGAGCGTATCCACGATGAGATGCCGCTTGCGTCCGTTTATCTTCTTGCCAGCGTCGAAGCCACGAACGCCCCCTTTTTACTGGTCTTGACCGACTGACTGTCGATACTGCCAGCACTGGGGGTCGCCTCTCGTCCTTCAGCCACCCGTACCTTCTCGCGCAACACGTCGTTCAGACGTCTCCACGTCCCGTCCTGTCGCCACGCTCGAAAGTAATGGTACACCGTTTTCCAATTCGGCAGGTCATGCGGCATCATCCGCCACGAACTACCGCCTACTAAAATATAGAATATGCCGTTCACAATCTCGCGCATATCCACACTTCGTTCCCGTCCCCCTTCTTTGGCGGGTGGGATAAGCGGTTCAAGCAGCGACCATTGTTTATCCGTTAAATCGCTTGGGTATCGGGTTCTTGTGTTCATACCCCTATTTTACATCATTTTTATCGCTTTCGGACAGTTTCTGAGTCCCCGGCGGTTAGCGCGATTTTGCCTGTAATTTGGCGGCCTGTGCCGGGTTGCCGATGTGCAGCGTATCGTAGGCCTGCTGCGAACTGGTGAAGCTGCCCAGTCCCTTGTGACCGTGCCAATCGCCCTGGTGGTACATCGGGTTGGGCAGACCCGTTTCCTGTTCGCGTTTGGCGATCCAGGCTTCCATTCGCCCGCGCAATGTCGCTACCATATCCGGGTTGGCCGCCGCGATGTTGTTATTTTCGTCCGGGTCTTCGATCAGGTTGTACAGTTCGATTTCGGGCTTGAAGTGAAAGTCCGGCTCAAGCGCGATGATCAGCTTCCAGTGTGGCGTGCGCCAGCCGTGCTTACGCATCCAGGTACATTCGGTGATGTAAAATTCGCTCTCGTGTGAGGTGACTTCGCCGCGAATCATAGGCATCAGGCTTTGTCCGTCGAAGCGTTTGTCGGATGCCCACTTGATCTGCTTAGGGCTGATTTCGAGCAGCTCCATCAAGGTCGGCATCAGGTCTTTGTGCTGGTTGAAGCCTTTGACGCGCTTTCCGGCGGGCACTTTGGCCGGATAGCGGATGATCAACGGCACATACAGCACCGTATCATACATGCCGTGATGATCGAACCAGCATTCGTGATCGTAGAGCGTTTCGCCGTGATCGCCATTCACGATGATGATCGTGTCTTCCATAAGGCCGCGCACCTCAAGGGCATTGAAGATCGTCTGAATGCAGGCGTCCATATAGGCAATCGCGCCGTCATATTGCGCGATCACGTAGTCCTTGTCGGAAACGTCGGGCGGCATCCAGCTTGCGAAAAAATCCCGAAACGGTTTGAACGACATAACGGGTTCCATCGACTTATTACGTTTGTCGCGTTCGTTGCCATGATAAAACATCCGCTCGAACGGGGCAGGTGGCAGATAGGGCGCGTGCGGATCCATATGTCGCAGGAACAGGAAAAACGGGTCTTTCTTCTTTGCCAACCGATCCAGTTCCGGGATCGTCACGTCGTTCAGGTTTTGCGCTTTCGGGCTGCGACCTTCGTTCCAGCTACCCCAGGCCGGGTAATCCAGATATTTGTCGAAGCCGCGCGAACTGGGGTTGCCGCTGAACCCTACACAGCTCGTGTTGTAGCCGAAATCCTTTAGCACTTCGGCCAGCGTTTTGACTTCGGAGCGAAGCGGACCGGCGTGACGCAGCGCCACGACCTGAGTCCCGAAGCAGTCCATGCCCGTTAGCATCGAGGCGTAGGCGCTGGTGGTCGGGACATGGGCGCTGTAGGTTCGCTCGAACAGCGTCCCGCTTTTTGCAAATTGATCGAGATGGGGCGTCGTCTGGCGATGATAGCCATAACTGCTCATGTGATCGGCACGCAGCGAGTCGATGCCGATCAGGACTACGTTCGGTTTGCGATTTTTGGAAGCCATGATTCCTCTGAACAGAATAAAGAAAGTGCGCCTAAAGCTGATTGGCTCGTGCCACCTCGCCGAGCCATTGTGCGCTGGGTTTGAGTGTGCGTGTCTGCGTGGTGCGATCTACCGCCTAGCATTTTGATTTCCGATCAATCCACGACAAACCGATAATGACCCGCACTGAGTTCGTGACTCGACCCGCTAACTGCCGCACCATTCAAGGTGATCTTTTGCTTTTCAATCAGCGGCAAATGAACCGTCGCCGTTGTGTTGGGTGGCACAACCACTGACCAATCAAATTTGCCGTTTTCCAGTTTCCACTCGGAGACGAGCGTCCCATAAACCGTTTCCAGTTTGCCGCTGGCCTCGTTCAGGTCGCCGCCCGGTTGTGGCCGCAGGATGATATGCTTGTAGCCCGGCGCAGTCGGATCGATCTCGATACCCGCGACGGTGCTGTACAGCCATGCGCCGATTGCACCGTAGGCATAGTGGTTAAATGAGTTCATTTCTGAACTCTGGAAACCATTTTCGGGCGTCCAACCGTCCCAGCGTTCCCAGATCGTGGTTGCGCCCTGTGTCACCGAGTACAGCCACGACGGCCAGCTTTTCTGGTTGAGCAGCGCGTAGGCCACGTCCGCGCGGCCATGGCTGCTCAGGACGTGCGGCAAATAGGGCGAACCGACAAAGCCTGTCGAGAGATGCAAATCGCGGCGTTCAATATCGGCCACCAGTTCATCAGTGGCGACAGGGCGCAATTTTTCGGGCAGCAAGTCAAAGTGCAGCGCCAGCACGAATGCGGTTTGCGTCGGCGTGAACAGATCAGTATTGAACACTTCGGACGTGATCGGCCCGTAATCGACAACCTTCAGATTTCCGCGTGAGATGGCATCGGCCTGATCCATCATTAGTCGGCGCTGCGATGGTTGTGGAGATGTGGCCGGAATCTTGCTGCCCTTCAAATAACGATTACCAAACGCCTGTTTCACATCGGCAAACAGCTTGCGATATTTGGCGGCGTCGTTCTTCTTGCCCAATGCGGCGGCGATCTGTGCCATCAGGTTCGCGTCGTAGGCGAAAAATGCCGTACCGATCAGATCGCGCGGCGTGTTGGCATTGATCGAGAGCCAGTCGCTAAAACCCGGCCATCCTTCGTATTCGGGCGCACAGCGAATATAGCCGGGGCTGGTCTTAATCAAAAAGTCCATGAAGCGGCTCATGACGGTGTAGTTGTTTTCGAGGATGCGTTTGTCGCCGTAGCACAGGTAAATTGTCCAGGGGCAGATGATCGCGGCGTCTGCCCAGGCCGGACCGCCGTCCGGGAAAGTTGCCAGCGCGCCGGGGACGACGGGTGGTACAGCACCTTCATCGCTTTGCGAGTCGGCCACATCCTGCGCCCACTTGGTCATGAAGCCTGCGACGTTCATATTAAAGGCTGCTGTGCGAACAAAGACCTGAATATCGCCCGTCCAGCCGAGTCGTTCGTCACGCTGCGGGCAGTCCGTCGGCACATCGACGAAGTTCCCCTTTTGCCCCCACAGGATGTTATGCTGCAACTGATTGATCGTCGGATCGGAACAGGCGAAATCGCCGGTTTGCGCCATATCGGAGTGGAGAACCACGCCCGTAATCGTGTCGGGTGTTATCGCCCCTGGATAGCCGTCTAGCTGAACGTAGCGGAAACCGTGAAAGGTAAACTTCGGCTCCCAGATTTCTTCTCCACTGCCTTTGAAGGTGTAATAATCGGTGGCACGGGCAGTACGCAGGTTTTCCGTGTATATTGATGATCCATCGGGCGTCAACACTTCGGCAAAATTAAACGTGAGTGTCGTGCCCGCTGGAGCAGTTCCCTTGAAGCGAACGCGCCCAACCATGTTCTGACCCAGATCGAAAATGTATCGCTTCGTCTGGAAGTTGCTTTTGTCGATGGGATCGCCCGTCGGTTTAAGTTCCTCGATGCGGCGCACCGTCGGGCCGTTGGTGGCGACCAGTGCCATGCCCGGATCATCGAATACTTCCACGCGCAGCCAGCGTTTATCATCGAAATGAGGTTGATCCCAACCCGGCATTTCACGGCGGGCGTCGTAGGCTTCGCCCATCAGCATATCGCTTTCCATGAGCGGCCCAACCTGATGTGTCCAGGTGCGATCCGTTGCGATGATTTGTGTTCCGCCGTGCGCCATTGTGACTTCAAGTTGCGCGAACAACTGAGGCCGATCCGCGTAACCCTGTCGATGATTCCAGCTAATATGCCCAACTGCCCAGCCATCACCGAGAATCGCGCCTAGTACATTATCGCCGTCACGGAGCAGGTCGGTCACATCGTATACTTTGTACTGCACGCGCTTTTTGTAATCTGTCCAGCCGGGCGCAAACACATCATCCCCAACGATTTGGCCGTTGATTGAGCATTCATACAGGCCGAGCGCGGTCACGTATAGTCGGGCGGAACTGACCGCGCCTCTCAAACTAAACGGTTTACGCAAATAGGGCGCAGGAATCGTGCTGCGTGGGCCGCCAACCAACGTCGCGCCGATCCATTTGGCTTTCCACTCTCGACGCTTTAACAACCCGATCTCGAACCAGGCCGTGCCGCTTGTTGAAGTGCCGCCCGTTTCGTCCCAGACCGTCACATTCCAATAAACGCGCTGACGCGATTCCAGCTTGCGACCCGTATAAACGACATGCACCGATTGATCCGAGTCGATTTTGCCACTGTCCCACAGATCAGCCTTACTCAGGCCGTCCTGAGTGGTGGCCGCGCGAATCTGAAAAGCGGTCTGCCTTGCGCCCTGCCGATCCGAGGTGAGTTTCCAACTGAGGCGCGGTTGCAGAATATCGATCCCAAGTGGGTTCGTCCGATATTCGCAGGTGAGCGCCGTGACTTGTACGGGCGATGATTGCGTCATTTTTCCTCGTTAGCGTGCTTTCAAAAATCAGCTGTTAAAGCTATCCAAAAAGCTATAAAGCTGTGGAAGAAATTTTCGGTCAAATCTGAATTGGGTAGCTGTCTTTGGAAGATTGTTTTCATTGATGAACCCACCTGTATCTCCCCAAAGGCAGGGTTTATCTTTTTCTTCCTGAGTGGCACCTTCAATATTTTCTTCCATCCATTTCCATATCTCTCGACCTAACTGAGTTGTCGTTTTTCCAATCCCACCGTTATGCTTACGTATATAAAGAATAAACTCATCATTGCCCATTAAAATATCCATGTTGATACTCCTGAATGCTTTAGGTTTTATCTGTTTAAGCTGTTCACTGTCAAATTATCCACGACACGGGGTTACTTGGGTAGCATGTCGTGAGACCATTTGCGGGTTTAGTCCTTAGAGTTTGGAAGCTGAGCCGGTCAAGTGGATTGAACCGACTTGTCATACAGAAAACACTTGACCATCCGGCCTTCGTGCATGACGTTTGGCGGCGTTTTCTTGCGACAAATATCCATCACGGCGGGACAGCGCCCGGCAAATTTGCAGCCCGTGTGCGAATACTTTTCGCCGTCCATATCCGCCAGATCGATCTTTTGTGTCCAGACGCGCGCCGGGTCAGCCGACGGGATCGACTGCTTAAGATTTTGCGTATAAGGGTGCATCGGCGATCCGAGGACGCGCTCTACCGGCCCCATCTCCACGATCCAGCCGCGCAGCATCACGGCGATCCGGTCAGAGGCATAATAGGCAGTTGCCAGATCGTGCGTGATATACAGGATGCTGACTTTCTGCTTTTCTTTGAGCGCGCGAAACATATTCACAATCGACATTCGCAGCGACGCATCCAGCATCGAAACAGGTTCGTCCGCGATAATCAAGGACGGGCGCGTAATCAGTGCGCGGGCAACGGATACGCGCTGTGCCTGGCCGCCGGATAACTCGTTTGGGTAGCGGCCTTTGATCTCCTTGAGCGACAATCCCACCTCGTTCAACACATTGTCGATGTACGCATCAGCGCCCGCTTTATCGGCCATTTTGTAGTTGGAGACGGTCTCGTACAGGTAGTGATCGATGCGCTTGAGCGGGCTAAACGTGGCGAACGGGTCTTGAAAGACGGGTTGCACCTGCCCGAAAAACCACGAACGTTTTTCCTTTCGAGTCAGGCTTGCCACGTCCCGACCTTTGTAGCGCAAAACGCCGGTGGTCAGTTGTTCCATGCCCAGGATCATGCGGGCAAGGGTCGTTTTGCCGCTGCCACTTTCTCCGGCAATGGTCAGGATTTCGGGCGTATCGGCTTGCAGTGAGAAGTCCGCCCCATCCACTGCATGAAACTGCTTCGTGGAGAAACCATGCCGAATATTAAAAACCTTCGTCAAATCTTCGACGCGCAAAAGTTCGGCAGTCGATGATGGTTCAGGCGACGGGCGCATGGCTAACCTCCTCTGCCACGACGTGGCAAGCGACCCGATGGCCGGGTTCGAGCGTGATCGTTTCCGGGTCAATGGTGCGGCATTTATCGAGCGCCACCGGACAGCGTGGGTGAAAGCGGCAGCCGTTCGGCGGGTTATCCAGTGCCGGAGGACGGCCAGGAATGCTGACTCGTTCGGAGCGTTCATCCAGGCGCGGCAGCGAATTGATCAAGTGCTGTGTGTACGGGTGGCGCGGGTTTTTCAAGACCTCTTTGGTGTCGCCTTCCTCCACCACTTTGCCCGCATATAGAATGGCGATCCGGTCTGCCAGATTGGCGTGAACGCCAATGTCATGCGTGATCAAAACAAGCGTGCTGCCTTCCTTCTGGCGAATGTCTTTCAACAACTGAATGACGCCGCGCTGCACCACCACGTCGAGTGCCGTTGTTGGCTCATCGGCAAAGATCAGTTTCGGCCAAAGGATCGTCGCCAGCGCAATCGTCACGCGCTGACGCATCCCGCCCGAAAGCTGATGCGGATATGAATTCAGCACTTCCTCGGAGAGTCCCAGATCGCGTAAATAATTGCGCGCCATGTCCCACGATTCGGCCTGACTGACCTTTTTGTGTGTGCGGACGAAATCGTGGAACGACTCGCGGATACGGCGCACCGGATTCAGGACGTGCATCGAACCTTGCGGGATGTACGACACTTTTTTCCAGCGAATCTCACGGCGGCCTCGTTCATCCAACGCGAGCGGATCAATTTCTTCCATATCGTCAAAGCGATACTTCACCGTTCCATCGACAACTGTCAGCGGCGGTTCGTGTGCGCCCAACAGCACCTTGAGCAGCGTCGATTTGCCACAGCCCGACTCGCCCGCAATCCCAAACGCTTCGCCCTGCCTGACCTGAAGCGAGATGTTATCGACTGCCTTGACCGTGCGCCGGACGCCGAACGCCTGCGTCATGTAGTACGCTTTCAAGTCTTTGGCTTCAAGAATATTCGACATAAAAAGTTCCTTTTAGCCTTTAAGTTGTTTTCACTTGAAGTCGCAGCAATCGCGTGCGCGGGTCAAGATAGCGGCTCAAGCCAAGTGATACCAGGTAGAAGCCAACCACTATCACAATTGAAGCGCCAATCGGCGCGGCCAGTATCCAGATTCGGTTAGAGAGCAGTGCCTGATAGTAGTTGCCCCAATAGATCATCGTGCCAATGCTTTGCGTACTCAAATCGCTCAGACCCAGCACCGACAGCGTGATCTCGAAACCGATGGCGAACAGAAAACCGCTTACCATATCGGCCAGCAAAAACGGGATCAGGAACGGCAAATGCTCCTGCACCACGATTTTGAGCGTGCCCATCCCGGCAAATACAGCGGTATCGGTGAAACCGCGCTCTCGCAAACTCAAAATCTGCGCGCGATAGCGTTTAGAGGGGTACGCCCAATCGAGCAGGCCGAGCAGCACGCCCAGTGAAGCCATCGTCATTTGGCCGCGCAAAATGGACGCGATCAGAATCAACAGCGGCAGCCGAGGCATCACGATAAAGCTATCGACAATTGACGAGAGCACCCGATCTACACGGCCACCCAGGTAGCCGGAGATCATACCCAGCAGTACGCCGATCCCGCGCCCGATGACAACGGCCAGACTCGCCACGAGCAAGCTGTTACGAACGGCGAAGGTCAGCATCCAGAAAACGTCCTGACCGTTGGAGTTGGTGCCAAACACATACACGTCTGAGGGCGGCTTGTTGCGCGGAACGGCACGGTTGACATCTGGTTCATAGGGCGAAAAAAACGATAGCCCGACTAAGACAAACACAAGTGCCAGGATGATCGCACCATAACGGAACGCCGGGCTAAAACGGAATAAATCTCTTATCGTAAGGAGCATTCAACATCACCCTTAAAATATTTAGCGATAACGAACGCGCGGATCGAACAATGGGTAGCTGAGGTCTACCAACAGCGACGCCGTTGCGATACCCACGATGGAGAGTAGCGTAATCCCCATAATCAGGTTGTAGTCCGATGAGTTGACCGCGTTGTAGAGCGTGTTGCCGAGTCCCGGATAACCAAAGACGACTTCGGTGATGAGCGCCCCCTCGAAAATTGTGCCTAGAGACAAGCCAAGATCGGTGACTTGTGGCAGCATCGTATTGCGGATGATGTACGAGATCAGGATTTTGCGCTTGGGGATAGCCGCCATTTCCGCATACTGAACGTAATCGCTCGATCTTTCGCTGGTGGTGAGCGCCTTCGAGACGATGAAGCGGAAGGCCACCCCGCCGATGATAATCGATACGGCGGGCAAAAAGCTGTGAAACAATACACTGCCAATGTAGTCTAACGTCAGGCGCGGTAAGCCCTGTCCCCCTCCGACCAGTGGAAAGATCGGCAGGTAATAGGTAAAGGCCATCAGCAGGACGAACGACAGGATGTAATAGGGCACTGGATAAACCGTGATCACCGACGATTCCATCAGCCGCGCCCACCAGCGATTCGGAAAATAGCCGGCCAGCGACCCGAAGATGATCCCCAGCACCCACGCCAGAATCGTCGAGGTCGCCAGCAGCCCCACTGTCCAGGCGATGCTGTTCCCGATCAAATCGCTCACTTTGGCGGGAAATGAACTGAATGATGGTCCCAGATCGCCACGCAGCACACGTTTCCAGAAGTTGATATACTGCTCGAAGATATTGCCGTTCAGTCCGTACAGGTCTTGCAGCGACTCGCGTAGGGCAACCGTCGCCTGCGGATCACGATTCTGAAACGAGGTGAGCCGCGTCATTGCCTGATCAATCGGATTGACTGGTGAGAGTCGAGGGATCAAAAAGGTGACGGTCACGCCGATGAAGATAACGACCAGCCATTGCACGAACCGAGGTAGAAAAAATTCCTTTAAGAGTGTCACAACAATTTACCCTGTTTTATATTTTTCAGTTTTTGCGACGTATTCGCACAACCAGATCATGCTCAAACGTGTGCAGTGGCAGTGATATATTTGCTGTGCCCTGTACTGTGACCGCAGGCGAATACAATCCCGTTTTGGGATCGTAGCAGGCCATTTCATATAGGCCGCCGGGCAGGTCAAGCACAAGAGTCCCGCTGATCGATTCGCCACCGCCGCGCATAGCCGAGCGATTTTCGGGCAAATCGCGGGCGGCATCCAATTCCCGCTCATCGGCCAGGTAAATGCAATAATCTTCACCTGCGACGCCAAACGCGGCGTCCAACGTGTGTTCCGGTGATGCCTTTACCAGACCGGGCCAGGGGCGCGCCCGCACCAGATCAATCGAGTGGATGAATCTGGCGAGATAGCCGATCCAGCTACGGATATGACGTTGCGACTCAGGCGTGCCGGTTTCCAGGTGCGGCCAGATCGAAAAATCAATATAGTCATAGTGGCCGCCGCTCAGCAGCGTCACCCATGCCCGTTTGCGGTGAATCGTCCAGCCGTCCACGTCCTTGTACTGACTGGCGATATTGTCCTCATCCTGGTTAAGCGGCTTGTGTTCGGCATAGGTTGCCAGTCCATAATCGCGCAGTTCGCGCAGCCGAAGCTGTTTGGACATGAATGTACCCAGTTCATAGCCCCGGCCTGCATAGACCGTATTGGGCAGCGGGTGCATATTGACCACATCATAATCAAGCGTCGAAAAGGATAAATCCGAAGGCTGCACCCAGGGGTCAAATGTCCAGGCTTCCTGCCCGGCGATCAAGTGTTGATTAGGGAGTCCGGCTTCCGTTTCGCGCACATGCCTGATCAACGCGGTCAGCCAGTCGTTGATCTCGTCTACAGTGGGATCGTCGTCTTGCTTGCGGCGTCGTCCCGGCTCGTTGCAAATTTCATAGATGACATTATCGAATGGATTCAATGCTTCCACGATGCGATGGATAACGGCTTTCTGGCGTTCCACGACGGGTGAATGCCGCAATGTAAGATAATCCGGCCAGGGAAAATCGGCCAACCCATTGACATTGTTATTCGGATTCAGGGGGTTGAGCGCCCAAACCGCATCGTTATAAGTGTGACTGAGCAATACGATCTCAACGATGATGCCATATTGCGAAGCCAGTGAAACGAATCGTTCTAAACGATCAAAAAATTCAGGATTAAAATGATCTAAATTATATTTGAGTTCGCTATCAAGAGCGCGCCCCGGCCCAGTGCGAACGAAAGGCGCTACGTAATCGGGCGATTCAGGCTTGCAGGTGGAGTAGGGATTGACCGCCGATTGCAGCTCTCGAAACAGCATGAACAGCCGTGTGAGCGTGAGACCTTTTTCGGCAGCATCCGCCAGATAACGCTCAAAATGAAAAGCACGGTTCATGACCGCGCCGTAGTGTTCGGTGGCCGTCAGTAGCACCAATGGCTTGCCGCGAAACTCGAACAGTTTTGTGTTTTCCGGATGAATGCGAATCGGAACAGACATTACTTTTCCTAAAAGCCTTACCAATAAACCCACATCGCCTCCGACTCCCCCTCTCTGTAAACGGAGAGGGGGATGGGGGGTAATGTTAACTACTGCGCCGGTTCAAGGTTCTGGAACGTGAACTTGCCGATCATGAACCAGTATTCCGGGAACACGTTCGGGTTTTCGCTGGTAGCGAAGCCCTTCCAGTAGCGGGAGTCCCAGGTGATGAACTTTTTGAACGTGATCGCGTTGATCGCGTACATATTCTCGGTGTAGAGCTTGATGAAGTCCTGCCCCAGTTTGATCCCCTCTGGCGATTGCGGATCAGTCTTGGTTATTTTGTCGATGAGCGCATCCTGACCATCGACTTTGAGACGCATGTCATTGCAGCCGCCCAACTTATTGTAGTTATCTGGCGCTGCCACAAAGTAGTTCGACTTCAAACATTGAATATTCGCCCACTTGTCGCCGTTCGCAAGCGAAATATTCCAGTTGCCCCACGGTACAGCGATTTGGTAGTCACCCGTTTGATAGCGCGTGGTCCAAACGTTGCGCTCAACACCAGCGGCGCTAGCGTCGATACCGAAAGCTTTCCATTGATCCTGCGCGGCATTCGCCATACGGAAGGCGTCCGGCTCATCATTGGCCGCCAAAATTTCGAGCTTCCAGGGCTTGCCATCCGGCGTCAGCCACTTCTTATCAGCGCCGCGCTTGAAGCCGTTCTTGATGAGCAGCCGCTCAGCAACCGCCGGGTCATGCTTCCACCAGCCAATGCCGAACAGATTTGCCGGGTCGCCAGTGATGTTGTACTTCTGGTCTTTCGCCCATGCTGCGATCTGAGCGGGCACGGTGGCATCCCAGGGCTTGTACATCGTGCCCTTTTCGACTTCAATTTGCAGGTTCGTCAGCCAATCCTTCAGGGGGATATGGTACAGCTTCGAGAGTGCAGCGGTAGCCGGTTCCGGGATCGCCGTTACCGTCGTGACGCCACCGATATAGTTAGTCTGGATGTCCACGATGTCGAGTGCCAGCGCCAACGCCCAGCGCACATCTTTGTTTGAGAACAGCGGTTCTTTTTGATAGTTGAAGGCGTAGTAACGAGAGTCGATTTCGTTCGGATACGCCCAGGGGAATTCCTTGTACCAGGAACGCGCCGTCGGAGTCGATTTAAGCACGGACTGGAACGCTTCGTAGTCGAAGTCGAAGGCCACGTCCAGGTCGCCGCGCGACATAGCGATGGCTTTCTTGGCGCTGTCGCCGTAGAAAATCGTCAGGACGTTCTTTGGTCCCGACTTGCCCGCGACGATCCCGGCGGAAGTCTTCTGCCAGTCTTCACGACGCTGGTAAAGTTCCCAGAAGCCGTTCGGGTCAACCTGCTTCACGGTATACGCACCCAACGTGACGGGCGGGTTATTCTTGTAGGTTTCGAGCGGCTCTTTCACCTTCTCGAAGACGTGCTTGGGCATCATATAGACACCGTTCCAGCGCGTCTCGAAGTTGTAGTGGAAGCGTGGGTTCGCTTCCTTGAGGGTGAACTTCACTGTGACGTTGTCCACCTTCTCGACTTTTGCCACATACTGATCCATCGGCACGTGCCAGCCGTCCAGCTTGGCGTTGTCTTTGATCGTCTGCACGGTGTAAACCAGGTCATCCGCGCTGAACGCGACGCCATCGCTCCAGGCCAGGTTATCGCGCAGTTTGACGGTCATTTCGGTGAAGTCTTTGTTGTAGACCGGGTCGCTTACCGCCGCGCCATAGACGCGCTTGCCCGTTTCGGCGTCGGAGTACCACAACGTATCCATGAGCAGGCCGTGACGGTGGGGTGTGACAGTTCCACTGATCCACATATTGTAGTTATCGACGTTGTCGTACTTGAAGATTTGATCCGCCACAAAGACATCTTTGCGCGGCACGTCAACGGGCAGGCCGGATTGCGCCCGTCCGAGTGAGGTTGGTACGAGGGACAGTACCAACACGGCGAAAATAAGAATCCGCAACTTCTTTACCATTTCAAAGCTCTCCTAAAACATTTATCCACTTCGCAAAAGCGCCGTTACCGACACTTCTGTTCACAAAAGTTAAGTGCCTAATAGACGAGTGGCGCGGGTCCGGTGGATTCCCGAATAATCAAGGTTGATTTGCCCGCGATGACTTCACGCGGACGTTGCGGCTCTTTTAACCGTTTGAGCAGAAGTTTCACTGCATCGCGCCCATTTTGCTCCGGCTGCGTCGTCACGGTGGTCAGGCGTGGAATCGTGTAGCTGACAAATTTAATGTCGTCGAAGCCCGCGATGGACACATCGCCAGGGATGCTCAAGCCCAAATCCGCTGCCGCTCGAACCGCGCCCATACCGAGCAGATCGTTTATCACCAACAAGGCGGTTGGCCTATCGGGACGGCTCAACAAGGCACGGGCGGTCTGATAGCCGTCCTCAATTGCTTCGCCGCACTGCTGAACCAGCGTCTCATCTATTGGGAGACCCGCCACCTCAAATGCTTCATGATAAGGGACTAGCCGATCATAGCCTTGCGCCAGATGAGCCACGCCGTAGACGAAGCCGATACGCCGGTGTCCCAATTGGAACAGGTGCGACATTAACTGCCGCGTGCCGTCGCTGTATCCGGTCAGCACGTGATCGAATTCCGAGGCAGTAGCGGTCAGCTCAACAATTGGCCGATCCGATTGATGAATTTGCTTAAGCGTTTTTGCAGATAACATCTTGAACGATCTATTTAGGATAAAGCCATCAACCTGATACTGAATTAACTCTTTGAAACTGCGATTCTCTTGCTCCGGGTTCATAAAACTTTGCGAAAGGTGAAGGCTGTAGTTGGCCTCTTGGGCTTCTCTGAGCACCCCATTCAACACTTGTACAAAGTGCGGGTTGTGAAGGTTCGGGAAAAACACGCCAATCGTCTTGGTATTGCCACTTCGCAGCGATTGGGCACGAACATTCGGTTCATATTCCAGTTCGGCAATGGCCGCCAACACACGCTGCCGCGTTTCAGGCGAAATCGGAATCTTTTGCTCGGCCTGATCGTTGAGCACATAGGACACAGTAGAACGCGACACACCGGCTTTGTGTGCCACATCCTTTTGTGTGGGTCGTCTCATAAAACCTGTTTCTCAAAGAGAAGTTTTTATCACTAA
>JBBSEU010000147.1:0-14240 GCA_038239365.1 Aggregatilineales bacterium
AGTTGCAATCATAGCTGCCCACCCACAGAAACGTTCCATCAAAGGTGAGTGAAATCGGAAACGGCGGGACACCCTCTTTGAACGTGGCGGTAACGCTGCCGCCGTCTTTGGTGGTATCAATCACCGAAATCGTATCATCATTACCATTGGCGACCCACAACGTTTTGCCATCAAATGAGGAGATAATTGTCGTCGGAAACTCGCCCACCGAAATCTTTTTGATCGGTTTGAAAGTCAGCGGATCGAACTTCGTCACGCCGTCTTTGGCTTGCGTCACAACCCAGATGAAGCCGTTGGCAAAGGTGAGCGCAATCGGATGACCATCCAACGGATTACCATTTTGCGGTGAGAGCGTCTGTGTCACTTTGCCCGTTTTATCGACCAGTGTCAAAGTGAAATCATCGTAGCTGGCGACCCACATCGTCGTTTGAATTTCGACCCAGGCCATCGCGCTTGGTTGCGCGCCCACTTTGGCAAGCGCGCCGGTGAGCGGTTTGCCCGTCGCTTCGTCCAGGCGCAAGACGGTGTTATCGAAGCCGTTGGCAACCCATAAGTTAGCGCCATCAAAGCCCAGCGCGCGCGGCCAGATACCAGTCAGTAGTTCGCCTTCGCCTTTGGGGTTGAGCGTGGGGCCAACGGGCGTAAACGTACCTTGTGCCTGTGCTGGATTGGAGACCAGTCCTGACCCCAGCACTACCACTGCCAGCGTCAGCAGCAATCCGATTTGTAATGAGTTTTTCCGCATGGCCCTTACCCGTCTGTGTGTTGCCCTGAGTTGTGCAGGCTATTATAGCCGATTCGGAGCGGCACATTGCGCGATCCGTCAGATTCAGTTATGCTGAATCAGAGATTGACCGTATCAAAGGAATTTGTTTATGCGCGCGTTTGGCCGCGTTTGGAATGTCCTACTGATTGGGCTATTGGCACTAATATTGGCGGGTTGCTTTCAATCGGCAGGCAGCCCCATTGAGCCAACGATTGCCAACGCGACGGCCACATCGCTGCCAACCGTTGCCTTGCCCGTAACACCACCCACCCAAACGCCGTTCATTACCGCCATTTCGACTCAGGGCTTTCAGACGGCTGTCGATAACCCGACGCAAGCCGCGACTAATACGCTGCCACCTGCCACGACTCCCGGCGATTTGCAGCAAACGTTATCTCCAACGACGAACGTACCGACGATCAACGCGGTTACTTCGGGATCACCAACTGTTATCTTCACCGTGTCACCATCGCCATCCCCGACAACTGCCAATGTTTTGAATACGCCAACGCCCTTTGCGACGGAAGGGCCTTGTGTTCATACCGTGCAGCCCGGCGAATATATCTATTCAATTGCACGGAAATACAATGTGAACCCGGACGAACTCCTGGCGGCCAATCCGCGCTATGCCGGAAACCCGGATCGGATGCAGCCGGGTGATGTTCTGAACATTCCAAAGTGCGGACCGCAAGGCGTTACGCCCACACTCGAAGCGCAGCAGAGCGGCAACAAGGTTTACACCGTTGCTCCCGGTGATACATTGGGCGCGATTGCCCGCAAGTTCGGGATTACGGTGCAGGAACTTAAACAGGCCAACAACCTGACTACCGATTTCCTGAGCGTCGGCCAAAAGCTGATTATCCCTGGGGCGAAATAATTGCCGAAAATGAAGACGTTTTTGGTCAAGGTGTACAAGGAAACGTTGTGCAACCTGCCAGTTGACCCCTTGCGTAAGGGACTCTACACTGGTACTATCTCATCCAGATGATGTTCATTCAAGTTGTGTTAAAGACCGTGCCCGATAAAAGCCTTGCCATTCGCCTCGTAGTAGTAACCCTTACCGACCTCGTAGTCCTTATTATTGGACACGAGCAATCCGGTTGGGATGGTGCTGCATGGCACGGCGATGCGACTACAAACATCGCCTGACTGCCAAAGACGTAAATGCAGAAAGCCGCCTCAACCGAGGCGGCTTTTTTGTTATCTCAATGAGGAACTAGAAATCGTGAGTCAGACAAACAGTTCAGCGCCAAAACAATCGAAAGTTCACCCAACCAGCCCCTGGACGGAAGTGTTTCAACAGTCCCAGGCGGCTGCTACGCCATCGTCTGATCGCGCTCAAAGCGCCGAACGTGCCAACACGCCGCGCGCTGCTGAGTCCGACGCCGTAAGGCCGACACGGGACGCCCTCTCAGTCATCTTCAAACAGGACTGAGAAGGCGTTTTTGTTTCAGGATAAAGTTCACAATTCAATTCAGCAAGAGGAGAACATTTCATGCCATTCAATAACGGTCCGTATATCTGGTTTGACGGTAAGGTGGTTCGTTGGGAAGAAGCCACTATTCATGTTACCGCCCACGTTTTGCACTATGGTTCAAGCGTCTTTGAAGGCGCGCGCACTTACGAAACGGTCAATGGCTCGGCCATTTTCCGACTCGAACCGCACATGCGCCGCCTGATGCGGAGTGCCAAACTTGCGCGTATCGACGTGCCGTACACTCAGGAGGAACTTACCCATGCAACGATTGATCTGGTGGAGCGCAATGGTCAGCCGTCTTGCTATATCCGTCCGATCATCTTTCGCGGCTCAGAGCAGTTCGGGGTTGATGGCCGCGCCTGCCCGACTCAGGTAGCGATTATGTCGCTGGCCTGGGGGCGCTACCTGGGTCCAGAAGCGATTGAACACGGCGTCGATGTGCATGTCAGTTCGTGGCGGCGCATGAACAGCCTGCCCTTCGGCAAGATCGGCGGCCAATACGTGAACAGCCAGTTTATTGCGATGGAAGCACACGATGGCGGTTTCAACGAAGGCATTGCGCTCGATGCCAATGGCAATGTCAGCGAAGGCAGTGGCGAAAATATCTTCGTGATCATGGATGGAATCGTGTATACGCCGTCCGTCGCGTCCTCGATTTTGTCCGGGATCACGCGCGACTGCGCCTTGACGATCCTCAATGATCTGGGCTATGAAGTGCGCGAACAGGTCATCCCGCGCGATCTGCTGTATGTGGCCGATGAGATTTTCTTCACGGGCACAGCCGCCGAAGTGACGCCGCTCCGCACGGTGGACGGCATGAAGATCGGCGCAGGTTCGCGCGGCCCGATCACCAAAGCGGTGCAGGATCAGTTCTTCGGGATCACATCTGGGAATTTGCCGGATATACACAACTGGCTCACCCCGGTCAAAATTCGGGAGACTGTCGCGGGCGACTAGCCACTGCTTGCGAATACGTTTTCAAAGGCGCGTTGGCCGGATCGACGCGCTGATCCTATCATTACCCTATTCGCATTTTCAATAGGCATGTGGCTGGCAAGGACTAAAAGATCATGGACTTACGCAGGCTTCCGTTTAGACGCATCGTAACGCTTCTGCTCGTTTTCGTGATCGGCGCGGCCATTTTGGGCGGAATGCTGATTATCACCCGTGATAGCACGCTGGGCGCAGAAATTCGGCTGCCACTGCTGGCGATCATCGGTGTCATCGCGCTGTTGGTGGCGTTAACCTTGATGGCGGTCATTTTTGGCATCTTGGGGCTTTCAGATCGGAATGAAGCACTGGGCTTACCTGCTGGCACAGTCCGTGCCGTGATGGCGCTGAGCCTGATCGTTATTTTTGTGATCGCGGCGATCTTTTTGTATTCGAGCCTTGCCAGCCCGCCCGGCACCTACCTGGATCAATTGACGCAAAGCCAGGTCGACTCGATTCCTGGTGTACAGTTGCTCTATAAAGGTCTGCAATCCGCGCCGGACGAGCCTGACAAACGCTATTATGTGTGGGTGAACAGTCCGGCCAGTCTGGCCGCACAAGATTTTGCCAAACAAATGCTGACGCTGCTTGGCGTGTTGGTCACGGCCATTACCAGTTTCTATTTCGGGACAAAAGCAACGTCCGAAGGTGCCAATGTGGCCGCAAAATCGCCGCTGCCCAAACTCGTCAACGTGTCCCCCTCGAAACTCACGGCAGGGACAACGGGTACGATAACACTGCAAGGTAGCAACTTGCTCTCAGTCAATGAGGTCAGCCTGGCCCAACTCGGCTCGGCAGCCGTTTTGAACGGTTCAAGCGTGCTTTCAAACGACACCACGGTCACGGTCACTTTTGATATTCCGCCAAATGCCAGTGGTAAATTCGATGTGATCGTGAATACCAATTACGGCGACACGGCACGCCTGGATAATGCCCTCGAAA
Source organism: Aggregatilineales bacterium (assembly GCA_038239365.1). Classification (GTDB taxonomy): domain Bacteria; phylum Chloroflexota; class Anaerolineae; order Aggregatilineales; family UBA2796; genus JBBRMW01. Next base: position 4,176 of record JBBSEU010000147.1, read on the forward strand.
TCGTTCCGGCGGCGGTTCAGGCGACTGGTTGATATTGTTCATTTGTTAGCATAAATGGGATGAGGACTCAATCGTGAAATTAACCGGTGCAGAAATCATTTGGGAATGTCTGATCCGCGAAGGGGTCGATATTGTATACGGGTATCCAGGTGGGGCGATCCTGCCCACCTATGATGCGCTCAGCAAATACTCGGATCGGATTCATCATGTCTTGACGCGCCACGAACAGGGCGCAACGCATATGGCCGATGGCTATGCGCGTGTGACGGGGCGCGTCGGCGTGGCGATGGCAACCAGCGGCCCCGGCGCGACCAATATGGTCACAGGCATTGCGACAGCCATGATGGACTCGTCGCCCATCGTGTGCATCACCGGGCAAGTTCCGCTTTCCGTGATCGGTTCGGATGCCTTTCAGGAGTGCGATATTACCGGAATTACCTTGCCGATCACCAAGCACAACTTTTTGGTGACGGATGTGAAAGACCTGGCCTTCACTATTCGGAAGGCGTTCCATATCGCGCGGACGGGTCGCCCTGGTCCGGTGCTGGTCGATGTTCCCAAAGATATTCAAAACGCCAGTACGGAATTTATCTATTCCGACGAGCCGATTGTGCTGCCCGGTTATCAACCGCCCTCGTATGCGTCTGAAGAACAGATCGAACGCGCCCTTGATTTGCTGCGCGCTGCCAAAAGGCCGCTGATCCTGGCCGGACATGGCGTGAACATGAGCGGCGCTGAACAAGAACTGCTGAAATTCGCCGAACGTGCCCAAATCCCGGTGACGCTGACATTGCTCGGCAAAGGCGCGATCCCCGAAAGCCATCCGTTGTGCGTGGGCATGATGGGAATGCACGGCGCGGCAGCGGCCAATCATGCCATCCAGCAAGCCGATCTGCTGCTGGCCTTCGGGATGCGCTTCGATGACCGCGTGACGGGCAATCTGAAAACCTATTCGCCCAACTCGCGCAAGATTCACATCGACATTGACGCCTCGGAGCTGAACAAAAACGTCAAGGTGGATGTGGGCATTGCGGGCGACTTGAAAACCGTGTTGGGGCAGTTTGTGCCGCAGTTGGAGACGCTGTACCACCGCGAATGGGTCGCCCAAATCCGCGAAATGCAGGAAGACACCGATCAGCGCGACATCATCAACCAGTCGATTCCGGGCGATAAGCTGTTCGCGGCAGTGGCGATTCGTGACCTGTGGAAGGAAACACACGGCGACGCGATCATCGTGACTGACGTTGGGCAGCACCAGATGTGGGAAGCGCAATATTACACCCATGATCGCCCGCGCACGCTGGTTACTTCGGGCGGTTTAGGCACGATGGGCTTTGGCCTGCCCGCTGCCATTGGCGCGAAGATGGCGCGGCCAAACGAGACGGTCTGGGCGGTGGTCGGTGATGGCGGTTTCCAGATGACTTCCTGCGAAATGGCGACGGCGGCACAGGAAAATGTGGCGGTCAAAATCGCCGTGATCAACAACTCGTATCTGGGCATGGTGCGGCAGTGGCAGGAGTTCTTCTACGAAGAACGCTACAACCAGACGCCGATGCACAACCCGGACTTTTGCAAATTGGCCGAAGCGTATGGCATCCCGGCGATCCGGGTGACGCGCCGTGACGAAATCCCGGCGGCCATTGCGAAGGCAAACAGCATCAACGGGCCGGTGCTGGTCGAGTTCCAGGTGGAAAAGAGCGACATCGTGTACCCCATGGTGCCAGTGGGCGCAGACTTGCACGCGATGATCCGCCGTCCCACCGAGTCGCCGGACTGGTCAGAGAATCACTAAGCATTGATCGGGCAGTTGGGTAAACTCAACTGCCTCAAAAATTGTATTGTTAGCCTGGGAGTGAGCAGCGATGGTTGATGTAATTCATGCGCCTCTTGAAGTACAAGAAGCAGAACCACTTGAGCGTGAAGAATGGCTCTCACTGGAAAATGAGCAAACGGGCGAGTCATATGAACTCATCGAAGGAGAACTCGTGCCAATGGCTAGAACTGACAATGAACATGGCGCAATTTGTGCGCGACTCGGCTTTGCGCTGAAAATGTACAGTATGCAGATCGGTAGATTAGCGCGCATTACAGAGTCGAGTGGGCCATATTACACGCGCGGCGATGATCGAACAGCGCGTAAACCAGATGTTGCGTTCACATTTTATACAGATCGCGTACCTGTGGCGCAAGAACCTGTATTCTACATGAATGCTGTTCCTGATTTGATCATCGAAGTGATTTCTCCCGGCAACACCGCCGAAGAAATGGATGACAAGATACAGGAATGGTTCTCATTTGGCGTTCGTTTAGTCTGGCTCATATTTCCCAAGTCGAGGCGTGTTTATGTTTACTCGGATAATCGCCACGCCTATATCTTGACACGCGATGAAAAGATCACGGGCGGGGATGTGCTGCCTGGTTTCGAGTCACCACTCAAAGCCATTTTCGAAGATTGAAAGGTTGGCCTGATGAGTATTCTTGAGAAATTGCTAACCGCCGAAGATTTTGCGAGGATGCCGAATGATGGCAAAAGGTATGAATTGGTCGATGGAGTACCTGTAGAAGTGTGCAGACCAAAACCAATTCATGGAAAAGTCGCCGGGCGTTTGATGCGCTATATTGGCACTCATGTGGATGACAATGATTTGGGAATGGCGACTGTAGAATCAGGTTATGTCACAAAACGCGATCCAGATAATGTACGCGGGCCAGATGTCGCATTTATCTCAAAGGAACGGCTTGGCAATCATAATCTCAATGATTACGTGCCAACAGCACCCGATCTAGTTGTTGAGGTGGTTTCAGAATACGACACACCCGGCGGCATCGCGCTAAAGATTGATGAGTATTTGAACGCTGGCGCACGCCTTGTGTGGATCGTGTATCCCGATCAAAAGCGTGTTGCTGTCTATCAAGCCAATGGTCAATATCACGGTGTAAGCACGGATGAAGTATTAGATGGTGGCGACGTACTGCCCGGTTTCAAGTTGGCACTACGCGATGTTTTCAAAGGATTGTGAGGTCATTTGCGATGAAACGAACCCTTGTTGCGCTGGTTGAAAATGAACCAGGCGTGCTAAACCGGGTGGCGAGTCTATTCCGCCGCCGCAACTTCAATATCGACAGCCTGACCGTTGGCCGTACCGAGTCGCCGGAAGTGTCGCGCATGACGATTGTCATGGATGACCGTGTGACGAACACGGCCAGTGTCGAGAAAAACCTGTATAAGCTGGTCAATGTAATCAAGGTGCAGGACGTAACCGAAATTCCGCTTTTGACGCGCGATCTGGCACTGATCAAAGTGCGCGCAGGCGAAGGGGTCTCAGCCGTCTGCTACGAACACGGCGCACGGATCATCGACGTGAGCAATGATCGGATGATCGTCGAGATGAGCGATACCGAAGACCGCATCGAAGCATTCATCGACGAACTACGCCCGTTTGGGATCGTCGAACTGGTACGGACGGGCGTTGTCTCGATGGGGCGCGGCGAGTACGTGCTACAACCCGATCTGGCTGAGGCATAATCTATTCTCTAGCAGCATTGGGATGTGTATCCCAATTGGTGACTATTCAACTTTTTTGACTCTAGGAGCAAACGTTTCAAAATGGCAACTCTCTATTACGACAAAGACGCCGATCTCGATCTGTTGAAGGACAAGACGGTAGCGATCATCGGCTATGGCAGTCAGGGGCACGCACACGCGCTCAATCTGCGCGACAGCGGCGTGAAGGTCGTCGTTGGGCTGTATCCGGGCAGCAAGTCGGCAGACCACGCTAAGAGTCACGGGTTAACCGTGCTGAGCGTGGCCGAAGCCGCCAAAGCCGCCGATGTGATCATGATCCTGACTCCGGATACCAAACAAGCCGAAATTTATGCCCAGGATATTGAGCCGAACCTCAAAGAAGGCGACACGATCATGTTCGCGCACGGCTTCAACATCCGCTACAAGCAGATCAAGCCGCCCGCTTTCGTCGATGTGTCGATGGTTGCGCCCAAAGCACCCGGCCACCGCGTTCGTGAAGTGTTCACCGAAGGCGGCGGCACCCCCTGCCTGATCGCCGTTGAGCAGGATCACAGCGGTCATGCCAAAGCGCAGGCATTGGCCTATGCAAAGGGTATCGGTGGCACGCGCGCAGGTGTCATCGAAACGACCTTCACCGAAGAAACCGAAACCGATCTATTCGGTGAGCAGGCAGTACTTTGCGGCGGCGTTTCGGCGCTGGTCAAGGCCGGATTCGAGACACTGGTCAAGGCAGGCTATCAACCGGAGATCGCCTACTTCGAGTGCCTGCACGAACTCAAGCTGATCGTTGACCTGATGTATCAGGGCGGACTCAATTACATGTGGTACTCCGTCTCGGATACGGCGGAATACGGCGGTTATGTGGGTGGTGAGCGACTCGTGACCGAGGAGACACTCGGTGAAATGAAGCAACTGCTGACCGAAATTCAGGACGGCACATTCGCGGATAAGTGGATTGCCGAAAATAAAACCGGACGACCAGACTTCCTGCCCATGCGGAAGCGTGAGCGCAACCTGTTGATTGAACAAATCGGCGCGGATTTGCGTCACATGATGCCATTCGTCAAGCCCAAGTTAGTGGATGCGGATGGTAACGTCAGCGTAGGCTAAACGTCGTTAACGTGGCGGCTTGATCATCACGATCAGGCCGCCATCGGATGAGTGGAGAGGATCGAGCAATGAGCGTTCAGGAAAAACTCATGACAATTGCCGAATTCGATGCGTTGATGGAGACGCTTCCCGATGATGGCCGAAAGTATGAGTTGGCACACGGAGAGTTGATCGAGATGCCGCCACCGAAGCCCATTCATAACCTGATCGCATTGCTTGTCACTCATTTTATGCTGTTGCATGTTGAGTCACGCAAGTTGGGGCTAGTGATCTTTGGATTAGGTGTCCGCCCATTTAACGACGATATGACGCTGTATTTCGCTGATGTAGGCTACATCTCGTATGCACGGCTGCCAAAATCCGATCTGGCGCAATATATTCCAATGGCTCCTGATCTGGCGGTTGAGATTATCTCACCCACCGATATGGAAGAGCAGATTGGCAGCAAAGTTGCCGATTATCTGCGGGCAGGAACGCAACTGGTGTGGGTGATCTATCCGAAAACGCAAAGTGCCTATATGTACCAACCCGACGGCAAATTCCAGATCATAGATCGAAACGGGACGCTCAGTGGTGGGGATGTGCTGCCGGATTTTACTTTGCCCCTGGCTGACCTTTTTCAGACTCATGGCTGACCGTAAGGATAATGAGCGGCGTTTCCCAAGTTGGGATGAATTGCCTGATGGTGGGCGGCGTTACTACCAAATCAAACGTGGCCGTGATGCGGGATATGCACGCTACGTAAAAGTCGTTGATGCAAACGAGATCACGCTAAGTCTCGTACAGGAAGTTTATGATGATAGTGGGCGACTAGTCTCCATTCATCAAAAATATCCCGAAGATACCGGACACCGAGAGGTATAGAAAATATCCTATGACTACACAAGAAGCGGTTGTCGAAAAAATCCTGGCACATCTAAACGGACAACTTTCAGAGCGTGATCTTGTTTATTGGGCTGAGAATGCTTACGTTGATTTGGTAGAAAGCAACGGTGAAATCCCGAATGAACAAGCAGTTCTTGATATATTAATGTACATCGGCGCTGGTGATTCGCCGGGCTTTCCGTTAACGTGGGAAGTGCTTTCTGGCTTCTTGGAGCAGCTTGGCACACGCATCAAAGTGACTGCTTCACACTAAACATAAACAACATTAAAGTGAGGGGGTGGTGTCGAATGCCGGACGGTGGCCTTGATGATCTTGATGGCCTTAGTCTCCAATTTTGTTCGAGCAATCATAATTTGAGGAGTGACTCACAATGGATACTGGCGTACAACCCGACAATCACGTTCGCATCTTCGATACCACCCTGCGCGATGGGGAACAAGCCCCCGGTGCGTCGCTGAACAGTGCCGAAAAGCTGGAAATCGCCCGCCATCTGGCAAAAATGGGCGTCGACATTATTGAGGCGGGTTTCCCGGCGGCCTCGCCCGATGATCTGGCCGCCGTCCGCCGCATCGCTGAGGAAGTCGGCACGGCAAATGGGCCGATCATTTGTGGATTAGCGCGTGCCGTCAAGGGCGATATTGAAAAATCATGGGAAGCGGTGCAGTATGCCGCCAAACCACGCATTCACACCTTCATGTCCACCTCGGATATTCACCTGAAATACCAGTTCAACATTGATCGTGAACAGGCATTAGAACGTATTCAGGACATGGTACGGTACGCGCGTTCGTTCTGTGCCGATGTGGAATTTAGCCCGATGGATGCTGGCCGCTCCGATCCGGCTTATGTCGCGCAAGCCTGCCAGATCGCCATTGAGGAAGGCGCAACGACGCTCAATATTCCCGACACAGTGGGTTATATGTCGCCGCAGGAATACGGCGCGCTGTTCACTTATTTGATCGAACATACGCCCGGCAGCAAAAACGTCATTTGGTCGGTTCACTGTCATGACGATCTGGGATTGGCAACAGCGAACACATTAGCCGGATTGAAGGCGGGTGCGCGTCAGGCCGAAGTGACGATCAACGGCATTGGCGAACGGGCGGGTAACACGGCACTGGAAGAAGTTGTAATGGCGATTAAGACGCGCCCCGATTTCTATAACCTGCAAACACAAATCGACGCGAAACAGTTGGCGCGCACCAGCCGATTAGTAGCGAACTATACCGGGATCGTCGTGCAGCCAAACAAGGCAATCGTTGGCGCGAATGCCTTTGCCCACGAAGCAGGCATTCACCAGGACGGCCAACTGAAAAATGCCTCGACTTACGAGATCATGTCGCCAGAGTCGGTGGGCGTAGCGCAGAGTCGGCTGGTGCTGGGCAAGCACAGTGGTCGCCATGCCTTCAAGGTACGCCTGAACGATCTGGGTTATCAACTGAGCGATGAAGAACTGAACGCCGCCTTTGCCCGCTTCAAGGACGTGGCCGACAAGAAAAAGAACATCACCGATGCCGATCTGGAGGCACTTCTTGCCGACCAACTCCAAGGACCCGTCGAACTGTACAAGCTGACCGGGATTCAGGTAGCTTGTGGTACGCTGGGTATGCCCACCGCGACGATCAAGATCACCGATCACAATGGTAAAGAGCGGGTACACGCGGCTGTCGGGACGGGGCCGGTTGACGCGACTTTCCGCGCCATTGATCAGATCGTGAACGCGCCAAATTCACTGTTGGAATATGCCGTTCACGCCATCACCGAAGGGATCGATGCGCTGGGCGAAGTGACGGTTCGCATTTGTACGAAAGACGGCGAATATCGGACGTTTGGCGGCAATGGCGCAGACCCGGACATTATCGTTGCCAGTGCGAAGGCATACATGGCCGCGCTTAATCGGATGCTGGCCGCCACAGGTGCGCCGGGTGTTACACCCGAAGGCGAGTCGGCGACGATACGGCTTGGCTAGCGGACTTTGGTCAGGTTGAGTTGACTGTTGAAGCGATCTATAATAGTTTCCCAACAGCCAAACTTAAGAGATGGATCAAGCGATGGGCAGCGTAAGCAGTGGACAGCGGCTCGGTCAGTATGAGATTGGCGACAAATTGGGCGAAGGCGGCATGGCAAGTGTCTACCGCGCTCATCAGGTTGGCACGCCGCATGACTTTGCGATCAAAGTCCTGAACCTTGCTCCAGAAAATTCCGAGGAATTCACGCGGCGTTTTGTGCGTGAATTCGAGACGATCTCACAATTGAATCATCCGTACATCCTGAAAACCTTCGGCTACGGTCAGGAAGGGAATACGCTGTATCTGGTCATGGAACTGCTGACCGGTGGCACATTAAGCCGCCTGATTCGCCAGTCGAATCGGGCGGGACAGGCACGAACCTTGACACCCCAGCGACTCGCTGCGCTGCTCACACAGATCGCCTCGGCGTTAACTTATGCTCATGCGCGCGGCATCGTCCACCGCGATTTGAAACCGCAAAATGTGATGCTCAACACGCAAGGTGACGCGATCCTGACCGACTTCGGGATCGCCAAAGTGCTGCACGATACCAGCACTATCACACGTACAGGGATGATCGTTGGGACTCCGCCCTATATGTCGCCGGAACAGTGGCGCGGCGAAACAATTGATCCGCGTGCCGATGTTTACGCCTTGGGCGCAATGCTGTTTGAGATGATCGTTGGGCACACGCCCTTTGTGGCCGACTCATCACTGACGATGATGCACCTGCATGTTTATCAACCCGTGCCCTCGATCCGTCGGATACGTCCCGAAGTACCCGCGCGAGTCGAATGGATTATCAACAAGGCACTGGCTAAACATCCTGCCAACCGCTTTGAGTCGGCAGACGCATTGGCCGCCGCCTTTCAGACAGTAGTTGAGGAAGAACCAGTTTGGGCAGCCCCGGTGGTGCAAACTGATAGTAACCGTTCACCCGCCGATGATCGCACCTGGATATTGGGCGTTCAGCCGAATCTGATGCAGGCGCAAAATCGAGTCGCCGGGACACCTGAGCAGGAAGCGGATACGTTTGTGCCGATGAACCCGGCGCGCGCCGCTGAACAGGAACGGCGGGCGCTGGCGGCAATGGCAATCGAAAACCTGAACAACACATCGCGGCAAGGGACCCGCGTGATTAATTCGCCGCCGCTGAGCATCCAGGATCGGTTCAAGGGACGCCAAAAAGAACTTTCCGATATAGCCCGTTTGCTCTCGGAGCGCGTGCGCCTGATCAGCATCTACGGGCGCGGCGGCGTCGGCAAAACGGCGCTGGCCTGCAAGGTTCTGGCCGACCTGGGATCGGCAGCAGACGGCAGCGCGCCGGATGGGATCGTGTATCTGAGTGCAATCAGTACCGGGATCAGCCTGGATCGCATCCTGGCCGATTTTGGGCGGCTGCTCGGCGGTGAGGCACAAACAACACTTGAGGGGTTGCGTGGCGATGGACAAATGCAGACACCACAAAAAACATCGGCACTGCTCGATACGCTTAAAGCAGGCTATTACGTGCTGCTGCTGGACAACCTGGAAACACTCCAAAATCCCGAAAATGGCGAATTGACCGATCCTGAACTCAATGCGTTTATAGAAGCTGTTCTCTCACAGGGCGGCGCACTCACACTCTTGATCACCAGCCGCGAACCGCTTGCCTTGCCGCGTGAACTCAAACCACAGGAACGATTGATCCCGCTCGATCAGGGATTAAGCGTTGAAGATGGGATTGCCTTGCTCCGTGCCAGCGATCCCGATGGTCTTGCCGGGCTGCGTGACGCGCCCGAAGTGAAGCTGTCCCGTTTGGTAGAAAAGACACGCGGCTTCCCACGCGCCCTTGAAGCCGTCGCGGGTTTGCTGCTCGAAGATAGCCTGCTGGATATTGATGCGTTGATTGATGATGCGCGTGACGGGCCACGTGCCGACAGCGAAATCATCGCGTTGTTGGTGCAGCAGGCGATTGATCGGCTCAGCCCGTCAGCATTATGCGTGATGGAAGCGTTGGCCGTCTTTAACCTACCGGTCAAACAGTCCGCCATTGAGTTTTTGCTTGCACCTTATCTTGATACGTCCAACATGCGCGCTGTGTTGAATCGGCTGGTACGTTCCTATTTCGTGAACTTCAATCGCGTAGCTGGTACGTTCGCGCTGCACCCAATTGATCGGGCGTATTGCTACGCCAATGTACCCGATGGCACGCCCGCTGATCTGACGGCGGTGGAGGAAGCTGCGCGTTACACCCGGCACGCCTTGCATGGCCGCGCCGCCGATTTTTATGCGCGCCAGGAAAAGCCACAAGATCAGTGGAAGTCGATTGATGATTTAGCAGCGCAGCTTGCCCGTTTTGAACATCTGGTTCAAGCCGAAAGGTACGATGCGGCGGCCAGCCTGCTGACTCGACTGGATGCGGGTTATCTTCTCGTGTGGGGGCAATTCACGCGCCTGATCTCGATGTATGAGCGTGTAATAGGCCGCATCAACGATCAAAAACTGGCGCGAAAATGTCTGTTGGGAATGGGACAATCATTAGTTTCAACGGG
>JBBSEU010000148.1:0-14226 GCA_038239365.1 Aggregatilineales bacterium
AGAGGCGATCCACTCGTCTTTATTGCCGCGTTTGCGGTAGAACTCAATGACCGCTTCGATTACACGTTCCGGGTTCTTGCCGACTACCTGTTCCAACAGACCATCAGGATCGGTGCGCGCTTCATCGACAATGACGCCCGCATTTGCCAGAAAGCGAAGGATGCGATCACGGAGTCCGGTTTCGGCGTCCATCCGCTGCGTGATGATGTACAGCCCTTCGGCGGTGGCAAACTCCATTTCATAGGTTTTGCCGTTGCTAGCGGTGTACGGCAACTGTCTCCACGATGAAGACAGTTCAATTTTGGCTTTCTTGAGTCGCCGTTTGAGTGAGTCCCAAAATTTGCGCGGATAGGCGGGTTGGGCGACGCCAACAATCCAATCCTGGACGGCGTAGTAGCGTTTGCCCTCAACGTCGTGCCAGGCAAGCGGAAACGACTCCCAACCGGGATTTTCGGGTTCATCGGGTTTGCCAGCAGCAACAATTTCCGGGAGCGGGCGCTGATCACCGTCAGCGTTTGGAAAGGACAGCGGGTTTGGGGTAGAGTCGATCATTGTGTTACCTCCAACATAGGTACACCACGCCTCTGGCTGCGTCTAACAGCGCAGGGGCACTTAAATAAATTGGACGCGATCAGTATAACATGACTTTTTCAGCGGTGTCAATAAGGCAAGGTTAGGAAAATTTTTCACACATCGACAGTTTGCGCGCAGGATACAATCAATGTTTCAAAAGTATGGACGGAAAAGCGTTGGGGCTTGTGATGAGCAGTATTCCTTTGGATCAGGTTGGAACGACGGGAAAGGAAAGAGCGATTCTTAATGCAATCGACGCTCTCAGTATGAAAGTTGAACAGGGGTATCAAGGACTTCTGAGGGTTGATCACTCTTTGAGCCGAGAGATTGTCAGCTTTCAGGCAGATAAGTCTCGTTCGGTATACCGTTGGTACAAATTCAAAGAGGCGTTTTCGGCACGGTTGGTGGAATATCTTCTTGGACGGTACAGCATTTCGAGTGGTGTCCTGCTTGATCCTTTTGCCGGGAGTGGAACGGCGCTCTTTGCTTCTGCCGGGCTTGGAATGTCTGCCGAAGGGATTGAGTTGCTTCCGATAGGGCAATGGATTGTTGCAGCAAAACAGATTGTTGACTCTGGCCTGGGAAGTGACGATTTGAATATATTGGTGCAATGGGCAACAAGCAAACCCTGGAAAGGGAGCAGCAAACAAAAGGGCATTCCAGAGCTGAGAATAACGAAAGGGGCTTACTCGGAAGAAACAGCGCAAGCGATGGGCCAGTATTTGGGTTGTCTTGAGGAAGAAAATCCAAAGATCAGGTCTATATTGATGTTTGCGCTCTTATGCGTTTTGGAAAGGGTAAGTTTTACCAGAAAAGATGGTCAGTATCTGCGCTGGGATCATAGATCATCAGGGAGACGGCAAGGGAATAAACCTTTTGATAAGGGGTATATCCCGTCTTTTGAGGAAGCCATTGTGGGCAAGCTGAACGAGATTGTTCTTGATCTAACTGGCGCAGCCTATCTTCCCGGTTTCTTTGAGGAACGCCATGATCACGGGGCAATAGCTCTGCACTCGGGATCGTGTCTTGATGTGCTTCCCAATCTTCCGGCGGCAGGTTTTGATTGCATCCTTACGTCACCACCATATTGCAATCGGTACGACTATACACGAACGTATGCTCTTGAACTGGCCTTGCTTGGAGTGGGAGAAAAGCATCTAGTGGAGTTGCGCCAGAGCATGTTGAGTTGTACGGTTGAGAATCGCCAGAAAGATTTGGTAGAAATGAATCCTTTGTGGGAGATGGCTGTTGCGTCTGCCGATGGACATAGGCTTCTACAATTGATATTGGCTTATCTTGAAGATCAGAAGGATCAAGGGCTGCTCAACAACAATGGGATTCCTCGTATGGTACGAGGCTATTTTTATGAGATGGCTTGCGTTGTCTATGAGTGCAGTCGGGTTTTGAAGCCCGGCGCATTGATGATGATGGTCAATGACAATGTGCGTTATGCGGGCGCAAGTATTCCTGTCGATTTGATTCTATCGGATATTGCCTGTGGTTTAGGCTTCGCGGTGGAGAATATCCTCGTTCTACCTAGCGGTAAGGGAAATAGTAGTCAACAAATGGGCGTGCATGGGCGTGATCCGCTACGCAAATGCGTCTACATTTGGAGAAAGATGTGAGTCCTTCGGTTGGCAAGCCTTATTTGGATCATCTCAAGTCGGGTTCTGATCTAAAGACAAGTTATGCTGCTTATCGAGCGGGGTTTGTGTCGCTGGCTCTGGAAAAGAGCCGTAGAGCAACGCCTTTTGTTGATGAAGCGCGGAAGTTGAAAGTAATTGCTGCACAGGTTCAAAATCCGACAGACCTTTTGCCTTTGAAGGAGATTCGTCAAGCCCTTTTGGTGGCCTCTGGTGTGTCTGACAAGGCGTACAAGTATTTGCAGGAGTCGGACCGAGATGAGGCTATATTCGGGCTGATCGCAAAGTACCTTGAACCTGCCGGGGTTAATTTTGTAGAGGAATTGGTTTTTCGTTTTTTGCTGACACGCGGCGATTCTTTAGGCGGGTCGATGCGAAACGTTGGCGGAATCATAGCGCAGCGCAAATTGACCAGATCAATCATTTCGTACCTGAATTTATCGGGTACAAAATATTGGTGGGCGAGTCATCTGCGGATGACGCAGACGTTGAGTTGAGCGTCACCGCTTTAGCCTGGAAAAGTGATGTTGGTTATAGAACTCTGGTTTATAACCTGAACGTTCCCGCTGTTCAAAATAATATTGACATGTGTCTTTTTGATTCGTCCTATGAGACTCACTCCAGACTTGATGTTGAGGATCCACGCCGATACTTGGCACTCGGTGAACTGAAGGGTGGTATTGATCCAGCAGGCGCTGATGAACATTGGAAGACTGCCCGAACCGCCCTGGAAAGAATCCGCAAAGGTTTTGCTGGTTATGATCCAGCAACGTTTTTCATTGGTGCTGCGATTGAAGCAAAAATGGCTGAGGAAATTTGGAGTTTTCTTGAAGATGGGACACTCTCCAATGCCGCAAACATGACCGATGAGAATCAGTTCTCCTCAATCGTTCGCTGGCTTTGTGCGTTGTGAGGGTTGATTGGTGATTGCGGAGAGCTAAATCTCACCAACTTGGCTGCGCGTCTCACGAACCAGGAAAGCCTACGTTTCGATCTTCTGGACTGCACTTTCGCGCTTGTAGGAAATGAACAGTGTGGGCATATTGCCTCTCGGACGAGTCAGTTTCGGCGCTGGTTGCTGAGAAGTATAGCCGTTTTCGCCTGACGTTAAAATGTCAAGCGCCGCGATTGCACAGGGCAAGGGCAGAATCTCGGCTATTCACGCCAGTTAACCACTGTGTTAAAATAGGATCATTTCCGATGCAGGAGGTTCTACTGGAACCGATGACCTTAGCCCACAGCATCATTGATTGGATTGCTGATATAAAGGGCGAAAAAGTGATATTGACCGATCTCCGCGAAGTGTCGATTCTGACCGACTACTTCATCATTTGCGAAGCGCCCAGTGATCGCCAAATCAACGCGATCACGGAGAACATCCGCGAAGAAGCCAAAAAAGCCTATAACCTGCTGCCCTGGCGCGTCGAAGGGCGTGGTGAGGACGGCTGGGTGCTGATGGATTATGGCGATGTGGTGGTACACATCTTCGATCCCGACGTGCGCCGTTACTATGACCTGGAAGGCTTGTGGCGTGAAGCACCCGTCCTGGTGCGGATGCAATAGCCTGTGAAGTCCCTTTCCCAAAAGTGTGGGACTTCAGGATGAGGGCATAACCCCCGCCATCAACAACCCTAATTGATCGGGCGTGGCTTCGGCGCGCGGGATGATGCCGCGAATCTGCCCCTCGTACATCACGGCGATGCGATCCGAAAGCGTCAACACCTCGTCCAAATCCTCAGAAATGAGCAGTGTGGCCGTGCCGCGCGCCCGTTGATCAAGCAGGCAGCGATGGATGTACAGCGTCGAGCCGATGTCTACGCCGCGCGTTGGTTGTGCCGCGATCAGCACGCGCGGATTGCGTGACAGTTCGCGCGCCAGGATCAGTTTTTGAATGTTGCCGCCCGAAAGATTCCGCAAGGCCGTGTTGTGCGTCGGCGTTTTGACGTTGAAATCATCGATCAGCGTTTGCGTCGATTGGCGAATGTTGCGAAAGTTCAGTACGCCGCCGCGCGCAATTGGCGGGCGGTGATGCGTTTGCAGGATGGCGTTTTCCGATACCGAAAAGCTGCGAATCGCGCCGTCTTTCATGCGTTCTTCGGGCACATAGGCCAGCCCCGCCGCAGTGCGCTCAGTCACGCTGGCCGCCGAAACTTCAAGTGCGTCAATATGAATCGCGCCGCCGGTACTCCGCCGCAAGCCCGCGATCACTTCCGCCAGTTCGCGCTGACCGTTACCCGAAACCCCGGCCAGACCGACGATTTCCCCGGCGTGTACATCCAGTGAGACGTTTCGCAAGGCGGGCGTGTGTCGATCCCCGAAGGCCGATAGATCGCGCACGGAGAGCCGTACCGCGCCCGTCTCGATCGGAGGCCGCTCGACTTGCAGTGTCAGATCGCGCCCAACCATCAGCCGTACCAGCGAATCGCGGGTGGCTGACGCGGTGGGCATCGTGCCAACGACGCGGCCATCGCGCAAAACCGTGATGCGATCACTGATCGACAGCACTTCCTGCAACTTGTGCGAAATGAAGATGAGCGAACGGCCACCCTGCGCCATTTGCTTCAAAATCTTGAATAGATCGATCACTTCCTGCGGCGTGAGGACAGCCGTCGGCTCATCCAGGATCAGGACGCTGGCATCGCGGTATAAGGCTTTGAGAATTTCGACGCGCTGCTGCTCCCCAACAGATAGCTGCCAGACCGCCGCTTTCGGATCGACTTTGAGGCTGTAGCGTTCACTCAGTTCACGAACACGGCGACTCACCGGCGCAAGTTCGAGCAGGCCGCCGCGCCCTGAACCCAGGCCAAGTGCCACATTTTCGGCGACGGTCAGAGATGGCACCAACATAAAATGCTGATGAATCATCCCGATCCCGGCACGGATAGCGGCGGCGGGCGAGTCGATGCGGGTGGGTATGCCGTTCAGCCGGATTTCGCCTTCGTCTGGCTGGAGCATTCCATAGACGATCTTCATCAGGGTCGATTTACCCGCGCCGTTTTCGCCGAGCAGCGCCAGCACTTCGCCGCGATGCACTTCCAGATCGATATGATCGTTTGCCAGCACGCCCGGAAAACGCTTCGTGATGCCGTGCAGTTCAAGATGGTCGAGTGTCAAGGTTGTTCCTTAGCTCAGGCCGATTGAGACCAGCTTCGTTTCCAGATATTTCATCAAGCCTTCGCTGCCCTGTTCGCGCTCGATGCCGCTCGTCTTCATGCCGCCAAATGGCCCCTCCGTAGCTGTCGGCGCAAAGTCGTTGACGCCGATGATCCCAAACTCCAGCCCTTCGTACATCCGAATAGCCGTGTTCAGATCGCGCGTGACCACATAGGCGGCTAACCCATATTCGGTATCGTTGGCAAGCGCCAATGCCTCATCGGTGCTGTGAAATGGGACAATCGGCATGACGGGGCCAAAAATTTCTTCACGCGCGATTCGCATATCGGGAGCGATCCCGGTGAGTACCGTTGGCTGGAAAAAATAGCCTTTTGGCCGATCTGCGGGGCGCGTTCCGCCGATAACCACTGCCGCGCCTTTGCTGATGGCGTCGTGGGTGAGTGTCTCCACTTTTTCGCGCTGTGCCGCCGTGACCAACGGCCCGATATTCGTCCCGGCGTCCAGTCCGTGACCGACTTTGAGCGCGCTCACCAGTGTTTGCACTTTGTCGATGAACTGCTCTTGAATGTCGCTATGCACGTAGAACCGCTGCGGCGAAACACAGACCTGACCATTGTTGCGATATTTCTGGATTACGGCCTGCTGTGCCGCCCAATCCAGATCGACATCGGGAAAGATCAAGACCGGGGCGCTGCCACCCAGTTCAAGCGAAAGCCGTGTGATGTTTTCCGCCGCGCCGCGCATGAGCAGTTTGCCAACGCGCGTGCTGCCTGTGAAGCTGATTTTGCGGCAGATCGGGTTGTGCAGAAATTCATCGCCCATCGAGGCCGGATCGCCGTTGACCAGATTCAGAACGCCGGGCGGCAAACCTGCCTCAACCAGCACATTGGTCAAGACCATCGCGCTCATCGGGGTTAGCTCGGAAGGGCGGCCAACGACGGTGCAACCTGCCGCCAATGCCGCGCCCCATGCCCGCGCCAGCAGCCATGCCGGAAAATTCCAGGCGGTGATCGTTGCCACCACGCCAATCGGTTGATGCAGCACGACCAGTCGCTTATCTTTGGCGCGCGCCGGGATGGTGCGGCCATAGGCGCGCTTGCCTTCTTCGGCGAACCATTCCAGCAAATTGGCGCTGGACAGCCATTCGCCGCGCGACTCACTCAACGGCTTGCCGCACTCACGAGTCATGATCGGTGCGTATTCATCGCAGCGTTCACGCAGGATATTCGCGGCTTTGATCAGGATCGCGGCACGTTCGTAGGCGGTGCGCGCTGCCCAGCCGGGTTGAGCGGCTTTAGCGGCTTCAAGTGCGGCGCGGGCGTCGGTTGCATCGCCAAACGGGACGCTGGCAATCGGTGTTTCGGTAGCCGGGTCGATTACGTCCCAGGTTTTGCCGTTGTTGGCATTGAGCCATTGCCCGCCAATGTACTGTTGAAAATTCATATTACTTATCCTCAACTATAGGCGCGAATTTCGTCCGCGATCTGCCAGATTGCGTTGGGCTGTGCCAGTTTACGCACGCCTGCCGATAATTGTTTTAACTGTGTGCCATCGTCACTGAAAATTTTGGCAACTGCCGCCGCCACTTTGTCCGGCCCCGGCGCGTATACGCCCGCGCCCTGTTTAACCACGTACTCCGCATTGGGAGACTCCTGATACAGGATCGCGCCACTGATGACCATCGGCAGCCCAACAATGGCTGCTTCGGTGATCGTGGCGGGTCCCGCCTTCGTGATCAACAAATCCGCCGCCGTCATGAATACTTCCATATTGTTGACGAAACCGTAGATGCGCGTTGGCCGATTCCACACCACTGAGTCCAGATAACTTTTCATGCGTTCGTTTCGTCCAGCAACCACGATCAGTTGACAGGGCAATCGCTGCTCATCAATAGCGCGCGCCGTTTTGATCAATGGCCCCATGCCCGCGCCCCCACCGACGATCAAAATCGCGGGCAATGACCGATCCCAGCCAAGCTGCTGTTTGGCCGCATCGCGCGTCAGGTTGACTGTCGTGAACTTGGGGTGAACGGGCGCGCCTGTCAAGCGTAGTTGTTCCGGTTTCAAGCCGAGTTTGAGGCCGCGCTCATAGGCGGGTTCAGTCGGGACAAGGCAGCGATCCACACGACGGTCATACCACAGCACCGTCGGCCAGGCATAGTCGGTGATCACGGTGATGAACGGTTTCTGGCTATTTTCGCGGCGCAGGGCGTAGATTGCTGGCCGCACAAACACCGAATGGACACAGACCACAATATCGGCGGGATGATCCCTGAACAGCAGCCGCTTCATGCGTGGGAACATACGCTCAACCGATAGCAGGCCGCCCTGTGGCCGTGATAACACCTGATCGTTGAGCCAGAACAGCGCCGAATAACTGGTCGGGTTGCGATTGATCCAGGGCGTGTACACCTCTGGCATGGTGTTGAGTGGAAAGGGTGTGTAGTGCTTCCACACGTCTACCAATTCGGTTGTGAACTGGCCGGGATAGCGCATGTTGAGCGCCGTCTCAATGGCCCGCGACGCCGCACGATGACCACCGCCTGTATCGGACATTAGGAACAGAATATGCGGCATGGTCAGGCGGCCTCGACTCCCTGATGCGATCTGGGCAGTCGCAGCGCAAAAAAAGTAGCTATCAGTGCGACAGCAGCAGTAAGCATCAACAGTACGGAATATGAAGTCGATTGCAACAGCAGGCCACCGATGACTGGGGCAGACAGTGCCACCGCACCAAGTGTGTTGGCGATGCCCGTATACATCGGGCGATCTTCTACCGGAGGATAGCTGATCAGCCAATTGATCAACCCGGTTGTGGGAAGTGAGCCGCCTAAACCGACCATCACAAACGAGACGAGCAGCACCCATGAGCCAATGGCCGGACTCAGTACAGCCAATGTGGGACCCAGCAGGGCTGCCAGCGCCTGTAACCGAATGGCGGAACGACTGCCAAAACGGTTGCTCAACCAGCCACCTAACGCTGAACCGCCTATCGTGCCCAACGTAACGGCGATAAGCGAATCACTGACAGCCTGTGCAGCGGGCATTCCGAATGTCTGCGTCTCGAAGCCGATATAAAACGGCACAATGATAAAAAAGGAAAATTCGAGAAAGAAGCGTGCTACCAAAAACTGCCGAAAGCCGCGATCTCTCCGAACGAGTTTCGCCAGATAGGGCAAATAATCCGTCGGCTGAATGACGCGCACTTTGGTCTCAACGGGATGTTCGTACAGATTCGCTACTGGAATGAGGGAGAGCGCCAACAATCCGCCCGCGATAGCAAAGACAACCGCAAAATTGATCGGGTAGCCGGGGCCTTGTGGACCCAACAGTTGGCGCAACAACCCTTGAATCACTAGAACCGCTAACCCGGCGACTACCTGTGAAACGCCGAACATGATAGCGCGTGTCCCTTCCGGGATGGCATTGCCGATCAATTCGATCCAGGCCAGACTGGTCACACCATCGCACAACGCAAAGATCAGATAGCCCGCAAAGAAAACGAGTAGCATCAAGCCGGGGCTGCGCGTGCCGATCAGCGCGATCAGCCCGGCGATGATCAGAAACATGAAGCGTCCTGGCAAGCTCGTCCAGAACATGAAGCGACGCTTGTTTTTAGTGCGGTTCACAGTAGGAGCCAGTGCCAGTTGTGGCAAGCGCCAACCTACCGCAAACAGGATACCCGAAATGCCAACCAACACTTTGGAGTCGGTGGCCTGACCCACGAAATCGGGGATGACTGTCGAGGTATCCAGAAAGGCCAGCGCCAGACTGAACAAAACCATATCGGCCAGGTAAGCGGCAATATTATAGCGGAGGCTCGATTTAAGGGTCACGAGTACACGGCATTAATCAGTTTCCATATTCAATGCGCGTGATCGTAACGCATGTTGTATGGCACGGAAAGGTGCAAGTTGGCCTCACACCTCAACTATAGACTTGAGGTTCTTGCCCTAATAATTTTCTTACACTTTTGGCCGAACGATCAGGTATAATAGTCCGCGTTCTGGGCCGTGTAGCGCCCGCAAAAGAGGAAAAGTCCCATGTTCGACACAATTAGAGACGGCGCAGTGGTCAGCCTGGCATATACGCTCAAGCTGCAAAACGGTGAAGTAATCGACTACTCGGAAGTTGATGAACCGCTTGAATATCTGCATGGCGCAGACAACATCATCCCAGGGCTGGAAAAGGAACTGACGGGCTTGCAAGTCGGCGCTGAAAAAGATGTGCGCGTCAACCCGGCAGAAGGCTACGGCGAATATGACCCGGACGATGTCGAAGTGGTGGAGCGTCAGGCGCTGCCCCGCAACATCGAAATGAAGCTCGGCATGGTGCTGGCGATCCGCGATGATGAAGGCAATCTCTCCGAAGCCTATGTCCGTGAGATCGCGCCCGACAGCGTGACGCTCGACTTCAATCACCCGCTGGCCGGACAGCCGTTGTTTTTCAGCGTTCAGGTGATCGGTGTGCGTGAAGCGACCCCGGAAGAAGTCGAACACGGCCACCCACACGGCGTCGAAATGGATGAAGACGACGACTTCGATGATGATTTTGACGAAGATTATGAAGACTTCGACGACGAGTTGGATGAGGACGACCTCGACGAGTTCGACGAAGAAATCGAAGACGAAGACGACTCGACACAGGCTTAAGTATGGCTTCGGTGTCTCGGCCAACGCTGCTGCTGGCTTCCGGTTCGCCGCGCCGCCGTGAACTCCTGACCCTCACCGGGCTATCTTTCGAGGTAGCCCGCCCCGATATTGACGAAACGCCCCATCCTGGCGAACCCGCCGATCAGTATGTCGCCCGGCTCAGCCGCGAAAAATCCGCCGCCGTTGAACGCCCCGATAGTTTGATCATCACTGCCGATACGACAGTTGCCGACGGCGCGAACATCCTGGGCAAACCCGCCGATGCAGCCGAAGCGACGGCCATGCTCCGTCAATTGCGCGGGCGCGAACACACTGTTCACACTGGAATCACCGTGCGTGATACCCTATCCGGCGAGTCGCAAACCAGCGTCACCTCAACTACGATCCTGATGCGCCCCTATTCGGATGCTGAGATCGCGGCCTATGTCGCGGCAGGTGAACCCTTCGATAAAGCCGGATCGTATGGCATTCAGCATCGCGGCTTTCACCCTGTCGAACGTCTCAAGGGCTGCTACGCGAATGTGATGGGCTTGCCGATGTGTACGTTATGTGCCATGCTCTCCCGGCAAGGCGTCACAGTGCCACAGCCTGTGCCGTGCGATCCAACCACCGATCACTGTATTTTTGAAGCACTGCAAAAATAGATGAGTCGAACCAGACGAGTCGTTATTGTCCTGATCATTTTGATGCTGGCGGCCTGTGCGACTCCGACGCCGGGAGCGCCACCTGCTCAGCAAGTGCCGACGCTTGCCCTGTCGATGGAGCAGGCGCAGCAAACCGCAGGCGATTTTCTGAACGCCTGGGCTGCCAACGATTATGACGGTATGTACCAACTGCTGCACGTCAAGAGTCGCGGCGCAACCTCTCAGGCCGATTTTCAGGCCGTCTACAAAAATGCCGATAATCTGCTGACCGTCGCGCCCGGTGGCAAATCATACATCTTCACGAACGCCATTCAGCAGGGCACATTGGCGCAAATCGCCTACGATATGAGCTTCAAAACGAACCTGTACGGCACGATCACCGATCCGAACCGCACGTTAAATTTGGAAAGCACCTCGGATGGTTGGCGCGTCGCTTGGTCATTTGGCGATGTGTTTGCCGAGATGAAAGACGGCGCGGTTTTAGACGTGCTGACCACCTCACCCAATCGCGGCAATATTTATGATCGCAACGGGCTTGCTTTGGCGGATCAGACCAATCAGCAGGTGACGCTTTCCCTGCTTACCGAAAAATATCCGACGGGCAACCCGGATGACTGCTTCGCCCAAATCGCCCGCGTATTCCCGCAGCGTGACGCGGCCACGCTCAAAAAGATTTACAGCCAGTTCACTGGAAAGCCCCAGGCCTATGATGTGGGCGTACTCAGTCTGAAAACGTTCAGTGAGCAGCGACCCGCCCTCGAAGCTGTCTGCAAGATGACCTATAAATCCAGCCCGGCGCGCAACTACCCTCAAGGTGGCATCGCGCCGCATGTGGTGGGCTATGTGGGGCACATTCCGGCAGAGCAGCAAGCCGAATGGTTGGCGAAAGGCTATTCGCCCGATGCGTTTGTCGGCATTGATGGCATCGAACGTTTCTGGGAAGATGTATTGGCCGGGCATGGCGCATCGACTCTGATCCTCAAAAAGAACGGCGTTACACTCCGCACATTGGGTCAGAGTCCGGCAAAACCTGCCCAGAGCGTCTTTTTGACCATCGACGCCAAATTTCAGGTATCCGTTCAGAACGCGCTCAAAGAGGCATTTTCATCGACCAGCGCCTGGTTCTATACCTCAAAAGGGGGCGCGGCGATTGTCATGGATGTGCATACTGGCGAAATTCTGGCGATTGCCAGCTATCCCGATTTCGACATTAACGCCTTCAACCCGGTCACGCCGCTGGATAATGCCCAAACGCTCATTCAGCAGTGGGCAAAAGACCCGCGCAAACCGACTTTTAATCGGGCGACACTTGGCCTGTATCCGCTTGGCTCCGTCTTCAAGATTGTGTCGATGGCGGCGGGCGCCGACAGTGGCAAAGTTGGCCTCGATTCAACTTATGTGTGTACGGGCGTCTGGAACGGCAGTGCGATTGGGGATCGCTTCCGCACTGACTGGATTTATCACGAAGGCCCCGGTCAACATGGTTTACTCAATTTGCGACAAGCGCTTGTCGGTTCGTGTGACCCATTCTTCTGGCACGTCGGCCTGACGCTGAATCAAGCCGATCAGGATATTTTGCCGACATATGCCAAACAAATGGGCTTCGGCGCACCGACTGGAATCAAAGGTGTGCGCGAAAACGCCGGGCAAGTCCCCAACCCGGAGACGTACCCCGAAACACAGGGCAAACGCTGGACGAACAGCGATGCGCTGGACTTCGTGATCGGTCAGGGAACGCTGCTCGTGACGCCGCTGCAGGTTGTGCGTATGGTGGCCGGGATCGCTAACGGCGGCACGCTCTATCAACCGCTGCTCGTCAAAAAGACCGGATTGATCAACGAGGATAGTTACGTCGCCAAACCCATCGTCAGCGGCAATATGAACCTGAAACCGGAAGTGATCGCCGCCATTCAGGACTCGATGTGTCAGGTCACGACTTATCGGCCTCTGGGGACGGCGGTTTTTGTGTTCGAGCATTTCAAGGACGCGGTGGTTTGCGGCAAAACAGGCACGGCGGAAAGCGGTCAGCAGAACCCGCACGCCTGGTTCGCGGCCTTTGCCGGACGAAGCGCCGATAGTCCGGATATTGCCATCGTGTGTATTGTCGAGAACAGTCACGAAGGATCGTACATGGCCGCGCCGATTGTGCGCCGCATCGTCGAGAATTACTACGATATTCGCTATGATGACGGCAAGCGTTATCCCTGGCCGGCGTGGTACGGTTCGCAGGCGGTGAAGGTTGAGAACGGCGGAGATTAAGCACGTTTGGGACTTGTTTGACCAGCGAGCCGCGTCAACCTGCTAATTGGTACCCGTCGTCACCATCGGATCAGGTTCGTGTCGCCAATCCAGGCCGTCGGGGATGTTCAAGTAGCCGGGTAAATCACCTTTGCGCCCGGTGACGCCGTACTGCCAGACAACTTCTTTGGTCTCCTTATCAATGACGATCACGCGATGGTTGAAATCGTCAGTGGCGATGATATTGCCATTGGGCAGTTCGGTTGCCAGCGACGGCCAGCGCAAACGGCCTTCGGGCGTATCAAACGGGCCATACTGCCACAACACATTACCCTTTTTGTCCAGTTCCAGAATGCTGCCATATTTATCGTAATCAGCCAGGATGATCGTGCCGCGTGCCGTTAGCTGTGCGTCCGACGGATAGTGAACCGGCGCGTGGAACGTCCACAATTCGTTGCCGTCACGGTCAATCTCGGTGATGCGCTTCTCGACGATCTCCGTAATCAGGAAGTGACCATCCGGGAGCGGCGTTGCACCGTTCGGCTTGTTGTAGTAGCCGGGCTGCGACACACATTTGCTGGCATGACCGTATTCGCGCACGACGTTTTTATCGGGCGAAATGATCACGATCCGGCAGTTATTGATGTCCGCGACGGAGAAATTGCCATCGGCCAAACGGTACGCATCGTCCGGTGAGTGAAGCTGACCCGGCTCTGATCCTTTCGCGCCTGTGCCGTACTGCCAGACGACTTTGCGAGTCGCGTAATCGATCATCACGATCTGGTTTTCATCGGCAAGATTGGCGACGATCTCTTTGTTGCCGGGCGCAAAAAAGGCGTCATCCGCGCCGTGATGCGGGATTTGAATCTTGAATGTGTATTCCCACACGACCTTTTTATCGGGCGTGACTTCGATGATCCGGTTGTTGCCGCGATCCGCGATGATGATATTAAAATCGAGCGGCGGCTTCTTTTGCGAACGGACAGGCTGCGCGCGGGCACTCAACGCAACAAGTAGTATTCCGAGCAGCACCGGAAGAAATCGAAGTCGAGTGAGCCATTGACGACGCGGCATAGCGAATTGATCCCTTGATAAGAACCGCCAACAATGGTACACTAAAAACCGCAAATGTTCCCGTAGCTCAGTGGATAGAGTGCCAGCCTCCGAAGCTGGAAGCGTGGGTTCGAGTCCCACCGGGAACACTCTCGTGACCAATATTTCTATTTGTATGACGTCCACGTTATGTGTAATGCGCCCCAAAAACTGGACACAGAATCGGTCAGTTTAGTAAGGGGGCAGCCGCTTTGCCCCAGCGAGCGTCCATTTCAGCAGGCGTAGCGTAGTCAAGAGCCGAATGGATGCG
>JBBSEU010000149.1:0-13952 GCA_038239365.1 Aggregatilineales bacterium
AGAGCTACTACTCACGGTTTGGAAGCGTGGGTTTGCCCTGGCGACTCATCGGCCCATTCGACATCTGCGCGTGTACCGCCTTCGCAGCCAGTGGCGGCTCTCTGAACATCGCTGGATGTGTACTAACCCGACTCAACGTCTGTGGTGTGTAAAGTTATGCCCGTTATCCTAACGACTTCTGCAATCGCTGTCAAGGGGTGCGGCGAATTTCAGTTCAGGGCGAGAGCAGCACCTTGAGGACGCCCGGTTGAGCCGCATACTGAAATGCCATCAGTGCCGCATCCAGCCAAAACCGACGCTCAATCATCGACACCAGATCGATTTTTTGATCGACCATCAAATGCAAGGCTTTATCGAATGGGCCGCATCGACTGCCAACAAGCCGCACTTCATCAACCACGAGACGGGTCATATCTGTTTTAGGCAAGTTGGCGTAGGTGCTTTTGAGGACAATCGTGCCGCGCGGACGTACCAGATCGAGCGATGAGGCGAAACCCTGTTCATTGCCTGTCGCATCGACGATGACATGCGCCTGCTGTCTGGGCAGTTGTGACGCCGACGCGACGTGATGAATCCCCCACTTATCGAGCAGGCTGATCGGTGTCGGGCGGTGTGCGATCACGGTCAGATCGCAACCGGTAAGTGCCAATACCTGCGCGATCAGCAAGCCTAACTTGCCCGCACCGATCACTACGACCCGATCCGACGGCTGAATGGGGACAAGTTCGGTCACTTGCAATGCGGCGGCCAAAGGTTCAGTGAACACGGCCATTTCATCCGGCACGTTGTCGGGTACGGCGTGCAGGTTGCGAAACGGCACCCGCAAACAATCGGCGAAAGCACCGGGGTAACGGTCAATGCCCAGCGTCGAACGATTGCGGCACTGGCTTGGGATACCCGCCGCACATAAATCGCAGTGGCCGCACGCGATATTGATCTCTCCCACGACGCGCTGACCGACTTTCCAATCGTTCGACTCAGTGAGAATCTCCCCGACAAATTCGTGTCCCAGAATGCCCTGAAAGCCCATGTAGCCGCGCGTCAGTTCCAGATCGGTGTGACAAATACCTGCCAGGCGCAGCCGAATCACGGCTTCGTCGGAGGCTGGGGAAGGATCAGGTTCATTGGTAACGAGGGCAAGACGAGTATCGTAGCGAAGCGCGCGCATGATTATCCTGTTAAAAACCGCCGTATTTGCCTACCGGGTCAATCGGCACAAGGTTGTCACCAATGCGAACCTCGAAATGAAGGTGCGGCCCGGTGCTGTTGCCTGTAGTGCCTACCGCGCCAATGATCTGTGCCCGGCCAACGAACTGCCCGCACGAAACGTTAATGGCGCTCAAATGCCCATAGAGTGTATACAGTCCCGGCGTATGTGCGATCACAATACTGTTACCATATCCCCAATCGCTCCAACCCGCGAAAATGACTGTTCCCGCACCTGCGGCCATGACGGGCGTGCCTGTCGGATCAGCCAGATCGATCCCGCTGTGATACGACGAAAAGCCGCGAATGACGTGATAGCCCGCATTCAGTGGATAGCCCAGGCCGCCATCACCACCGCCGTCACGCTGATAGCCGCATGATCCCGCGCCACCGCCAAACACGACTTCACCTTCTTTGGTGTTGCCGCCGAAGTTGCTGCCGGGTTTGGTAGCGGGCTTGCGATTGATCGTCGGTTTCCAGTAGATGGCGATAGTTTTGGTGGTGCCACCAGGGATCATGATCGTCAGCGCATTGGCCGGGATGAGCGTCTCAGGTTTGGCCGAACCGAGTTTGTTGTATTCCGAATCGATGATCGCGTAGGGCGACACTTTGTATTTGGCGGCCATTGCCTGAATCGTTTCGTCGGCGCTCGGTTTGTACCAGATGCCGTCTACAGGCAGGATCGTGAACGTTGTGCCGACCTGTAAACGGTTGATATAGCCAATATCGTTGTTCCAGATGATCGTATCTTGCGAAATGTTGAACTTTTTGGCGATCTTTTCAATCGTATCGCCCACCTGGATTGAATACTCAATTGGTCCAGAGCGTGGCCGCGCCGGGGCAATGGTGAAGGCGTTTTCCTGGCGATACAGCACTTCTTCGGGTGGCGTGATATTGGCCGGGCGCATCATCATCTCGGCCAGCACATCGGGTGACGGCGGCTCGAACTGTACAGCCTGCTGAGGAACGTCTGTCGCGGGAACAGCCGTCGGGATGTTGGTCGCGGCGGACGTGGCAACGATGATGATCGGCGGCGGCGCGGGCGGCGCAGGCCGATTACCTTGTTGCACATAGAGGATCGCGGCGGCGGTTGTGAATCCCAGCGCGCCAACCCAGAGCAGCAAACGTGGCAACGGATTGCGCCGTCTGATCTTGAGCGGCTTACGTAACCCGGTGGGATTGGTATCGTCCAGCGGATCAATCGGTGGCTCAGAAATGTTCAGTTGATTTAGCATTCAGCGTATCCTCGTAGGTTCCCCCCTACGGCGAAGGGTGCAATGCTAGCGCGCTTTACGAAATTAGGCAAAATCCAGCCCTCACCCCCAACCCCTCTCCCTCGGGAGAGGGGCTTTAAGACCGACAGCGTTAAATTCTGGTACGCACTTTGCCAAGTCAAGCGTAAAATCCATGAGGCGGCCAGAATGAGTGTTCAGCAGGCTTCGGACAACGACTCAGCCAGTTCACCGATAATTCCACATCAGGAGTTGGGTGGCGCATACACCTCGCCCGATCCAAAGTCCGGTAAAGGATCGTTCAAGCAGTTTCTCAAGGTGCTTGGTCCCGGCCTGATCACCGGCGCATCGGATGATGATCCATCGGGCATCGGGACGTACAGCGTGGCGGGTGCGTCGCTGGGCTACGGGACGTTGTGGATCGCGTTGTGGGCGCTGCCCCTGATGATCACCGTCCAGTATATCAGTGCCAAAGTGGGAATGGTCACCGGGCGCGGGCTGGCAGGCATGCTGCGAAAACACTATCCACACAAACTGACCTATGTCGTGGTGTTCGCGCTGTTTGCCGCCAACACGATCAACGCCGGAGTCGATATTGGCGCGATTGCCGCCGCGATCAATCTGATCGTGCCCGTTCCAGTAACACTGATGATCATCCCGATCACGGTCTTGATTATCGCACTGCAAGTTTGGGGATCGTACAAACTGATCGCGCGCGTGTTCAAATGGTTAACGCTGGCACTGCTGGCCTATATCGGTTCGGGAATCCTTGCCAAACCGGATTGGGGCGAGGTCTTGCACAGTGCTATCATTCCTAATTTTCAGTTTGATAAAATGTTTATCACGACGGTGATCGCTATTTTAGGCACGACGATTTCGCCTTATCTGTTATTCTGGCAGGCCAGTCAGGAAGTCGAAGAAGAGATCAGTCAGGGACGAGTTAGTGTCTGGCAGCGCAAAGGCGCGACCAACACCGAACTCAAATTCGCAAGCTGGGATGTGAATATCGGCATGATCGTCTCCAATGTGGTCATGTTTTTCATCATTCTGGCAACGGGCGCGACTCTGTTCAAGGCAGGCAAAACGGATATTCAATCGGCCACTGACGCAGCGGAAGCACTGCGCCCCATCGCGGGGGATGCGGCCAAACTGCTGCTGGCCGTGGGGTTGATCGGTGCGGGGATTCTGGCGGTTCCCGTTCTGACCGGATCGGCAGCGTATGCCATTTCGGAGGCGTTTGGTTGGAAGTACGGCCTGGATAACAAGCCGGGTGAAGCCCGTCAGTTTTACGCGATCATCGTGGCTGCGTCGCTGATTGGGATGCTCGTCAACTTTCTGGGCATCAATCCGATTCAGGCGCTGTTCTGGACGGCGGTTATCAATGGCTTATTGGCACCGCCTGTACTGGCACTTCTGATGCTCATTTCCGCGAACAAAACGATCATGGGGGATCGCGTCAACAGTCGTCGCACGAATTTCATGGGCTGGTTGACGACGGCAGTCATGGCGCTGGCAGCAGGAGCCTTTATCCTGACCTTACGCCAATAACCTTAGCACTTGAATATCCGGCGGCGCGGCTTTAGAATCACCATCAAGTAATGGTACAAATGATGCAAACACTCGATTTCGCGCCTGTCGCTTTGCGCCCTATTCAGATTGGCAACGTGACGATCAAAACGCCGCTGACACTTGCCCCCATGGCGGGCGTGACAAACCATGCCTTTCGGCGGTTGTGTATCGAAATGGGCGATTGTGGGCTGGTCTGTACGGAATTGATCAGCTCTGACGCGATTCACTATAAAAGCCTGAAAACCTATGATATGTTCGACTGGACACAAGGCGAACGCCCGGTAGCGGTGCAGTTGTTCGGTTCGGATGCAGGGGTCATGGCCGAGGCCGCGCAGCTCGTGGCCGATCTGGGCGCGGATATTGTTGATATCAATATGGGCTGCTGGGTGCCAAAAGTCGCCAAAAAGGGGGCGGGTGCGGCACTGCTCAAGGACGTTTGCACGGCGACGCGCGTTGTTGAAACGGTTGTGAAGGCGGTCAAAATCCCGGTGACGGTTAAAGTACGTGCCGGGTGGGATGCTCAACACCTGACGGCGATGGAATTTGCTCATGCCGCCGAAGAATCCGGAGTACAGGCAATTGCCGTCCATGCACGCACTGCTGAACAGGGCTTTACGGGTCAGGCGGATTGGGACATCATCCGGCAGGTCAAACAATCCGTGAAACACATTCCGGTGATTGGGAACGGCGATGTGAAAGATGCCGATGACGCAGCGCGCATGTTGGCGCAAACGGGCTGCGATGGCGTGATGATCGGACGGGCAGCAATGGGCAACCCCTGGATTTTTCACCAGATCGGTCACGCGCTCCGTACCGGCGAAACACTGCCGCCGCCAACGGTTGCGGAGCGGATCGAAGCGGCAGTGCGCCATGCCCAGATCGCCGTCAAAACCGCGCCCGCCGGGGAACACGCAGCGGTACGGGCATTACGCGGTCAGCTTCCCAAGTATCTGACGGGGATCAATGGCCGCCACCGCCTGACAGAACAGATCGTGGCGGCGAATACGCTGGCTGAGATCGAAGCGATTCTACAGTCGATCCTCTAAGTTATTTGCTGGTCAGTGCGCCGTGCCGTGCCATTTCGGTCATCATCCAGACGAGCAGCACGGCCAGCGTCACCAGAATATTGGTCTGCGACGTGAGATAAACCAGCGTTCCCATAATCACTAATTTGGTCAGTTCAAAAATAACCATGCCCGGCCCCATGCGCGTCATACGCTGCGGGGCGGTTTGTGCTGCCATTTGCGCTTCGGATTGCTCAGAGCGTTTTGGCTTTTGGAGTGTTTGCAGAGCGGGTGCTTCCTGACCTTCAATCAGCGAATGACCGCAGTTTCGGCAGTAGCGGCTATCCGGCGGATTCGATGTGCCGCACTGCGTACAAAAGACGCGCTCTGGTTCCGGCTCCACATAATCAGCCAATTCGTGCAGTTCGCCGTCGTCAGTCATCCGTCGCGGCTTCGAGGCGCTCATCATACATACTCTCCTGGGGCGTGAAATTAATTCAGATTACGCAGCGCCCGCCCGGAAGTTGCAATTCACTTTCCGGTGTAACCATGTCCCACTATCAACCTTTGATTGCGCCTTCGGCAAAGGTTGACAAAATCCCTCGACGCATGACCAGATAAATGATGAAAGTCGGCAGGCTGGCTAGCACCGATGCAGCCATCAACGCGCCCCATTCTTCTCCACTTTCGACGTTTGCATAAAACAGTTGCACGCCCACTGTCAGGGTATAACTGTTTTTATCGCCACCGCCGATCAAGAGCGGCCACACGAATTGGTTCCAGGTGTTGATCAGGATATACACTGCGACGGCCACAATCGCGGCCACGTTGGCAGGCGTCACAACACGCCACAAAATTTGCCACGAGTTCGCACCATCGATCATAGCGGCCTCAGTAATGGCGCGCGGAAAGCTCATGAAGTTTTGGCGCAGTAAAAAAATGCTGAAGCCGAGCGACGCGCCCAGCATGGGAAGAATCATACCGGGCAGCGTATTGAGCAGTTTCCAGCGTGCCAGCAGCAAATAATTAGGTAAATAAGTCACCACGAAGGGGATCGTCAGGCTAACCAGCACCAGCGCCAGCAAAATGTTTTTGAACCGAAACTGATAGTAACTGAAGGCATAGGCAGCGGGCAGTGCCAGCGCAATCTGCCCCAGTGTCACACCTGCCGAAAATACCAGACTATTCCACAAATAGCGCGGCAAAGGCATATCACGCAGGATCGTTTGATAGTTTGCCACGCTTATTGGAAACCCAAACGGCGCGATGGCGTCCGTCATCACGCGATTGGGGGCTTTGAAGCTGATGCCGACCTGGTAGACGAATGGCAAAACGACTAACACCGTCGCAAAGCCCAGGATCGCCAGCGAAAGCCAACGGGCGCGTGCGCTAACGATCATACTGAACGCTTCTTTCAAACAATCGAAACTGCCAGTAGATCAGGCCGCTGTACAGCACAATCAACACGACGGACATCGCTGACGCCCGTCCTGCCCGAAAAAATTTGAAGCCTTCCAGAAAGATGCTGTACATCAGGTTTTCGGTAGCGCCTGAAGGACCGCCGCGCGTCATCGCCTCAAGCGGCACAAAGGTATCTTCCAGGGCGCGGATGAGCGTGATCACCAGCAAAAACAGAGCAGTTGGCGAGAACAAAGGCAGAATCACGCGCCGGATCAAGGCCAGTCCTTCGGCACCATCTACTGCCGCCGCCTCCAGGTAATCTTTGGGAATGGCACGCAGGCCAGCCAGCGCGATCAAAAAATGAAAGCCGAGCATCTTCCAATTGGAAACAAGTGATACGGACACAAGCGCAAAAGATGAGTCGCGCAGGAAACCAATAGTCGGCAACCCCACTGCATTTAGCAGACTGTTGAACAGCCCCCCGGTTGGCAAATAGAACCAGCGCCATACGATGACCGCAATATTCACCGCGACAACTGTTGGTAAAAAAAGCGTCGATTGAAACACGGCCACCGTGCGATTTTTCAAGGGTAAAGTCAGCAGAGCCAACCCAATCGGCAGCAGAAAATTGCCAAACACGGCCAGGATCAAATAATAGGCACTTTGCAGCAGCACCGTGAAAAAACGTTCATCCGTGAAAAGCGCGGTGTAATTATCAAGCCCCACATAGATTTGTTTAGGTGCCAGCAAATTCCACTGGTAAAAGCTAATCTGCACCGACTGGATTAGCGGGACAAAGATAAACAGCGTAATCACAATAAGTGCCGGTGCCAGATACAGATACGGGACGGCGGATCGCAGGCCGATTCGCCATCGCACGCTTGCGCCGCGGGGTTGGGTTGTGGGTCGGACATGGCTTTCTAACATACACACCAACCTCGATTGATCTGTCGATGGGATAGCTGGATAGCAGCTTTCGGAAGGGGCGGCCAATGCCAAACCCCTTCCATGATCGTTGGATGATTTAGAGTCTTAGCTGGCTTTGCAGCTTTCGCTACTAATCAAGCTGTTGATCTTGCCCGCCGCTTCAGTCAGTGCATCCTTAGCCGTTTTCTTACCGCCCAGGCTGCTTTGCATGGCCTCAAACAGCGATTGACCAGCGGCCAGACCATTCGAGCCAGGGAACGCTGTCCATGAGAAAACGTTCGGTAGTTGGTCAACCGCCACCTTTTCAATCGGATTCTGGGCGACAAAATCGGCCAGATATTTGGCATCTTCGGTCAGGCCGGGGATCAAGGGGACGTAGCCCGTACCCTTCGTCCATTCGGTGAAGCCTTCTTTGGTGGTCAGGTATTGTACGAATGACCAGGCCGCTTTTTGTTTGGCGTCATCAGTCGAAAAAATGACCAGCATATTACCACCACCGGGCAGTTTGGTCGGCTTGCTGCCGAATGCCGGGAACCTGGCCGCGCGCAGGTCGAAACTCGCCTCTTTTTGAAGACCCGCACGGGCCGCAATCGTTTGCGAGAAAGCACCAACTTTGCCAGCCAGGAAAGCCGCACGGCCATCGTTGGTCAGCAGGTTCAGTCCATAGCCCTTGTTGTTCAGATCAGCCCAGGTTTGGACAGCTTCAATTGATTCGGGAGCATCGACGAGCGCCTTGTACTTGCCATTCGCGCACGTCAGCAGTCCGCCGCCATTGCTTGCCATGACTGCTTCCGCGTTCCAGTTATCATCCGCATAGGCGAACGTGATGATCGGTAAATTCAGTTTATCTTTGAAAATCTGCCCGGCTTTCGCCCAGTCTTCAAAGGTGACGGGCGGTTTAGCGGGGTCCAGCCCGGCCTGCTTGAACAGATCGGCATTGAAATAAACAATTGAGTTCGAGAGTGAATAGGCCATGCCCATCTGCGCGCCATTGAAGCGGGGCAGATCGAGTACATTTTGTGGGAACAGTTTCAAGTGTTCCTGGCCGCCGAACTTCTTGACCAGGTCTTCAACGGAGACAAAGGGGAAGTTGTTACCGACGTACAAACGATACAGCCACCCAATTTGCACCACATCGGGCGGATTACCCGCCGCAATTGCTGCCTGAGCCGCTTGCAAAACGTCCGAGTAGCCGCTGAACGAGCGCGCTTCGACCTTGATATCCGGATTTTTTTCCTGGAAGCTCTTGATAAAAGTGTCTACTTGCGGGCCACCAAAGGTTGGCGTGTTAATGTTCCAGTATTGGATCGTAACGGGGTCAGCGGCGCGTGCGATCCGAGTTGATTCGATGCTCGACAGCGTTAAGACCAGAACAACGGCTACGAACAGGACTCTTTTCAACAACATTTTCGCTCCTTCAATCCTCACTGAATCAGACTTGAGGACTGTAGAAGGCTGTCGTTAACATCGCATCAAGGTTGCTTTAAGCTCCGGTATTTGCCCGGTTAAGTTGATGCGAAGTCCCATTATCGGATGGCAGCACTCACCAGCCATGTTCCAGCCGCGCGATCAGTCGTTCGGGCATATCGACGCGGCGCATTTTTTCCTGGGTTTTGGCAATCGGATAGGCAACACGGCGATGTTCCCAGATCATTTTTTCCACTTCCAGGATCGCATAAGCGGCATCCGGGTTGGAGTCGCGCGGCTGTCCGACACTGCCCGGATTGATGATCAGGCGATGGCCGTTGAGCGTTTTCGGCTGGCGGTAGACAGGCTGCACGGCGTCTGTATCGCCCCGATCCGACATCATCTTGAACATAACGGGCGTATGTGTGTGCCCGACCAAACAATAGGGTGTCTCGAAGTGTGGGAAGTTGAGCGCCGCGATCAATGGATCGAGGATATATTCCCAGACGGGTTCGCGCGGGCTGCCATGTGCCAGTGTGTATTGGCCGAGCACAAATGTCGTCGGCAGCGCATCCAGATATTCGACGTTTTCAGGCTTGAGCGTTTCCTGCGTCCAGTGAACGGCTTTGCGCGCATCGGCGTTGAAGGTGCGAATATCGAGCCGTCCCAGGGCTGCCCAATCGTGGTTTCCGGCCAGGCACAGGTGCGGCATTGTCTTCAGGAGTTCGACGCACTCATTCGGGTCAGGGCCGTAGCCGACCACATCACCCAGGCACCAGACATAATCCCAATCTTTTTTGGCATCGGCCAGAACGGTCTCGAAAGCGGCGAGGTTTGCATGAATATCAGAAATGATCAGAACGCGCATTGAGTCAGTCGCCTTAACACATCGAAAGATAGCGTTTAATTATCGTAGCACGAATTATAGTCGTGCGCGAACATCGTTGGGAAATCGACTGTTGCCCTATATAATCTGTTTACAAGTCGCCGACCAGCCTATGGAGTCCAGCCGCTTTGCCGATTTTGTCACCTGATACGCTCGATTTCACGAGTAACAGCCTGGAACAAACCACACGGCTTGGTGTGCGCCTGGGTGAACTGCTGGCAGCGGGCGATCTGATCTGTCTTTCGGGTGATCTGGGCGCAGGTAAGACGGCTTTTGCAGCAGGCGTTGGGCGCGGTTGGCGCGCGCGTGAAGTGGTGAACAGCCCCACGTTTGTTTTTTCGCATGAACACCGCCGCGATGTGGATGACGTATTGCTCTATCACGTGGACTGTTACCGTTTGTCCGGGGCGGAAGACGCCGAAAGCATTGGTATCGCGGATATTCTGGCGGGTGACAGCGTGGTACTGATCGAATGGCCGGAGCGCATCCTGTCGATTCTGCCTGCCGAACGGTTGTGGATCAGCCTGGTCGCCGCCGATGTTCCGACACGCCGCCAAATCCAGTTTCGCGCTTCCGGCACACGCTATCAGACCCTTTTGGACAGCTTCCGGCGCGGCGCGTTCGGGGGCTGAATACTTCAATCCAATGCTGCTTGCCATTGACTCCGCAACCCGAATGCTCTCTCTTGCGCTCCACGACGGCGAACGTGTGCGCGCCGAAATGACTTGGGAAACGGCGAATCGTCACACGGTTGAGTTGACGCCCGCCATCTATGAAATATGTGCGCGTACCGGGATCACGGTACAAACCCTGACTCATTTGGCGGTCTCACAGGGCCCCGGATCGTTTAGCGGTCTGCGAATCGGGATCGCTGTAGCGAAGGGTCTGGCGATGGCGTTATCCGTCCCCTTGATCGCGGTTCCGACTCTGGACATCGTGGCCGCCGCGCACCCGATTGTGAAGGGCACCTTGATCGCTGTTGCACAGGCCGGGCGCAGTCGCGTGTGTGTGGGGCGTTATGCCTGGGGAACGTTGGGTTGGTCCGCCATTGCCGAAGTCGAGATCATGGCATGGGACGCGCTCATTGCATCGGTTGAAACGGACAGCCTGATCGCGGGTGAAATTGATAATACGGCGCACGAGATGATCGTCAACAGCAGCAAACCAATACGCATTTCGCCGCCTGCGTTCAGTTTGCGGCGTGCCAGTTTTCTGGCTGATCTGGCCTGGGCGCGCGTGCGAAGCGGCACGCCCGCTGACCCAGCAGCCGTGATCCCGATCTATGTTAATCAACCTGGAGTGCCCCATAAGTGAGCGCCGACAGGACAGCCAGTTATACGCTGCGCTACATGCTCAATGAAGATGTTCCCCAGGTCGTTGAGATAGATAGGTTATCGTTTCCTTCGCCCTGGCCTACCCGTTCCTATTCGTTTGAGATCAACGATAACAGTACATCGCATATGGTTTCGCTGGTCGAGTCGAACGAAATGGCCTACGCGCCCGGCTTGCGCGGCATGTTGCAACGTATCAGCGGCCAGTCACCTGTCTCCGCCATCGTTGGTTACGCCGGGATGTGGCTCATCGCGGGCGAAGCGCATGTCAGCACGATTGCCGTTCATCCGTCGCAGCGCGGGCGCGGCCTGGGCGAAGTGCTGCTTAACACTTTGCTGAACCGGGCGCTGGTGTTGGGTGGCGAATATTCTGTGCTGGAAGTGCGGGTTGGTAACACGAATGCCAAATCGCTGTATCTCAAATATGGCTATGAGGACGTGGGTACGGTCAAAAACTATTACCGGGATAACCAGGAAGACGCGACGATGATGCACCTGGCACCGCTGGATGAGGCGTATCGGGCGCGGTTGGCTGCCCTGACTCAGGCACTGCGGGAGCGCGTAACTTTTACTGATATGCTGGCACAGACCATCCCGGATCGTCCTGCGAAAACGTAATCAATTGGAGTTGCAAATGAATCAGCCTCTTACGTTGGATGAACGCGTCACGGCAATGGCCGAGATCGCCAAAGAAGTCAAAACATGCCCCAAATGCCCGTTGGCGGCTGGCCGCAAACATGCCGTACCGGGTGCTGGCCCCGTCAATGCCGAGGTGATGTTCATTGGTGAAGGCCCCGGCTTTTACGAAGATCAGCAGGGCTTGCCGTTCGTGGGCGCGTCGGGCAAATTTCTAGAGGAAATGCTGGCGCTGATTGGCATGAATCGAGATCAGGTATTCATCTCGAATGTGGTCAAGTGTCGTCCGCCCGGCAACCGTGACCCCGAACCGAACGAGATCGAGATTTGCACGACGAATTACCTGTTTCATCAGATTGATCTGGTCAACCCCAGAATTATCGTCACGTTGGGACGCTACAGCATGGGTTTGTTTTTCCCAAAAGCGAAGATCACAGCCATTCACGGTCAACCCAAAAAAGAGAACGGGCGCTACTATCTGCCGATGTTTCACCCGGCGGCCATTTTGCGAAACATTCAGATGAAACCTCAAGCCGAAGCCGATATGAAAAAGATTCCGGTGCTGTTGGCCGAAATGAACAAACCTGAGCCGTCCAAAGCAGAGCCGCCGCCCGAACCGCCTAAACAAATGAGCCTGTTCTAGAAAGACTGCAATGCACCTTGAAACCGAACGGCTGATCATCCGCGAATTTTCGGTAGCTGATCTGGATGCGCGGCACGCGCTCACCCTTGAAGCATTCGATTTTGATATTCCGGCTGACGAAGGCCGCAAATACCTGCAATGGGCGGAACTGAATGATCAGGTATTGGGCAGTCTGTTTCAGCCGCCCTACGGGGATCGGGCGATTGTCCTCAAGGAAACGGGCACGCTGATCGGTTCGGTGGGGCTTGTCCCTTCGACTATCCCATGGGGTGTGCTGCCCAACTATCGTTTGCCGGGTGAGCCGCCCAATTACCTCGTACAGCCGGAGTTCGGCTTGTTCTGGGCGGTGTTCAAGGCACATCAGCGCAAAGGTTACGCCGCCGAAGCAGGTCAGGCGATCATCGACTTTGTGTTTAATAAGCTGTATGCGCGGCGCGTTGTTGCCCAGACAGAACATGATAACCACGCTTCACAGGCCGTGATGAAAAAACTCGGTATGACACTCGAACGCAACCCCGGCGATAAACCGTTCTGGTTTGAAGTCGTCGGCGTTTTAGAGAATCCAGCGATCAAAAAATGAATGCCTTGCCCGATCTTGCCAATGAACTGAGCAAAGTCATCGAAGGCGACGTGCGTTTCGATGAAACGACGCGCCACCTGTACAGTACCGACGCCAGCAATTACCAGATCATGCCGCTGGGGGTGGTCATTCCGCGTACCGTTGATGATGTGATCGCTGTTCATAAGGTGGCTGCGCGTTATAAAGTGCCGGTGCTGCCGCGCGGCAGTGGGAGCAGTCTGGCCGGGCAGACGGTAGGCTGCGCCGTCGTGATGGATTTCAGCCGCTATTTGCGCCGCGTGACCAGCATCAATGCTGAAGCGCGCACGGTTCGGGCACAGGCGGGTTTGGTGCTGGCCGATCTGAACAAGCAGCTAGCGCCGCTCGGTCTGATGTATGGGCCTGACCCGGCCAGCGCCAGCCGTGCCACAATTGGCGGGATCGTCGGCAACAACTCGACGGGAGCGCACTCGATCCTGTACGGCATGACCAGCGATCATGTTCGGGCGCTGGATGTGATCCTGAGTGATGGCAGCCGCGTCGAATTAAACGCGACGAACGGTTATGCTCAGCGTCAGGATCGGATCGGGCAAGCCTACCGCGAAGTGCAGCGATTATTGACGCTGCACATGGACGAGATCAAACGACGCTATCCAAAAACGTGGCGCACCTGTGCCGGATACGCGCTCAATCGCCTGAACCCGGAAGCTATCGATCTGGCACAGCTTCTGGTCGGCTCAGAAGGCACGCTGGCAACCACGCTCGAAGCGGAGTTGGCGCTTGTGCCAAAGCCAAAGCTAACCACCATGTCGATTTTGCACTTTACCTCGATCCGCGCATCGCTTGAAGCCACACCGATCATCCTAGAAGTTGAGCCGTCTTCTGTTGAGCTACTAGATAAGCTGCTGCTGGATCGGACGCGCGCAACGCCTGAATTTGCCAAACGCCTGACGTTTGTCGAAGGCGATCCAGCGGCGCTATTGGTGGTTGAGTTCTACGGTGATAGCGAAGCCGAACTGAAACAAAAGACGGATCGGCTCAAGGCGCATATGGCGCTGCACCGCATCCCAACAACGATCATTGATGCGGCCACACCCGCCGCCCAAAACGACGTTTGGATCGTTCGCAAAGCCGGGCTAAACCTGCTGATG
>JBBSEU010000150.1:0-13938 GCA_038239365.1 Aggregatilineales bacterium
CAACCAGCGTTGCGCGCTTCATGCCCGAAACGTTAATATCCATCTGGCATTTCCCTCAAAAGTGTTCATATAGGTTAAGAAGCCATTATATCCGGCTAGCCGCGTTTGGTGCTACACTCGCGCTATGCGGATACTTGCCATTCTCCTGACCGAAACGCGCCAGCAAGTCGCCTATCGCTGGACGGAAACGCCGTTTGAGCCGCCACGCTTGCTGGTTGATGAAGCACGCACGTCGGCGGCGGTGCTGCGCGCACAACTCGAAACGATCCTGGGTGAACCACTACGCGCGAATGAATATCGACTCGTGACACGCGCAGTTGATCAGCAAGTTATTCAAGCGGCATTTTCAGATTTAGAAATGACCAGTGATGCGCCGGATGATGCGGATATTTTTGTGCTGGCCGACTGGCGATTCGAGTCGCCCGATTTTGACGCGCTGTGCAACTACCTTGAAGTCACGTTGATCGAGCCACTGAATGACTTTGAGCAAGTGCGACGTGATTTTCAAGCCGTGCGGGACTCGATCCGGGTGGTGATTGCGGGGCGTTCGGTACGGGCGCTGATGGATGTTTATCAGCAGATCACGGGCGAAACGATCAGTTTGCCGCGAACGCCTTCCAAACAGGCGATGATCGAACGGCGTTTTGGGGGCATTCCGATCACGATTTTGGATTTGCGTTCCGGGGTTGTGCCGGACGTTCCGGCAAATGTGCTGCTGATTATCGCAGCGGCCAGCGATC
This sequence comes from Aggregatilineales bacterium, assembly GCA_038239365.1. Classification (GTDB taxonomy): domain Bacteria; phylum Chloroflexota; class Anaerolineae; order Aggregatilineales; family UBA2796; genus JBBRMW01. Next base: position 741 of record JBBSEU010000150.1, read on the forward strand.
CGGGTATTGGGCAGGAAGAATTGGCGTTGATCGAGAATGGCAATAATGCGGTTGTGGCAGTTGTGAACACGCACGATGATGAGCGCCACTTCGCCGCGATGATTGCGTATATACAGAAAGAAGTCGGCGCGATTCCCGTGATGGCAAATGTTGAGCAGATCGGGTTAAGTGTTCGGGCGGCACTGGAAAAAACGATCAAGACACAATTGATCAATAGGATTGAGTCACTGCCGGAAAGTGATGAACGTTCGCGCGCCCATAAATTTATCGAGAAATTTACCCTGTGAATATATATCAAACACTCTCGACACTTGAACAGATTGCGCGGCGGCTCGACGCAAAAGACGTGATCGGGTTGCTGGATGATGTGGATCGCTATGGTCGAATGTATGCGTCGCGCGTCGTGATCGTGGGCGGCGTGGCAGATGATCAGCGGCGTTTGGCGGGTGAGTTGGCCGGGCGCGAATTGGATCGAGAATGGGCGGCCTGGGGTGAGTTCGGCGTCAGCACTGAGGCGCGGGCGGGGATCGGCGCGGAGATCGTCGTGAGTCTGGATGAGGACACGCCCACGTATGCGATGATGAGCGGCTTGTTTTTGATGCGGAGTGAGTTTGTGAACGTTGAGACGCTGCGAGAAGCGGTGCAAAGTGGGTTAGCGCGGCGGGCTGAATTGCAGGATGCGGCGCTAAAGAAGGTGGCGAAGTGGTGTTTGGAGAAGTTGGAGAGTTTGCCTCACCCCCCAGCCCCCTCTCCACAGGTGGAGAGGGGGAGTCGGACAAGTCAGGATCAATTGAAGGGTGAAGTTGATACCGAGATTAATTATCTACTCAAACGGCTTGAGGATGATTTCGAGAGTTTGCGCTATCGGAAGGCGACGGTTGATGATCTGGACTCGTTTAATGCGGCGGTGAATGTGTGGCTGGTCAGTGAAACGGAAATGATTGGGACGCAATTGGGCGGCCTGATCGGGCGAGTGTCGCGTGATATGCAGCAAATGGGCGTCAGTATAGAGCGGCTGCCGGATGTGCCCGTGTTAAATGTCAGTGCGCCGGAATTGACCACACGCCCGATTCCGCCGGATGACAGGCTGCGAACGGCGGTATCGCTGGGCGGTGGCGGACTGATCGCGGTGGTATCACAAGTGCTGCTATCGCAGGGGCCAGTTGCGGCGCTGGCAACGGGTGCGGCGGCGGGAGTCGCGGCCTATGTGGCGCTTGGTCAGAAAAAGGGTGAGGCGGCTGATCCAGTGGGCGTGTACTTCGAGTTGATGGCGCGTACCACAATCGCCGGATTGAGAGGGCAGATTGAAGGAATCGGCGCGGCATTGATGGATGCAATCACGCCTGCTGAGACGATAATCGAGGCGCAAGCGGATGAAGTTGGGCAACTATTGGCGCAAGTACGGGAGGCTTTGGGAAACTCATGAGCGATGTAACGCTGGAAAAAGTACTGGAACTGGCAAAGCAGCTTAGTTTGGAAGAACAAGCGATGCTGATCAAGCGACTGAATATCGACACAACCCGCCGAGGGAGTATCACGCTTGCGGAGATTGAGGCGGAACAGGCGCGGCGTGTGGCGGCGGGTGAATTTGATAATGTGGAGAGCCTGTATGGAAAATATGCACGGCCAGGGCTTGACCTGAGTTTTGAAGATATTGAAGCCGCGATTCACGAACACAATTAACGTGAGTCGGGAGATTTTAGAATGGCAACCGTAATACAGGAAAGATTGTATACCGCCGATGATTTGTGGGAACTTTCTCACAACAGTGAGGATGGTACGCGCTACGAACTCGATGAAGGAGTGCTGATCGAAATGTCTCCGGCGGGTGATACACATGGCGAATTGGCGGCCTGGATACTGTACTTGTTGATGGCTTACGTTGTCGCAAACGATTTGGGCATTATCACGGCTGCCGAAACGGGCTACACCTTGCAGAAAGACCCGGCTATTGTGAATGCGCCGGACGTGGGCTTTTTATCCAAAGCGCGGCTTACCGCTCGAACTGGCAAGTATTATTCTGTCGCGCCTGATCTGGCGGTAGAAGTCGTCTCACCAAATGACAAAGCCCGTGAGGTTCGCCGCAAAGTGAACAAATATTTGCAGTTTGGAACGCGCCTCGTGTGGGTGGTGTATCCTGAAGATCGACTCATTGATGTTTACCGCCCGAATCACGATCCGCTGTCCATCGAAATTGCGGGTGTGTTGGATGGTTACGACGTGCTGCCCGGCCTGAGTTTGCCCGTGCGTGAGGTGTTTGCGAGGATGCGAGAGTAACTCGACGTGAAGTTACCTAATCTTGAGAACGCTGTTGTACCAGAGGCTAAAATCACTCGATACCTGCTCTCGTTAACACATGAGGATGGTTACGGAAAAGCTATATTTTTCTTGGAGCATGGCTTTTCTGTTGATAAATGGGAAGATATGGTCGCCGCTTTGCTGCAACATGCTGCTGACCACGACGTAGTAAAGATTGTGCCGACACGTTTCGGCTCGAACTATGTTATCGAAGGAACGATGCAATTACCTGATAAACAAGCAGGATTTGTTCGTGCGGTATGGTTTATTGAAGTTGACGGCATTATACCTAAACTGGCAACCGCTTATCCGATAAAGGAACATGAAAATGATTGAAGAACTGGATCGCGTCGTACTAACCGATGATCTTCCAGAATATCGGTTGAAAACTGGTGATATTGGCACTGTAGTGTTAGTTCATCGGCAGGGCGAAGGTTATACAGTCGAATTTACATCTGCAAAAGGCGAAACCGTTGCGGTTGTCACAGTAGAAGCATCACAGGTTCGCGCTGCCGAACGAAATGAAGTCAATCATGCGCGGACTTTACGTTAGCGATGTGCTGCCCGGCCTGAGTTTGCTTGTGCATGAGGTATTTGCGAGGATGAGAGTAATTCGACGTGAAGTTGCCCAACCTTGAGAATGCTGTTGTACCAGAGGCTAAAATCACCAATTATTTGCTCTCTGTAACTCATATCAAAGGCCATAGTAAAGCTATCTTTTTCCTGCGATTTGGATTTTCACCTGATGAGTGGGAAGTGATGGCATCCGCACTCAAACAACACGCATCCGAACACGATATAAAAAGTGTGGATTTTAACGGTTATGGTCAGCGGTTTGTGATTGAAGGTGCCATTAAAACGCCGGACAATAGAAACCCCTTCATTCGTTCGATATGGTTTATAACTGACAAAAGTGATGTTCCAAGTTTTGTAAGTGCCTATCCAGAAGATGAGCGTGAGGATGAAGATGATTGAAGAATTGGAAAATGTCATATTGACGGAAAACCTACCTGAGTATGGATTAAAAATCGGAGATGTGGGTACGGTTGTACTTGTCCATCAACAGGGTAAGGCTTACGAAGTCGAGTTTATGACTTTGGCAGGTAAAACAATAGCCGTGATCACCCTGGAGGCGTCACAAGTTCGCGCTGTTGAAAAGAATGAAGTTTCTCAGGCGCGGACATTGAGTTAAGAACATACAGTTCGGCCTGAATTTGGCAGTGCACGAGTCTCTTACATTTTGTAAGAGACTGGAAATTGATGGGCGATGCGTGTATGACTGATGACCATAATTTGGAACAACTACAAGCGTTTGTTACCGCTTGGGTAGAAGAAAACTATCAAAGCGACTGGACTCAACTCATCTCTGTTCTTTCCAGTGAATTGCTCACATCTCGTTCCGCAATAGCTGGACTTGCAATGCTACTTCTTGATGATCCTCTTGCCAAACAATCTTTGTCTAAGTCATCAAATGGTTGGAACGTGGAGCAATGCTTGAAACTGATGCTGAAGCATATTAATCAAATCAATATCTGGATGGACGCGTTACGTGATTACGCGGTGAAGTCTCGGCAAAAATCGGAGTAGGTGAACTATTTTCAGGATATAAAAATGAACAACGAGGAATTTGAACAGTGGCGAGTAGGTACAATAGCAATGTTACAAGAGATGGAAAATAACGAATCCAATTTGCAGCAAGCAATGGGCATGTTGGCTTTTGAATTGCGAGCCATGACTTCTCAAGTTGTCGGCTGGAGTCAGCTACTCCTTGAAGACCCGATAGCCAATAGCATGACAGACATTGTTATTGATGGTGAACAAGCGGACGTTGGCAAATGCTTAACGTTAATCTTGAAAGCTGCGAACCGAATAAACGCATTCCAGGCGGGTATGGCAGATTACTCCAGAGAACGATTTAACAGACCAGACACAGAATGACTGACGGCCACGCAGAGATCGAACGGCTGCCCACTTTCCAATCGCTCAAGGGGCGAATCGTGGCACGGCTGCGTGAACTGGGCGACGTGGCGGCGCGACTCGACTTGCGAATCGAGCAGGCGGCGGGCGCGACGTTGGCTGAGGAGTCGCTGTGTGCCGTAATCAGCCGCACTGCCGATGATCTGGACGCGATGGCCTTCAACGTGGCCGTGATTGGTGAGTTCAACCGGGGCAAAAGCACGCTCATCAACGCGATTCTGAACCGCGCCGATCTGTTGATCACCGCGCCACTGCCCAACACCGCCGCAATCACACGCATCACAGCGGCCAACCCCGGCGAAGCGGAACATTATCGCGTTACGTACCGCGATCCACTTCGGCAGCCGATTGAAGGCACAGATTTGCACGATATTGAACGCTTCACGAGTGACCGTCAGAAGGCGGGCGGCTTCCGCGCACAGGCCGCGCCCGATGCCCGTTCGCTGGCTGAGGAAATCGAGCGCGTGGAACTGTTCATCGACTCGGACTTTTTGCGGCGCAACGGGATCGTGCTGATCGATACGCCCGGACTCGGCGCGGTGACACGCGCTCACCAGGAAGTGACCGAGCAGGTGATCCCAACAGTTCACGCGGCGTTGTTCGTGTTCATGGTCGATCCGCCGATTGGCGCGGTGGAGATCGCGTTTTTGCAGTTCACGATGGCTTACGTGAATCGCTTCTTGTTTGTGATGAACGATAAGCAGAATATGCTGACCGCCAATCCGGGTGAAGCTGCCGAAGTGATGGATTATGCCGAACGCGAATTGAACGGGATCGGGATCGAGTCGCCTGCGGTGATCGGGTTGAATCCGCGTGCCTATTTGAAGGGCGCAAACGGCGGCTTCGATCAGTTCGTGCCGCGCCTTACCGATTTTTTAATCGAAGGGCGTGGGCGGGCGCTGCTCGATGACGCGATTCGCAAGGCGGGACGGCACGCGCTGCATATTCGCGGGCGGATCGAAGGGCGCTTGGCTGATCTGGATCGGCAGACGGATGATTTGCGGGCGGAATTGTTGAGGGTGCAGCAGAAGGCGGCGGATTTGCAGGCGCGTAAACTGGCACTCATCGCCAGTGTCGATGCCGAAATGAACGATATTATCACGCTCGTTTCGACGGATGTGGATAACCTTTCGGTGCGGATTGAGCAGAATGTATTCGCGGCGGTGGAGTCGTATGGAGTCGGGGCACTGCGCGAAGCCCATATTTATTTGCCGGAAGTGATCAAAGGCACGGTCAATACGTGGATGCAGGATAAGAGCGCGTTCGTGAATGCGCGATTCAATCGGCTGTACCGGAATGTGATCGCGGATTTGCGCGAACTGTTGGCCGAATATGATCAGGCCGCCGAACTGGATAACACCGTGCAAACGATGTTGAGCGTCAAGCTGGGGATGGATGGCATTCAGCTTGGCGGCGATGTGGCGATGGCAGTGGCGGCGGGGCTGGCGATTGCCGCCGGGATCGTGCTGGCGAATTTGCTGGCAACGGGCGGGATCGGCGCGGTGATCACGATCATTGCAGGGGCGGCGGGCAGTGGCACGGCGGGCGCGGTGCTGATGAATCGGGTGCGGACGAGTCTCAAATTGGAATTGGGCAAGCGGCTTGATCCGCCCAATGAGCGGCAAACAATGCTCTCGGCGGTGGTGGAAGGGTATGTTGATCAGGAAGGTCAACAGGTGAAGGGCATTCGCGCGCTGATTGATGAGGAGTTCAGATCGATCAGCGATGCGGTGAAGGGCACAATCTCGGTCACAATCCAGAACGCCTGGGAGCCGCGCCTGAAAGAGATCGAAGCGGAATTGGCGCGGCGTGATGCGGCGGGCGCTGATCTGGCGGCGCGGCGAATCATGTTGTTAGAGGAGTTGGCGCGGGTGAAGGGGATCGAGGATCATTTAGGGACTATGTCGGCTGAATTACGGACACTATGAGGATAAGCACATGATTTTACCAATTGAGGCAACATTACCGCCGTTGGTTGTCGATACCGATGGTGCGGTAAAAGTCGGCAAAACGCGCGTCACGCTGGATACTGTCGTGAGTGCATTCAATGATGGCGCAACCGCCGAAGAAATCGCGCAGCAATACCCGTCGCTCGATTTGGGAGATGTTTATGCGGCGATTGGCTATTACCTGCAACATCGCGTCGAGGTTGAAGTTTATCTGAAAGAACGTCAGCAGCAAGCGAAACAGATTCGACAACAGAATGAAACGCGTTTTGAGCCGACTGGTATTCGTGAGCGTTTGTTGGCTCGTCGTGTGAGCAAGTAACATTGTGCTGCGTTTGATTGCCGATGAAAACTTCAATAACGATATTGTCCGGGGTGTACTTCGGCAGCTACCGACACTTGATCTGATCAGAGTGCAAGATGTTGGGCTTTCGGGTGCAGATGATCCCACAATATTGGAATGGGCGGCACATGAAAACCGCGTATTGCTGACCCATGATGTACAAACGATCACAAAATACGCCTACGAACGTATCAAAAATGGTTTGTCGATGCCGGGCGTATTCGAAGTTAGCCGAGATGTTCCAATTGGAACGGCGATTGAAGATATATTACTGTTGGCTGAATGCAGTTTAGAGGGCGAATGGGAAGGCCAAGTTCGCTATCTGCCGCTGCGATGATTCCATTAATCGGCGTGATGGGGGAGTTTTCGCGCGGGAAAAGTGCGCTAATCAATGCGCTGGCCGGTGAGTCGATTTTGCCAGTTCACGCTTTGCCGATGACCGCCGAAGCGACGCCCATCACGATTCGAGTTGGTGAGAAGTCGATCACGTTGCTGGATACGCCGGGAATCGGGGCACTTAATCCAGAGCATCGTGAGCAGGCATTGAGCGTGATCGATCAGTTGGATGTGCTGATGTTCGTGTTCGCGGTTGATCCGCCGCTGAGTCTTGAGGAATGCGATTTTTTGCATGAGGTGCTGCCGCGTGTACCCCGCGTGCTGCTGATTCAAAACAAGGCGGATTTGCTGGATGAGTCAGAACGCGCCGAGGTGACGGCGTACAATCGGGGCGTGATTGACAGTGCGTTTGCAGTCTTGCGGAGTGTGCCGATCCTGTCGGTTTCGGCGGTCACTGGTGAGGGACTCGGTGCGTTGTGTGAGGCGCTAAGCGGCTTGGATGCGGATCAGCTGCGGCGCGAACGATGGCGGCTGCGAGTCGGTGAACTGCGTGAACGATTGCGCGATGCGTATGCCCCGATTCTGGCACGGACACAGCAGCGCGCGATCTTGAACGCCGAATTATTGAGGCTGCAAGAAACGTTTCTGGCAGATGAGGCACAGTGGCGCGCGTCGTTAGCGGAGATTGTGGCGGGGCTGCATTTGTACGTGTTGGGCAATCTGTCGGCGGTAATTTATAAGGCAGACCTGAGCGAATTTGAGGGCAAGCGCGGGATCAATCTGGCACTGGATGAGCTTCGGCATGTGCGCGATGGGATTATCCACGAGGTGGAGCGGGTGCAGTCACGTTCGCGGGCGCGGATGGTTGAGGCATTGCGGCGGCTTGATGTGTCAACGGATGGCTTGCCAACGGTGAAACTCTTGCAACTGCCCAAACCAACGCTCAGTGTGATTCCGGTGAGGGTCAAGACGCGGGATCGGGCGCAAGCGATCAGTGCCTATCGGATGATAGTCAGGCGCATGGCTGAGCATTACGGCGGGCAGATCACGCCGATCATCGAAGCGCAATTGGAAAGTTATCGAGCGGGGATAGCGGCGCAACTGACGGATGATCAGCGCGTAAACAGATCAATAGAGGGATCGAGAATTTCGCATGACTTTAATAGATTCTGAAAATCGGTTGCCGACGATCCGGGAATTGCGCGAGGCGGGCGATCTGGCGGCGCGGGCGGCCTTGTTCGCGTTGGAGCGGCGTTACCTTGATCGGCTGGAGTGGGAGCGCGTGCGAGTCAAGCGCGTGCGGAAACCGCTCGATTGGCAGCTTGACGCGCGCTTCGTGCAACTGGATCGGCTTGGGCAACCGGGCGACGATGCCCGCCAACTGCTGCGATTGGGGATGCAAAGTTTGCTGGCGTCAATGCACAATGCCACCGGATCGCTGGTCTTTTCGCTGGGCAGTGATGGCCGGACACATGCGCTGCGAATGGGTGTGCGTGCGGAGAGTGGATCGGCGGCGGGGCAGATCGCGGCGCTGACGGGCGCGTTACAGGGCAATTTGCCGGGGAGTCGCTGGTCAGCGTTGACGCCAAGCGCCGCGCAGCAGGCGATCACAGAGCCGCTCAACGAGTGGGCGCACGTCGGCTTGATGACCGGGATTCCATCGTTCAAACTGGATGATCAGCAGGGGCAAGGGCTGGAACGGCTGATCGAAGCATTGGCCGGGCGCGAATATCAATTATTGATCGTGGCCGACCCGCTCTCGAATGCGGCGGTGGATGACCTGATCGAGCGGGCGCGGAATTTATCAAGCGAACTGCACCCGTTCGTGAAGAATGATTTGAGCTTGAGCCGCGCGACGGGCACATCGAACAGCAGTAGTCGATCCGAGGAGTCGAGTGAGTCGAGCGCCGATTCGGCAAGCACATCGCGCGGGGTGTCGAGCCAAAGTGCATTGGCGGCGGCCAGTTCCGGGTTGAGCATGGCCGTCGCGCTGATGGGCATGGCGGCGGGACTCGGCCCGGCGGCGGTGCTGCTCGGTGAACTAGCAAATTCTGGCGCGGGAATGGTGACCGGGCGCAAATCAACGAATTCCGGTGATAGCACAAGTACCACGCAGACGGCGGGGCGTGGGCGATCTGAGAGTTTCAGCGACTCGACCAGTGATACCGATACGCGCGGACTGAGCAGTGAAAGCATTAATAAGAGCGCGCAGTATGCCGAAACGCTGCTTGATAAGGCGATTGAGCGATTTCAGCAGGGGCGGGCGCTCGGCTTCTGGAACGTGGGCGTCTATTTGATCGCGCCGGATGCGGAAACGTTAGCGCAGGGTCAGGCGGCGCTGCGGGCGCTGTCCGCCGGGAAAGAGACGTATGCGGAGTCGATTCGGGCGATTAGTGCGCCATTAGCCCTCACCCCTAGCCCCTCTCCCGAGGGAGAGGGGAATCCAGACGGGAAAGTAGTCGCGGACGTGAAAAGGGCGATTGCGGCGCTGAGTAACCCGGTGATCGAGTTTGGCGGAGTCAATGCAAAGCATCCGTTGGGTGATGTGTTCAGCAGTTTGGGGACGCCGCTCAATACTGAGGAACTCTCGTTGTGGATGAACTTGCCGAGTCGTGAGGTGAGCGGCGTCACGGTGCAGTCGGTGGTGCATTTCGGACTGAATCCGCCGATGCAAGGTGGGAACAAGAATGGGTTGGTGTTGGGTGAGGTGTTATCGGCAAATGGCCGGACAGGACGGCACGTAACGATTGACGCGGATCGACTGTCGCGGCACGCATTCATCACTGGAACGACCGGATCGGGCAAGACGAATACCACGTTGCAATTGGTACGGCAGTTGTACGCGCGGGGCGTGCCGTTTTTGATCATCGAACCAGCCAAGACGGAATATCGCGCACTGCTGGCTGACCCTGAGATCGGGCCGAATTTGCAGATTTTCACACTGGGCAATGAGCAGGCCAGTCCGTTTCGGCTGAATCCGTTTGAGTTTGTGCCGGGCTTCGGCCTGCTGACGCATATCGATTTGCTTAAGGCGACGTTCAACGCGGCGTTCCCGATGTATGCGTCGATGCCGTACCTGCTTGAGGAAGCGATATTGGATGTGTATACGCTGCGCGGGTGGGATTTGGCGACGGGAAGGTTGACCTCACCCCCCAACCCCCTCTCCGTGTACAGAGAGGGGGAGTCGGACACAGACGCATATCGGTATTTGCCGACACTGAGTGATTTGTATGTGCAGATCGATCAGGTGGTGGAGCGCAAACAGTACGCACAGCAGTTGCGGATGGATTTATCGGCGGCGCTCAAGGCACGGATCAGCAGTTTGCGAGTCGGCAGCAAGGGCTTGATGCTCGACGTGCAGCGTTCGATCCCGATTGGCGAACTGCTGGCACGGCCAACGATTATCGAGTTGCAGGATTTGGGCGATGACAGCGAAAAAGCGTTTATGATGGGATTGCTGCTGACGCTGTTGTACGAGTATCGACAGGTGCAGCCCGCCCGCACCGAGGCACTGCAACATTTGACAGTGTTCGAGGAAGCGCACAGATTGTTAAAACGAGTCGGGACGACGGAGAACCCGGAGATTGCGAATCCACAGGGACGCGCGGTGGAGACGTTCGGGAATATTCTGGCAGAAGTGCGCGAATATGGCGAAGGGATCATTGTGATCGATCAGATCGCGTCCAAGTTATCGCCGGACATCATCAAGAACACCAACTTGAAGATCGTACATCGGGTGATGGCACGCGATGATCGGGACGAAGTGGGCGGCGCGATCAACCTTGATGAGGCGCAGCGCGGGCGGTTGGTGACATTAAAGCCGGGTGAAGCGGTCATTCACAGCGATGAAATGGATCAACCTGTGCTAACGCAAATCGAACATGCGCGCGCCGAACTGCCACGCGGCAGTACGATCCGGGGGAGTGAGGTGGCCGCGCATATGCAGACGGTACATGCTCATCTGGCGGAGTATTACCAGGAGTCGTGGCCTGCCGCGCCGTTGATTGAGCGGGTGGGCTGTGCGACGTGTCGGGCGCGCTGCCGATACGGGGCGCGAGTCGGACGATCTACCGATGCCAGGAAACTTTTGGCGCTGCTGGTACGTACTGATTCGGTGAAGGACGTGAATGGCAATGTGAGCCTGACGGCGCTGGATGAAGTGTTAACAGAACAAACGCAGCGACTGGCAAAGCCGGATGACAACCTGCATGATCTCAAGCACTGCATTTTGACGCATTACACCGAAGATGAATCAGTATTGAGCCGTCATGCAGAATTTGTTATAGAATAGGTCTACTGATCAAAACTGTAGTAAAATCGGATGTAAGTGATAAAGGACTTTAACCATGCTCCACGATTATCTAGAAGTCGGCCAGAATTTGAAGCCGCGCGAAGGCGACAACGCTCAGCAGTTCGCCGAGAGTCAGGTGCGCGACTTGCTGCGCGATGTGATGCCCGAAGCGTTTGCGATCAGCAACGATGCCGAAGGCGCGGAAAACTCCGGGCGGGCGATTCGCGGCATGAACGAACTCAAAGAAGGCCAGTGGGAAAAGCTGGATTTGAAGGAGCGCGCCGAGTGGCTGGTGAAAGTCCACAACCACGTCGCGGAACAATATGGCTTCAAGCCGTATACCGTCAAGGCACAGGCACTGCCACCAAACTATGGTGGCTACTTTAGCGCCCTGACGCGCACGATTGTTTTGAACGATGTGATCCTGCGCGATGCCACACCGAATCGCGCCTTGAATGTGATCGCGCATGAGAGTCGGCACGGCTATCAGTGGCACGCCGTCACTAATCCGGGCAGCGTCCCGGCGGATGTGCGCGAGAAAGTGGATGTATGGCGCAACAATTTCGCCAACTACAAAACGCCCCAGGTACACGGCTATAAAGCCTATTACAACCAGCCGATTGAAGTGGATGCACGCGCTTTCGCTGATGAGATCGTCAAGAAGGCCATCGGAGTGCCTGCCAATGCCTGAATTTACCGAAGCTGAACTCACCGATCTGCTGATCAAAAAATTGGGCTACGACCCGGCAGACGCACACGGCATGGTGCAAGACCTGCTTGCCATGCAGACCGATATTCAGGATTCGTTCATGGATTGGTGGCGGCATGGCATCATCCCATCGAAGCCTGAATATGAAGGTTATAACCCGGCAACACTGGCGACAGAATATCGCTTGCAGCCGATTGCGTCCTTCCTGACGCTGGACTGGCTGGCAACCGAACCTGATGTGGCAAAGCAGGCGTTAAGCCAGGGCTACGACGAAATTTTGCCGGGGTAGCTGCCTCTATGGTTGCCGTAAAAATGAACGCTGTCGTTGATGAACAGCATAATCTTATTATTCAACTGCCTGATGATATGCCAACAGGCCAAGTTGAAGTCATTGTACGTTCTCTTGAACAAGAGCCGCCGCCGGCTCCTACACAATCCTTAACACGCGAAGCGGCCCGCGCGAAACTGCTGGCCGCTGGCCGACTCAGCACCGGGTGGCACGAGCCAGAGGGTTTTGTGCCGCTTACTGAGGCAGAATTATGGGAAATCGGTCAACGTGACCACGATACGCGCACTTCTTTGGATTACATCCGGGAAGTAACGGGCGGAACTGGAGTAGGCAATGGCGACGATTGCAAATATGACCTATGAAGAACTCAAGGCGCTCATCGAAGAAACGATTTATGAGCAATTAACAAAGTCTCTGGGTGAATTTGAAATTCCCGACTCAACCGATGAAGATGATGGGCTGAGTTGGGATGAAATCCGTGCGAATGTAGAGGCGCATCGCTGGACGCCGCCACCGGGTGCGAAATCGTCGCTAGAATTGTTACGTGAAGATCGTGATAGTTAATGGTAAGGTACATTGTTGACGCCAGTGTAGTGATTGAATATTTGATCACAAGTACCCATACGCCCGAAGCTACATCGTTTTTTGACCAAGTAACCAGTTCTGACCAGTTAATGGTTCCTGAGTTTTGCTTGTTGGAATGCACAAATGTAATTTGGAAACAGGTGCGTTTCTTCGGCATGACGCGCAATAAAGCGGATGAATTACTGATTGATTTGAAAGACCTAAAGTTACGTCGAAGGCCAATGAAAAATCTACTTGATAGAGCGTTGGATATTGCACTTGCTCATAAACTTGCTGTATATGATACGCCTAATGTGAAATCGAAAAGGATTGGACATCAAAGCCAAAGTCACGTGCAAAGAGGCGTCTGAGCACTAAACAGGTGACCTTGAGGGTGATGCGGGCGGTTAAACCGAACACGGTTTTGGTGAGAAGCCGCTCCAGA
>JBBSEU010000151.1:0-13881 GCA_038239365.1 Aggregatilineales bacterium
ATCGCGGCGCTCCGGGATGCGAACGACACGCGCCGTCAGGACGTTGGCGGCATCAATATCCAGCCATTCCGGGGGACGCTGACGATCATCCATGTACGCGCGAATTTCGCGGAAATATTTAATGTCCTTGCTCGATCCGTGCAGCGTGATCACATCGCCTGACTGAACCTGATACGATGGAATATTGACCTTGTGGCCGTTCACATCGAAGTGGGCGTGCTGCACCAACTGACGCGCATGGGGACGCGAGTCAGCCAAACCGAGGCGGTAAACGACATTATCGAGGCGGGTTTCGAGCATTTGCAGCAGATTCGTGCCGGTCTGACCGGGACGGCGCTGTGATTCCTTGAAGTAGCGGCTGAACTGGCGCTCCAGAATGCCGTAGATGCGGCGCGCTTTCTGCTTTTCACGCAGTTGAGCGTTGTAGTCGGAGCTGCGACCCCGGCGGAACTGGGTGTCCTTGCCGTGCTGTCCGGGTGGGAACGGGCGCTTCTCGACGGCGCACTTGGGCGACATGCAGCGTGCGCCCTTCAGGAACAATTTTTCGCCTTCACGGCGACAGAGTTTACAAACGGGTCCGGTATGACGTGCCAACTGGGCTTCCTCCACACACTTTCTGTGTTGTGTTTACACCGTAAATTACGGTCAAGGTAAAAAATAGCTATCAGCGGTCAGCTATCAGCATTCAGCTTAAATCAAAAAAGCTGACCGCTGATAGCTGACGGCTAATCGCTCAAAAACTAAACGCGACGCTTTTTGGGTGGGCGAACACCATTGTGCGGGATCGGTGTCACATCGGTGATCGAGCGCACCCGCAAGCCGCTTGCCTGAATCGCGCGGATCGCCGATTCGCGGCCAGGGCCGGGGCCTTTCACGAACACATCGACTTCCTGCATCCCCTGCTCTTTTGCCGAGTCAGAGGCCTGAACAGCGGCGACGCGCGCGGCATAGGGTGTGCTTTTACGCGAACCCTTGAACCCGGCTGTCCCTGCGCTTGCCCACGAAACGACGTTCCCCTGCTGATCGGACATGCTCACAATCGTGTTGTTGAACGTGGCGTGAACGTGCGCCTGTCCGTAGGGTATATTCTTCCTGACCTTCTTCGGCCCACCACGACGCGGGCCTGTCCTTCTGGTTGTTGTCGCTGTACGACCCATACAAAAATCTCCTAGAAGCCAGCGCCCGCGCCGGCCTGTTAACCATCTAAAGCCCGCGATAGGGCGGGAAGATTATAGCAGATTGCCCGCCGAGTGAACAGGGGCAAAAGAGCAGTCAGCAATTAGCGGTCAGCTTTCAGCTTTTAATCGATACCCAAGCTGATAGCTGACTGCGGAACGCTGATAGCTACTATTTATTTCTTCTTTGCACCACGACGACGGCCACGCCCCGCAACCGTCTTCTTGACGCCGCGCTTGGTACGTGCATTCGTCTTGGTACGCTGACCGCGAACGGGCAGGTTGCGGCGGTGACGCAAGCCGCGATAGCTGCCGATCTCGATCAGGCGCTTGATGTTCAACTGCACTTCGCGGCGCAATTCGCCCTCGACGCGGAAGTTGCTCACTGCGTCGCGCAGCAAACCGACTTCGGCTTCGGTCAGGTCACGCACGCGCGTATCGGCATTGACGCCGGTTGCATCCAGAATTTCGTGGCTGCGCGAACGGCCCACCCCATAAATGTAGGTCAGCGCGATTTCGACGCGCTTATCACGCGGTAGATCGACGCCTTCAATACGTGCCATAGCTCTTACTCCTAAATCGGGCCTGCCCGGTGGCAGCGCCGTATTATGATAAACGAACCAGACCCCTTACGGAAGGGTCAGAATTAGCGGACCGCCTTCGGTGATCGCAATGGTATGTTCCTGATGCGCGCACAATGAACCATCCGCCGTGACGACAGTCCAGTAGTCGTTCAGTTCTTTGGTTTCCGGCCTGCCCGCGTTGACCATCGGCTCCAGCGCGTAGGTCATGCCCGCCTTGAGCGGATAGGTACGCCAGTCGTTGCGCTTCTGGCGCGGCGGCCACCAATTCGGAACTTGCGGTTCTTCGTGCATCTTTCGCCCGACGCCATGCCCGGTGTATTCCCGAACGACGCTGTAGCCGTGCCTCTCGATGAACACCTGAATCACCCGCGATACATCATTGGTGTTACAACCGATGACCGACGCCTCAATCCCGACTTTGAGTGCTTCTGCGGTCACATCGATCAGGCGCTGTGCGTCCTCACTGATTTTGCCGACGCCAATGGTGAAGGCCGCATCGCCTACAAAGCCTTTGTAGTACGCGCCGCAGTCGATGCTGACGATGTCGCCTTCTTCAAGGACGCGCGGGCCGGGAATGCCATGAACCAACTGCTCGTTGACGCTGACCGTGATCGACGCCGGAAACGGGTGCTTTTTCGTCCGGTCAGGATAGTTCATGAACGGCGACGTGGTATTGTGCTTTTTCAGCACGTCTTCGGCCACCTTGTTCAGGTGTGCCGTCGTCACACCGGGCTTGATCACGTCACGCACGGCCTGATGCACGCGCGCGACAATGCGTCCGGCTTCGCGCATGTACAACAGTTCCTCTGGCGTCTTGTAGTGGATCACGCGGTCTGGCCTTCTACCACCGCTTTGAGATCAGCGGTCACTTTTTCGATAGGCTGCTCGGCGTTCACTTCTTGCAGTAAACCCGCTTCTCGATAGTAGTCCAGCACGGGCGTTGTATCGTTCGCGTAGGCCTTGAGGCGCTTTTGGATCGCATCGGGAGTGTCATCAGAGCGAATCTTGAGCGGCGCGCCGTCAATATCGCAGATGCCATTCACGTTCGGCGGATTGTCAGTGATGTGGTAGACGTGGTTATCGTCTTTGGTGCAGACGCGCCGTCCGCCAAGCCGCTTCATTGCTTCGGCTTCGGTGATGACGAAGAACGGCACTACCGCGATCTTTTGACCGAGTTCGATCATCAGTTCGTCCAGCGCCTTCGCCTGAGCAACAGTCCGCGGGAAGCCGTCCAAGATCACGCCGTTTTCCGCGTCGGATTCCTGTAAGCGTCCCTTGATCATGCGGATCGTCAGGGTGTCCGGCACGAGATTACCCGCATCGTAATACGACTTGATCTCGTGTGCGAGCGGCGTATCCTGCTGCATCGTTGCCCGGAACATACCGCCGCTCGTGATGTGCGGAATATGCAGATGTTCCTGCAAAATCTCGGCCTGCGTGCCTTTGCCCGCACCCTGCATCCCCATCAGGACAATGAACTTCGCCGTGCTGTTCGCCATGATTAGTGCATGAAGCCTTCGTAGTTACGCATCACGAGTTGGGCTTCCAACTGGCGCATCGTATCGACCACCACACCAACCACGATGATCAGACCCGCGCCGCTGATGATCTGCGCCGGGTTGTTCTGGCGCGTCACATCGGTACGACCCGTGAAGATGTAGTCGATGATCACCATGAGTCCCGGCAGAATGGCGATGATGCCCAGAAACAACGCGCCAACCAGCGTGATACGCCGCGTGACCGTCGTGATATAGGTTTGGGTCCGCTGGCCGGGGCGAATACCGGGGATGAAGCCACCCTGTTTTTGCAGGTTATCGGCCAAATTCTGGTTCTGGATCATCACATCCGTGTAGAAGAACGTGAAGCCCACCACCAAAACGAACTCGAACAACCAGTACCAGAAGCCGGTTTGCGTCCCGAAGGTTGTTTGCAGAGTCGTTCCGAAGGGCGTACCGGGGAAGAAGATGCCTGCGATGATTGCCGGGAACGTGACAATCGCCTGGGCAAAGATCAACGGAATCATGCCCGCGCTCATCACTTTGAGCGGGATGAACGTCTTGCCGCCGCCGTACTGCTTGCGGCCACGCACGCGCTTACCGTATTCTACCGGGATGCGCCGCGTCCCTTCCTGAATGATGACGATCACCGCCACCGTGATCAGTGTCAGTGCCGCGAAGGCCAGCACATTAAACAGTGCGTATTCGTCGTTGAGCAGCAAGCCGATACGACGCGGCACTTGCGCGACGATCCCCGCGAAGATGATCATCGAAAGGCCGTTGCCAATACCGCTGCGTGTGATCAATTCGCCCAGCCAGATGGCGAACATCGTGCCTGCTGTCATCGTGACCAGCACCGCAATCGTGATCATTGTATCCGATCCGAAGCCCGGCAAAACCGTCCCTTGCGTCGAAAGGCTGTTCAGGATGTTGATCTGCCCAACCGCCTGTAACAAGCCCATCGGGATCGCTAAGTAGTAGGTGTACTGATTGATCTTGTCCTGACCGCCCGGTTCTTTCGCAATCGCTTCCAACTGCGGGATCACGCCCGTCAGCAGTTGCAGGATGATCTGCGCCGTGATATACGGATAGACACCGTTGGCGATTACGCTGAAGTTCGAGACCGCGCCGCCCGACAGCAAATTCAGGATGCTGATCAGACCCGCGCCCGAACCATTCAGCAGGCTGTTGAGCGCCGCTTTATTGACACCCGGCACCGGGATATGCGTCGCAAATTGGTAGACGAGCAGCACAAACAATGTAAAAAGTAGTTTTCGGCGCACATCCGGCAAACGGAAAGCGTTACGCGCCGCATCAAGCATCTGCATAGGTATCGTCCTCTAAATCCGAACGATTATCGGCTAAAGTTGCCGTAGATAGTGTATCACGTTGAAGCTGCCAACGGGTAAACCCGCTTCTGTACACGCCGCCGCAATCTGCGCGCGATGTTCCATGTTGTGAGTCATCAGGTGCCATACCAGAAACGAGAGCGGATTAGTGAACTCGACGCCCTGTGTGTCCTTATAAGTTACCTGTGAATCGAGCCGTTCCGGTGTCAGCGCGCCGAGGTAGGCTACCAAATTGGCGTTGACCGTATTCCAGTCCGTCTCAAGTTGATCCAGATCAGCGTAGTTGCTGGCCGGGGTCAGCTTCTCTGGTGAGTGACCGTTCCAGCGCGCAAGCCATACCTGTTCAGCGGCCATCAGATGTACCAGCGTCTCGAACACCGTACCAAAGCCATAGGCCAGTTTGGCGTGCAGTTGTTCATTGCTGAGCTGCCGCGCAAAGTTCAGGACGTACTGATTCGCCCAGTGGTTGTACCCTGCCATCATATTCAGGTCGTTTTGGTAGGACATGGCTTCGTTCCTTTTAGTTGCCCTCACCCTAAATTCCTCTCCCGAGGGAGAGGGGCTTCCAAACTCTCGCCTCTGACTCCCCCGGGAGAAGGGCTTCCAAACTTCCGCCGCTGACTCCCCCTCTCCCCCGGGAGAGGGGGTTGGGGGGTGAGGGCTATTCTTCGCTCTTCTTTTCCTGCAACTTGGCGATCTGTTCCTTGCGGAGCTTCTTCACCGTTGCGCGCGCACCCTCGAACGCCAGTTTCAGTTGGTAGCACTGGCCGCCCTGCGCTTCGATCTTGGCGCGTGCGCCTTTGGTGAAGCGATGCGCGTGAACGGTCATCGCGCCGCGAACATCACCATTGCCCAGCACCACAATTGGCCCGTTGGCATCTTCGATCATGCGCTTCTCGGCCAGCATTTCCGGCGTGATGGCAATCCCCGTCTTGAACGACTCGGCCAAATCTTCCAGACTCACTTCCTGATAGTAAATCTTGAAGATGTTGGTGAAGCCGCGCTTGAACGGCAAACGACGCACCAGCGGAAGCTGACCGCCTTCAAAGTAGGGTCCCTTCGTGCCGCCCGTGCGGGAGTGCTGACCCTTGCTGCCGCGCCCGGAGCTTTTACCCTGCCCGGCAGACACACCGCGTCCCAGACGGCGGTGTTTTTTCGTCGCGCCCGTTGCCGGACGCAGGTCTGTGAGTTTCATTATTCAGTGACCTCTGCAATCGTCACGAGATGGTTTACCAGGTAAAGCATCCCGCGCACAGATGGGTTATCAGGCTGTGTAACGGTCTGGTTCAGCTTGGTAAAGCCGAGCGCCCTGACCGTCCGCTTGGCGCGAATCTGGTTGCCCGTCGGGCTTTTGACCAGCTTGATTTGGAGTTTCTTCTCGGCCATTATGACGAGACCTCCACCCGGTCTGTACGCTGCCAGAAGGGGAGTACCTCACTGGGGTCTTTGCCGCGCATCCGTGCCATGTCTTCGCTGTTCTTGAGCATGTGCAGCGCCTTGAGCGTCGCCAGTGCCACGTTGAGCATGTTGCTCGAACCCTGACTCTTGCTCAGAATATCCTTGACGCCTGCCGCTTCCAGCACCGCACGCACGCTGCCGCCCGCGATAACGCCCGTACCTGGCGAGGCAGGCTTGAGCATCACAATCGAGCCGCCGTGCTTGGCGATCACCTGATGCGGGATCGTTGTGCCGCTCAGTGTGACATGCTTCATCTTCTTGCGCGCGCCGTCCGAACCCTTGCGGATCGATTCCGGCACGCCGCGTGACTTGCCGATGCCGATGCCGACGCGGCCTTTGTTATCACCGACGATCACCACCGTGCGGAAGGCGAAGCGACGGCCACCCTTGACCACCTTCGCCACGCGGGTGATGTCGATCACGCGCTCATCCAGTTCTTCGCGGTCATCATCACGATCACGTCGTGACTCACGTTTAGCCATTATTCTTGTCTCCTGAATTAGAAGTCCAGGCCGCCTTCACGCGCGCCATCGGCGAGCGCCTTGACGCGCCCATGATATTGATAACCGCCGCGATCAAACACAACCTGAGTGACCCCGGCCTGTTTCGCGCGGTCTGCGACGAGCTTGCCAACCAGCTTGGCCGCGTCGGACTTGTTCTTGCCTTCGATTTCCTTACGAACGTCCTTGTCAATCGTCGAGGCTGAGGCCAGCGTAGTGCCAACCGTATCGTCGATCACCTGGGCATAGATATGTTCCAGGCTGCGGAAGACGTTCAGGCGCGGGCGCTCCGGCGTACCCGATACATTCTTGCGAACGCGGCGGTGGCGGCGCAGGCGTGCTTCGTGTTCTTTTTGTCCCATAACGGTTACTTGCCCTTCCCGGCCTTACCAGCCTTGCGGCGAATCTTTTCGTCGCTGTAGCGGACGCCCTTGCCCTTGTACGGTTCCGGCGGACGCAGCGAGCGCAGATCGGCGGCAACCTGACCTAATTGTGCCTTGTCAATCGACTCTATATTGACCGATTGACCCTTTTCACCGACCGAGAAGATGATGTTCGGTTCGGCCTTGACTTCAATCGGGTGCGAATAGCCGAGGTACATCATCAGGTCTTTGCCCTTGAGTTCGGCACGATAGCCGACCCCTTCAATGATCAGCGTCTTGCGGAAACCCGTGCTGACGCCGACCACCATGTTATTGACCAGTGAGCGCGTCAGGCCGTGCAGTTCACGGTGACGGCGGCTCTCTGTCGGGCGCGAGACAACCAGATTGCCTTCTTCCTGGGCAATGATCATTTCGGGCGGCATCACGCTCTGGAGTTCGCCTTTCGGCCCCTTGACGGTGACTTCGCTGCCGTTGATCGTCACCTGGACTTTGGCCGGGAGTGGTACCGGCATTCTTCCTACTCGTGACATTTCATTTCTCCGTGTAGCGCCCGGACGATGCCTTCTCCAAAAGTTGAGTTGTGGAGCGCACTCTAAAATCCCTGGGGCAGCGACCACGCCTGGTCCCTGGCCGAGAGCTTTTATCTCCGGGCGGCAGAACCATCTTAGTAAACGTAGGCGATTACTTCGCCGCCAACACCTTCACGACGCGCCTTGGCACCGGTCATCACACCTTTTGGCGTGGACAGGATGGCGATTCCCATGCCGCTCAAGACCCAGGGGATTTCCTGCTTGCCGACGTAGACGCGGCGACCTGGTGTGCTGATGCGCTTGATGTAGCTGATCACGGGCTGACGCACGCGGCGCTTGCCGTGATACTTCAGTTCGAGCGTGACCGTAGGCTTGCCTTCTTCGCCGCCTTCTGTGACGCTCTCGATATAGCCTTCTTCCTGGAGGATATGGGCGATAGCGATCTTCACATTTGAGCGCGGGAAACTGACCGTCGTGTGACCGACCATGAGCGCATTACGAACGCGCGTCAACATATCCGCAATTGGATCGGTGTGCATTCTGGGAACTCCTTACCAACTGGCCTTGACAACGCCGGGCAGCTTGCCCTGCATCGCCATCTCACGGAAATGAATACGGCACAGACCAAAGCGGCGCATATAACCGCGCGGACGGCCACAAATCTTGAGGCTGTTCGGGTCTACGAACTGGCAGCGGCTGCGGACGCGCACTTTGTACTTACGCTTGGTCTCACGAGCGACCATTGACTTCTTTGCCATAGTCTCTAGTCTCCTTAGCTTTCCTGGAACGGCATACCGATCAGACGGAGCAGACGGCGGCCTTCTTCATCGGTCTTGGCAGTCGTGACGATGGTGATTTCCATGCCACGCACTTTATCGATCTTGTCATACTCGATCTCCGGGAAGATCAGTTGTTCGCGCAGGCCGAGCGTGTAGTTGCCACGACCATCGAACTGCTCACCGCTGATCCCGCGAAAGTCACGAGTACGCGGCAGCGCCGTATTGATCAAACGATCCAGCAGCGCCCACATACGACCCTGGCGGAGTGTCACCTTGACGCCAATTGCGCGGCCTTCGCGCAGCTTGAAGTTGGCGACGCTTTTCTTGGCCTTCGTGACGACTGGCTTTTGCCCGGTGATCTTGGTCAGATCATCGACTGCGCCGTCGAGTGCCTTTGCGTTGTCCACCGCTTCGCCAACGCCTATGTTGAGCGTCACCTTGACGATGCGCGGCACCTGCATGACGTTCTTGTAGTTGAACTCAGTCATCAGCGCCGGGACAACTTCTTTTTGATACTGTTCTTTCAGATTCGGCATTATACGATTTCCCCGTCGCACTTCTTGCAGAAGCGCACCTTACGACCTTCGTCATTCATCCGAAAGCCGACCCGCGTCCGCTGATTGCAGTTGGTGCAAACCAGCATCACGTTTGACCCGTCCATTGGCGCTTCAAACTCGATGATGCCCGGCTGCGTCTGCTGGCGGCCTGCCTGCTGCGGCTTCTGGTGCTTCTTGACGATGTTCACGCGCTCGACGACCACGCGGTCTGCTTTTGTCAGGACGCGCAAGACCAGGCCGCGCGATCCTTTATCTTTTCCGGCGATCACTTCAACTGTGTCGCCCTTCTTGATTCGCTGCATGTCAACTTACCCCTTGCTTAGAGCGTTTCGGGCGCTAGCGACACGATCTTGGTGAAGCCGCGTTCGCGCAGTTCGCGCGCCACAGGCCCAAAAACGCGCGTGCCCTTCGGATTCTGGTTATCCGTATCCAGGATCACGGCGGCGTTATCATCGAAGCGAATATACGAGCCATCATCACGGCGATATTCCTTCGTGACGCGCACGATCACGGCGCGTACTACGTCGCTCTTTTTGACCATCCCTTGCGGCGTGGCCGTCTTGACCGTTGCCACGACAATATCACCGATACTGCCATAGCGCCGCCGCGAGCCACCCAGCACGCGGATCACCAGCAGTTCGCGTGCGCCCGTGTTATCAGCAACCTTGATACGGCTTTCTTGTTGAATCATGTCCCTATCCTTTTGGTGCTGATCAGACTTGTTTCTTTTCGATGACCGCTTCGAGCGCCCAGCGTTTCAGTTTGCTGATCGGGCGGCTTTCAACGATCTCGACGAGGTCACCCATTTTCGCGGTGCCGTTCTCGTCGTGTGCATAAAACTTGCGCGTCTGGTGAACGACCTTGTCGTACAGGCGGTGGCGCTTTGCCACATCGACGGCCACGACCAGCGTCTTTTCCATCTTGTCACTGACGACGCGCCCAACCAGACGACGACGTGCATTAGCCATTGCTGGACTCCCCTTCGACGAGTTCGGCGGCAAGCTCACGCTCGCGCAAAATCGTCAACATACGTGCCTTGTCTTTTTGGAGCCGCCGAATTTGGTTCGGATCGTCCACTGAGCCGGTCTGAAAACCGATCTTCAGGTTGAACAATTCCTTACGCATCGCCTCCAGTTGTGCCACGATCTGATCGGAATCGAGTTCGCGGATTTCTGATGCTTTCATGTTAGACCGTTTCCTCACCCGAAATCGGGTCAGTGCGCTTGACAAACTTGGTCTTGATCGGCATCTTGAACGCGGCCAACCGCAGCGCCAGGCGCGCAGTCTCTTCGTCAATACCGCCCATCTCGAACATCACTCTGCCGGGGCGCACCACCGCGACATAGTGATCAACCGCGCCTTTACCTTTACCCATGCGGGTTTCGGCAGGCTTGGCGGTGACTGGCTTATCCGGGAAAATGCGAATCCAGACGCGGCCACGACGCTTGATGTGGCGCACGATGGCACGGCGGGCGGCTTCGATCTGGCGCTGTGTGATCCAGGCTGGCTCTAGCGCCTGCAACCCGAACTCACCAAACTGCACCGAGACACCACCACGCGCCATACCCTTCATGCGGCCACGCATTTGCTTGCGGTATTTCACCCGCTTTGGCATTAACATGACGATAATTCCTTTTTAGCTATCAGCGATTAGCTGTCAGCTATCAGCCTTTCAGTTCTCAGTAATCGACTTTCAGGACGCTTTCACCCGAAAACGTTTTGAAAGCTGACCGCTTACTGGCTGATTGCTGACCGCTTACTGGCTTACGTAGGCTTCGTTGGTTGGCTCTGGCAGGTCTTCACGCGCCTTCATGCCAGTGTAAATCCAGACCTTGACGCCGATACGCCCATAAGTCGTCAGCGCCTCTGCCGTGCCATAGTCGATCACGCTGCGGAGCGTGCCACGCGGGACGCGGCCTTCAACCTGCCATTCGCGGCGGGCCATTTCTGCGCCTGCCAGGCGGCCACTGGCCTGGATACGGATACCCAGTGCGCCCTGACGCATCGCCTGGGAGACGGCGCGTTTGATCGCACGGCTATGACCGATACGACGCTCCAACTGCCCAACGATGTTCTCTGCGACCAACTTGGCGTCCAGGTCTGGCTTGGTGATTTCCTCAACCTCGACCTTGACCTTCTTATTGGTCATCTGTTCCAGGTCCTGCCGAATCTTCTTGACGGCTTCGCCCTTGCGTCCGATGATGATGCCGGGCTTGGCGGTGAAGATCGTCACGACCACCAGGTTCGGGAAACGCTCGATCTCCACTTTGGAAACCGCCGCGCGCTCCGAATCCTTGAAAATGTACCGCCGAATGGTGAAGTCTTCGTGCAGTAGTTCCTTGTAGCGCGTACCTTCTGCGAACCAGCGCGCGTCCCAGCCGCGATTAACGCCAAGCCGGAAACCGATTGGATGTACTTTTCGCCCCATAGACTATCTCCTAGTCCAACTCGTGTTCATCGAGGATGACGGTCACGTGCGCCGAACGCTTGATACGCGGCTTGTAGCGGCCACGCGATCCGGCCTTCATGCGCTTCATCTGCATTCCTTCGCCCGCAAAGATTTCCTTGACGAACAAATCCTGACGGTTCAGTTCATAGTTGTTCTCAGCGTTGGCAACCGCCGAAGCGATGCACTTGCTGACGAACTCCGCGCCCTTCTGGGGCATGAACCGGAGAATGGCAAGCGCCTGTTCAGCGTCTTTGCCACGAACTTCATCCAGCACCAGCCGGATTTTCTGAGCCGAGATCGGCAGGCCGCGTGCGTGTGCCCGAACTTCCATGTTAGGCCGCGCCCCCCTTCTTAACTTTCTTTTCAGCAAGGTGGCCGCGATAAGTGCGCGTTGGCGCAAATTCGCCCAGCTTGTGACCGACCATGTTTTCGGTGATGTAAATCGGGACATGGCGGCGGCCATCGTGCACCGCAATCGTGTGCCCGACCATCTGCGGGAAGATGGTGGAAGCGCGGCTCCACGTCTTGAGTACCCGCTTTTCGTTGCGCTCGTTCATGGCCTCAACTTTTTTGAGCAGCCGAGGCTCGATAAACGGGCCTTTCTTCAATGAACGTGACATTCTCTAAACTCCCCTTAGCTGTCAGCTATCAGCTGTCAGCATTCAGCTTTTCAATCCGTCTCAGTGGTCTGGCTTCACAAAAAGCTGACGGCTGATTGCTGAACGCTGACTGCTTTCTTAGCGGCGCTTCTTGGCGCGGCGGCGAATGATAAATTGATCGCTGCGCTTGTTATTGCGCGTCTTTTTGCCCAATGCTGGCTTACCCCAGGGCGTCTTGGGGCCGGGCATACCGATAGGCGAACGACCTTCACCACCACCATGCGGGTGGCTTGCCGGGTCCATCGCGCTACCGCGTACTGTCGGACGCCAACCCTTCCAGCGGTTGCGGCCTGCCTTGCCGATCTTGATGTTGCTGTGATCGGTGTTGCCAACTTGTCCGAGGGTTGCCATGCAGTCCTCTGGAACCATCCGCATTTCCGTGCTGGGCAGGCGGATTTGGGCGTACTTGCCTTCGCGCCCGATCAACTGCGCCGAAGTGCCCGCCGAACGCGCCATCTGGCCGCCGCGTCCCGGTTGTAACTCGATATTGTGAATGATCGTACCCACCGGGATACTCTTCAGCGGCAGCGTATTGCCATCACGCAGCGGGGCGTTGGGGCCATTCATAATCGTATCGCCCACCTTGAGGTTGAGCGGGGCTACAATATACCGCTTTTCGCCGTCGGCGTAAACGATCAGGGCGATGCGCGCGGTACGACCCGGATCGTATTCAATCGTCGTCACTTTGCCGGGAATATCAACCTTGTCACGCTTGAAGTCGATGGTACGGATCATGCGTTTGTGACCCGAACCGCGATGCCGAACGGTCACATGCCCCGTGTTGTTACGGCCAGCCTTGCCGCGCTTTTCGATCAGCAGCGATTTTTCAGGCGTCGAACGAGTGATTTCCTCGAACGAGTACCCGGTCATGCCGCGACGACCCGGCGACGTTGGCTTGTATACTTTGATTGCCATATGCTTTTACCTTTTGCACAAGCCTTTCTTGGAAGCTATCAGCGGTCAGCTATCAGCTTTTTGTCTGGTCTCACCACGCTTTGGATATTGATTAACACGATAGCGTTTATCAATCTTTGCCTGCTGAGTGCTGACCGCTGATAGATGACTGCTTCTAGATGTTGAACAGCCCAATCGTCTGCCCTTCGGGGAGCGTGACGACGGCTTTCTTATATTCGGGCGAACGCTGATACATCTTGCGGCCACGACGCCCCCGCTTCATCGGCAGGATCACCGTCGTGACGTTCAGCACATCCACATCGAAAATCTTTTCGACGGCGCTCTTGATCTCGATCTTGTTCGCGTCCAGGTGAACCTCGAACGTGAACTGGTTCAGCCCGGCGGCCAGTGTGTTCGATTTTTCGGTCACAATCGGACGGATGATCACATCGTACATATTCATAATGACTACTCCGTGACCGGGGCGGTCTTGCCCAGAATCGTCTTGATCACATCCAGCGAAGCCAATGGAATGATCACGCGGTCATACTGGAACAAATCGCGCACGTTCACATAGCTGGCACGCAACGCAAAAGCGCGCGGCAGGTTGTGAATGCTGGCTTCGAGTGCTTCCATGCGCTCTGGCACAAGGATCAGCGCCGTCTGGTCGCCCACGAGGGTGCTGATGATGCCCGCGACAGCCTTGGTCTTGGGTTGATCCATCGTCAACGTATCGACGAAAATCAATTGACCATCACGCAGGCACGCTGATAACGCGCTGCGAAGTGCCGCGTGGCGCATCTTCTTGGGCATGTGCTTCGTATACTTGTGCGGCTTCGGACCGAAGGTGCGACCACCGCCGACGAAAATTGGGGCGTTACGGCTGCCGTGACGAGCGCGGCCAGTGCCCTTTTGACGATACCACTTGGCGTGGGTGCGATTGACTTCGCTGCGTTTCTTGACTTTGTCCGTACCCTGACGCGCGTTGTCACGCTGCATCTGGTTATACTGCCACATCAGACCCGTATTGATGTTCGCTTCATATATTTCGGCTGGGAGTTCGACTTG
>JBBSEU010000152.1:0-13754 GCA_038239365.1 Aggregatilineales bacterium
ATTGATCCTGCCCTTGCGGCCACTTCTAAACGAATTAAGGCTGCATTGTCTTTGTAGTGATTGACTGTTTGCGATTATACAGTGCGTAGTTATGCGAGTCAATTAACCTTGCTCGACAGTTGAATCGCCCGCATTCAGGCGGGCAATATAGTCGCTGGCAAAACCGCCCTCATCTGTAGCGATCAGCACGCCGCTTAATTTGCTGATCATCAGTTCCCCAAAATGGTTGATGAGCCGCTGCATCTGTTCGGCCAAAACGTCCAGAAAATCTTCCCACGAAACGCGGCGCGGTAGTTGTGGCTCACGCAGCGCGCGCATACTGTTCAGATAATCGAGCGCGGGCTGCACTGTCGGGAAGACGAGCGAACCGGGCAGATCGTAGCGCACAACCGCCTTGAAATGGTGATGCAGCTTGCCCGGCGCATCTTCCAACTGATAATTGCCTTCGATAGATTTCATCGGCTCGGTG
Source organism: Aggregatilineales bacterium (assembly GCA_038239365.1). GTDB lineage: Bacteria > Chloroflexota > Anaerolineae > Aggregatilineales > UBA2796 > JBBRMW01. The sequence goes on from JBBSEU010000152.1 coordinate 470, forward strand.
TTTGGCCCGGCCACACCCAACAAACCGTAGGCACGCCACATCAACTGGTCAAATTCGGGCATGTTGTAGCGGCTGTTGGTGGCCGTGATGAGCAGTCCCGACGGCTTCAGGACGCGGTGCATTTCGCTCAGGGCACTTTCCAGATCAGGCACATGATACAGCATATGGTTTGCCAACACCACGTCGAAGTAGCGATCCGGGAAAGGCAGCGTTTGCGCGTCACCGTTAAATATATCGACGTTCCAACTCTGCGGATGCTGCATCGCCTTGCGCGCCATGCCCATTGACAGATCGCCCGCGACGTAATGACCGTTGGGAACGCGCGCCAGTACCGCATCGAAGTAGACGCCCGGCCCCATGCCGACATCCAGCACACGCTCATCGCCGCGCCACTGCACCCGATCCAGCACCCACTCGAAGAAGTTGATCTTTGGGACACTGTAGCGTTCATGGGTATTCTGCCTTGCACGCAGAGTCGCATCTGAGCCGTATTCTTTGGTAGTGAGCGTTTCACGGTCAGTGCCGGGGTTGTTGGTTGTCATTTTGCGCGTGTTTGACCTTGCCAGCGATTTACTTGTTTGAATCGCGGTCAACTATACTGCAATTGGCATACGGGCGCTATACAGGGTTATAACAGGGAGTGGTGAACAAAGAGGCGACGGGCTAAAATAGTGGGATGAACCAATGTCCGTATTGCCAAGCAAGCGAACGACAGGTGAAAGCGGGTAAGAATACGTCTGGCAGCCAACGGTTGCAATGCCAGTCGTGTAGACGCAAGTACACGCCCGAACCGGCTCAACATGGGTATGCACAGGACATGCACCGTCAAGCCATCGAGATGTATGTGGAAGGGATGAACCTGCGCCGGATCGGACGACGGTTAGGGATTGACCATGTCACGGTTGCCCACTGGGTGAATGGCTACGCGGCTGGACTGCCTGAGCCACCACCCGTGCCAAGCCAGTCACCGCTGGCGGTCACTGAATTGGATGAACTGTTCACGTTTGTCGGCAGCAAAAAAACGAAATCTACATCATCACCCAAGTAGACCGCGCCACACGCTGCATTGTCGGTTGGGATGTCCTGAGCGAACGCACTTATGCGCCAATGCAAGCCATGCTTGACCGTTCGCCACAAGCCCAGACCTATTTTTCCGACCAATTCGCAACCTATGACACGCTAGTCTATTTTCCGGGTAAGCACCAGGCGCTCAATGACAAAAGCCAAACCTATTCGGTTGAAGCCGATAACGCTGAACTACGCCACTATTTAGCACGTCTGGCTCGCAAATCGCGCTGTTTCTCCCGTTCCCTGCGCTCCCTCTGGCTGGCCGTCAAACTGTTCGTCTTTGCTTGGAAGCGCCGCCAACTCTACAAACGCGCCCATCCCAACTATCCCGCTTATCCGGCTGATTTTGTCTATCCTTGATGTTCACCACTCCCAAACATCACATCTGTGGATGACATAACGGTGTTGCGTACAGATCGCCTGAGAACGTTGCGTGAGTTACGCGGCTGGTCACAACGCGACCTGTCCCGCCGCTGCGGACTCACGGCGAACATTGTTGGCAAGTACGAAAACGGTCTAGTCGATCCCACCGCCACCAGTCTTAAATCTATCGCTGATATGCTGGGTTGCAGCCTGGACTATTTGGTTGGGATCACAGACGATCCGCGTCGCCAACAGGATTCAGGCGTGATCGGGCACGACGAACAACAAATGCTTGAAATTTACCGCCGTGAAGGTTGGACGGGCGTCATACGGCTTGGCGCGGAACGACTCGCCAAATAGCGGCTCAAATCATGTGCTGATAGAGCTTGCGTAGTTGTTCGGCGGCACGATCCCAGGTGAACGGCGCGGCCTGTGCATAGCCAGCCTCGATCAGCCGCGAACGTAATGCATCGTCGCTGAGCAGTTGGGCGAGTCCGTTGGCGATGGCGTCTATCGAGAAGGGATCGATCAGAATTGCCGCACTGCCCGCCACTTCTACAAGCGATGATGTGCTGGCACTGAGGACAGGTACGCCGCAGCGAAACGCCTCCAGGATCGGCAAACCGAAGCCTTCATAAAGTGATGGATAAGCAAAGACCCGCGCGCCGCTGTACAACGTGGGCAGATCGGCGTCATCGGCAAAGCCCGGAAAGATGACTCGATCCGTCAGGTGTAGCTGTTCAACCGCTTTGTAGATAGGGCTGCTAAGCCAACCGCGCCCACCAACAATCACCAATTTTACATCATCAAGGACACGGGGGAGCACCACCAACGCCCGAATCAGGCGTTCATAATTTTTGCGCGGCTGCACTGTGCCAACGGCCAAAATATAGGGCGAGTCGCCAATACCGTAGCGGGCACGAACGGCTGATAAACGCGCTGAATCAGTGACAGGCGCAAATTGGGCAGAGACGCCGCTCAGCAAAACGTCGATCTTTGTGGCGGGCGTGTCGTATAAATCGATCAGATCGTCTTTGGTAGCTTGTGAATCGGCCAAAATGTGATCGGCGCGGCGCACAGAGCGCGGGACAACATCATTCAGGTAGGCACGCAAACGCGGGTTAGCGGCTCCCGGGGCGCGCACAAATGACAGATCGTGAACGGTGAGGATCGTTCGCGTGCCGGGTAAAGTTGGCGGCAAGACAAAATCCGTCGCATGGAAAAGGCTGATCGAACCTGTCCACAAATTCACCGGGGCATACAACCGGGCGCGATGCCAGAGCCGTGCTGTCCATTTGGGCGAAAGGCGAGTCGGTGTCCAGGTGAAGTTCGTGCCGGGTGGTGCTGGCAGCGCGCCTTTGGTCGTCCCGGCAACAAATAACCGATAATCCGTTTGCGAGTCGCGGCGGGCAAGGGCGGCGGTCAATTCGCGTACATAGCGGCCAATGCCTGCGCCTTGTTCGTGGGCGGGGGTATAGTCGATGCCGATGGCGTTTGGCAGAATCGCGCCTATTTCACGTCGCCGTAAGTCCAGCGCCGATTGACGAAAAAGTTCCAGAGCATGACGATTACGAGTGCCAGCAAGATCGCGGCGTTTGTGCCCAATTTGGTGGGGGTATCCGACGCCATGATCAGACTTGGGAAAAACTGATGCGCTTCCTGCTCGATGATCGTGCCAAACGGATTGGTGAAGAACCGCACAACCAGACCGCGAATACCCAACCCAACCAGATTCACGACGAAAAATTGCGCGATCTGCTTGGGCAGCGGCGTTGAGCGCGAGTCGGGATAAGTCCAATAGCGATTCCAGATGAAGTTGCTGGTCACGGCCAGGGTGAAGCCTATCGACGCCGCAATCAGGCTTGGCGTGATGTTTTCGGGCGTTGGCTTGAGAATGGTTGCCAACAATAAATTCGTGACACCCAGATCGATGATCGCACCAATCACGCCCACAACGGCGAATTTCAGGAAGCGTTCCAGTTCTTTAGCTTTGCTGCCGCCGAACCGAATGCTAATGCGCTGGATGATCCCGGTAGGCGTCGGCGTCGCGGGTAGGAACTCGGATTGAGTCATAATGTCCTCGAAGGCTCAGATAGTGCAACCCGCCTATTAAACCAAGCATTGCGCCAATATGCAAGAACAGGTTGTTGACGTACAGCTTATCGAACAGGCTGTGTACCGCCAGATACGTCCACGTGCCGAGCAAGCCAAGTACCAGACCGCGTGCTGCGCCGTTCGTTCGCCCCAACAACCGAATGGTGAAGCCGAAAATAAGCAGCCACGCCGCGACATAACCAATCAAGCCGACGATCCCGGTTTCGGCCAACACATTCAGGTAGTAGTTATGGGCGTGACCGAGCGCAATTCGCCAATTGAGCAACGCATAGTTGGCATAGGCATCTTCATAATTGCCGAAACCAACGCCCAACAACGGGTGATCGTTTGCCATGCCAATCGCCGCCTGCCAGTGCGCCAAACGCTCCAAAACTGCATAGCGCGCATCATCGATCACCTGACCACGCACATCCTGAAGGCCAACCAGTTCGCTGGTCACATCGCTCAGTCGCGTAGTGAGTGAAGACGGCAATAGACCGACTGTCGATAAGCCGAAGACGAGCAGCACGGCGCTAACCGTCAGACCCAGACCAATCCACCAACGACGCGGCGCAAAGGTCAGCATCACGAGCAGCGCCGCCCCCATACCCAGCCATGCGCCGCGACTCCACGAAGCGATCAGCCCGGCGGTGAGGATAAAAATGGTGAGGAGGAGCATTATGCCTGAGAATAAATTCCCAGGCTGAACGAACGAAGTCCACTTTAGTGGACTTTGTAACCTGAGCATGGGACTTGAGTTCCAGGCAGACGCCGCGATCCCAAACAACACTCCAATCGCTAATGGCAGCGTCAGACCCATGAACGCGCCAAACGGATTCGGTTGGCCGAACGTGCCGAACGCGCGAAAAAAGTGATAGTCCATGATCCACAGATGCGGCGCTCCTGAGCCACCGAAAAACTGATAGAGGCCGATCAACGCCTGAGAGACGCCCGCCGCCAGTAACCCGGCAACAATCCAGCCCCATTGCCCTTCGGCGCAGAACGAGACGACCAGCGCGGCCACCCCCAATACTTCAACCCACTTGGCAAGTTCGGTAATCGTCGCGCCGGGATTCAGTGCCACAAACAGCGAAAAACTGGCACTCAGCAAAATCATCAGGATCGGGGCGTAAATGATTGAGCCGCGAAATAAAAGCGTCTGCCGGCGTGTGATACGGTTGGCAAGGTAGGCGGCCAGTGTCACAGCCAGCATCCACTGTCCCAGATCAAGGGAGATGTGCGCTTCGGTTTCGATCAGCGTTTTGAGCGGCGCAACCAGAAACATGACCAGCAGCAAGGCAAGGGGCTGCACAAACCCGATCAACAGCAGCGCGATCAATGTCAGAAGACTGACCGATAACAGTGGCGGCAGCAGGGCGATCAACAGGCCGCTGAGCAGCGCGATCAATGCCCATTTGAGGTTTACTGCCGTACCGAAACGATCAAACGCGGTGTTCAAAATAGCGCACCGTGCGCTGTAGACCATCGGCCAATTCGACTTTTGGTTCCCAGCCGAGAACGGTTCGGGCGCGGGTGATGTCTGGGCGGCGCGTTTGCGGATCGCCCTCGATTCGATCCAGATGTTTGAAGACAATCCCCGCCGGGTTATCAGTGAGCGTGTTCACAATCTGGGCAAATTCGAGGATGGTCAGTTCGCGCGGGTTGCCGATGTTCACCGGGTTAGCGGTATCAGTATTCAGCAGTCGATAAATGCCTTCGACCAGATCGGAGACATAGCAAAAGCTGCGCGTCTGTGAGCCATCGCCATAAACAGTGAGCGGCTCGTGGCGCAAGGCCTGCCCGATGAAGTTGGGCACGACGCGGCCATCATCAAGGCGCATCCGTTCGCCAAAGGTATTGAAAATACGGACGATGCGCGTATCGACGCCGTGATAGCGATGATAAGCCATCGTGATCGCTTCGGCGTAGCGTTTGGCTTCGTCATAGACACCGCGCGGCCCAATCGTGACCACGTTACCGGCATAGTCTTCGCGCTGTGGGTGAACCAGCGGATCGCCGTAGATTTCCGAGGTAGAGGCCAGCAAAAAGCGCGCGCCCTTCGCCAATGCCAGACCGAGCGCATTATGCGTGCCAAGCGCGCCCACTTTGAGCGTTTGAATCGGGTATTTCAGGTAGTCAATCGGGCTGGCCGGGGATGCGAAATGCAGCACTACATCGACCTTACCTTCAACGTAGATATGGTTGGTTATATCGTGCCGAATGAAGCGGAAGTCGTCGCGGCCTGCCAGATGTGCGATGTTGTCTGTGTTGCCCGTGATCAGGTTATCCATCGCAATGACGGAGTTGCCTTCCGCCAAAAACCGATCACATAAATGAGAGCCTAGAAAACCTGCTCCCCCGGTAATCAAAACTCGCAACGTATACCGCCTCCCGGTGCTACTTTAATTGAGCCAACTGTGTCTGTAGTTCCTGAGCAAAAATCCCGAACGCGCGTGCATCGTACAGGCAAACGATAATACGCTTCAGGTGCGTCAAATCCTCAAAAGTATAATCGACAATGACGCGCAGCATCACCTGGGCGCAGCCTTCCAGCGGATAGCCGAACACGCCCGTTGAAATGGCAGGTAGTGCAATCGACTCCAGACCGTTTTGTTCGGCTAAGATGAGCGCCGCACGAGTCGCGTTTGCCAGTTTGCCGCGCTCGTTGCCTTCACCCAGACGCGGCCCCACCGCATGAATCACATGCCGCGCGATCAGCGTGCCGCCACCCGTGATCACCGCGCTGCCCACCTCACACCAGCCAATATCCAGGCATTCATCCTGAATGCTTGCGCCCCCTTTGCGGGCAATCGCGCCTGCCACGCCGCTGCCCAGCAGCAGGTGTTCGTTGGCGGCGTTGACAATCGCATCGACATCCAGATCGGTAATATCGCCCTGCACCAATTCAATCGTGACGCCGTTCACCTGAGATGCTTGCACTGTGCTAGTCCTCGTCCTTCAACTTCTCAACGAGTTTGCCCTTGCTGACCGAAAACCGATCAAAGTCGCGCGCCACGTAGGTATTCGGATGAATAGCCTGCGCTTCGGCCAATATATCGCGTTCACGGCTTCGGCGGGAAATATGCGTCAGGATCAAGGTTTGCACGTTGGCATCCCGCGCCAAGCGAGCCGCGCCCGCCGCCGTCATATGCCCGAACTGACGCGCCAATTCAACATCTTCCTCAAGGTAGGTTGATTCGATCACCAGTGCATGGGCATCCACCACATATTGTACAATGTTGTCAGTGCGTCCCACATCCCCGATGTGTACCAACCGTGCGCCGGGCGTATCCGGGCCAAGCACATCTTCGGGATCGATGCGGCGGCCATCGGATAGCGTGATCGCCTCACCACGTACCAGTTTGGCGCGTTCAGGGCCGTTCGGTACGCCAAGTGCCTCGGCTTTTTCGACTAAAAATGGCCGCCGCGCTTTTTCCTGAAAGATGAAGCCAAAACAGCCGGGGCCACGATGCGTGACCGGGAAAGCACTCACCGTGAAGTCTTTGTCCTCGAAGAACAAGCCCGGTGTCAGATCGATCAAATTGAGCGGCACTGGCGGATTCTCATCACGCAAAACAATATTGAAGATCAGATCGTGAATGCGATCTAAAGCCCAGCGCCCGCCGTAAATATCGAAGGCGTCCAGGCCTTCTTCCCAACGAATCAGCGTCGAGAGCAGCCCGGCCAAACCCAGTATGTGATCAAGATGCCCATGTGTAATCAGCACGCGATTCAGTTTTTTGAAGCCGATCCCGCTTTTGAGGATTTGGCGCTGTGTGCCTTCGCCACAGTCGATCAGGAAGCGATATTCATTGACCATCACGACCTGCGCGGACAGCCCACGATGTGCGGACGGCGCGGACGCAGACGTGCCTAAAAAGACGATTTCAAACATGGAAAGCCTTCAGGTATCAGCGGTCAACAATCAGCAATCAGCTTTTAGCAAGGCGCTACTAGCCGTTAGCAATATGCAGTATATCATTTGACGCATCATCTTATATAGACCGAATATGCACAACCCAACCCACACTCAAAAGCTGACGGCTGATAGCGTTAGCCTTTGATCACGATTGTACCGAGGAACAGTCGTTCGCCGCGTACTTTGTCGTTTGCGTCGTAAACCTGTACGCGCGGTTTGGAGTCGTCGTGGTAAGCGCCCACTGATAGATAGTATGTGCCGTCGGGGAACGGATATGGAATCTGGATCGTGCTGAACTGCACCACAATATCCCGGTTTTTGAGGTAGGCAGGCGCAACATCGAACGCATCCGTTTGGGCGACGGGTTCCGCATTCGGATCAAGCAGCAGGTGGGCAAACAAACGCAGATCGGCAAGTTGTGGGCCATCGACGCGCCAATAGGTGGTCAGGCCGATAATATCACCCGGCTTGAACTGACGATTGCCGATGAGCGTGTAGCCTTCAAAGTTCAGGTAATCGCCCATTCGCACAGGCAGGATAACGGAGTCCTGCGCGTTGGCTTGATCGGGCGGCCACATGACGTGGCTCAGCGTCAGTTTGCCGACGGCGTCCGCAAGTGGCTGCTCAACATTCAATTCAAAGGCGGCGGTTCGTATCAGGCCAGGGATGCGGATCGGTTTTGCGCCGCTCAAGCTCAGCCAATCGCGCAAAACGAGCGGCGTTCGATTATCCAAGTCGTAGCTGAACACGATCCGCTGAGTGCGGCCACCATCGGCCAATACCACCGCTGAGTGACAGTTACTAAAACGCAGATTACGGTGCGTGCGGTGGAGCATCATTTCCAGCAGGACGGTATCGGGCAACGGAGAATCGGGTGTGCTGGTCAGATGATCGGTGCAAATGAGCGTGGGCAGCATGTCGTTCGTGGTGTCCAGGAAGATCGCCAGATTGCCAAGCATTCCATGATAACGCCGATTAATCGATGGGTCATTCGGCCAACGGTTGAAAAATTCAGTTTGCAGGCCGATCAGCCCCCACACGATCAACAGCGGCGTGAGTGGTAAGAGCATTCGGCGCAAGGGTAGATCGATATTGTGACGCGCCCATTCCAGGCTGGTCGCCACACCAACACCGATCAGCAACACCGCACCGGGCAGTGCCATTGCCAGATTGAAATCCCCGCGCCCTGCCCAGATCGCCGGGAGAATCCCGACCACGAACATGGTCAGGGTGAGCATATAGCCCGGCGTTCGCCAGTTCCGTGCTGACGTAACAAGTCCAACCGTCAACGTGCCAGCGATTAAAACGATCAGACATGGCCCCAGGATGCCCAGATTGCCAATATCGAGCAGCGAACGGATCAAATTGAACAGATTGGCGAATAACACGCCGATGTCCGCTGGTCGCTGCATCCACATTGCCGCGAAGCCGTTCAGGGTTGGCGCACGAAAGGTACTCGTAAAATACGGGATGCCGACAATCAGCGCCACCAGTAACCCATAGAGGCTAAAAGCCCGCACGCGACGCGAAATCGGTTGAACGGTCAGGCGCAGATAGATGAAGAAAACGGTAATCATCGGAATCAGGATCAAGCCTGTCCAGTGCGTGTAGACGGCCAGCGCCGCGAAGATGCCAAGCGCCGTGAAGGATACGGTTTTCGGCGCAAAAGGGAATACGTCACGACGGAGATACAGCGCGCGTGCCAACCAGAGCAAGGCCGACAATGTGATTGGCAACAAAACAGACTGCGCCACGACAGAACGCGCCAGCAAAACGGGCAACAAACCAATGGCAAAGATCAGCGCCGCGATAACTCCTTCGGCCTGCCCGATTAAGCGGCGGCCTAGTGCATAAACTTGCGCGACGCTGAGCAGCCCCGCCCACAAAGCGATCAACCGATAACACAGCAGGCCATCACCAAAAATAGCGGTGCTGATCGATTCCATGATTGGGAACACCGATTCGCGGCCAGGGTAGTCGGGCGCATCGACGTTGTAGAATACGCCGATGCGCCCGGTACGCGCCGTCTCGGCAATTCGCAGGTTGACGATTTCTTCGTCGCTGAACCCGGCGGGCAAACGTGCTAAACCATTGATGCGAAGGAACGCCGCCAGCAGCAGCAGTAACGTAATCAGGGTGAGTTCAAGGCGACGTGACAAGACGACTCCAGATCGAGTGGCAGGCAAACACGCGGCAAACGGTTGCCGTATCCCGCGAAGGCAAACTATAACCTATTTCAGACGGAGGTTGCGATAGCCGTGAATAACAGGACGATCACACCCAGCAGCAAATTGATCGTGGTCAGGGTGCGCTCACGGCGTTGCAAGGTGGGGAGGTTGGGGGCATCTTTGCCGCGTTGAGTGAGCAGCGTTGCCCGTTCAAGAGCGGGCGCAACACCCCATTGCATGGCTGCCGCCGTGCCGATCATGCCGATCACGGCGATATGCTTGAACAGGATCGCGCGACTCCAATCGCTGGTGATCTGCAAAAAGCCGTCGTAGTGCGGATCGAGGGTCATCTGTATCAAACCCGTAACAAGCAGAATGATCAGGCTCAGGTTGGCAAAAGGCGTGAAACGTTTACGCAGTCCCTCAAAGAAACGAAGCAGTGTACCGCTGTTATCCTGTGCCGAGAGCGCCGACCGCGCCGCAGGCCAGACCACTAACACCATGAGCATCAATCCGCCGATCCAAACGACGGTGGCGATCAGATGCAGGAAGTAGCAGACGGCCAACACCCATTGCGCCATGACGATCAGCCTTTGGGCGGCAGCGGCGTGTAAGCGGGTTTGCCGGGATCGCGGGCGGGTATGACCGTTTCACCCGTGACCTTCGCCATGTTCGCCAGATCGATGAACGCCTGACGCATGACCGGGTTGTAGCCGGGCGTGGCAATCGACCACCAAAACTGCTCATCGGCTTCTGTCCACTGCGGATCGGGTAAATAGATCATGGTCATCAAACCAAGCCAGGGTCGCCAATGAGCAGCGGCGTACTGATACGCGCCGACAAGATACTGTGCCTGCTGCACCTCAGTGACGGCGAACCAGGCGTAATCCGGGTGAATCGTGTCGAGTGTCCAACCCATTTCGAGGATCGCCGCCTGCTTCACGCCGTCGCCCTGTGCCACTTGAATAGCACGCATATCTTCGACATGACGAAACACCTGCCAGCGTTGGCCGTCCAGCGACGGGTCACCGGGATCAGTTTCGGGTGGCGATTTGTAGCCAGGTGCGTTCAAGCCAAGCACGTCATACACTTTCGAGAAGCCCGCCTGATACATCTGTAACAGGAATATATCATCTCGCATCGCCTGATCGTTCATATCGCCAGTTGGGGACAAGCCCGCCGAAATGACAACCGCCTTCGGATCGGCGGCTTTCATCTGCGTGTAACAGGCACTGAGCAGTTCGACATAGGCGCGCGGATCGGGTTTTCGGCCAAACCATTCGCGCGTCAGGTTCGGCTCGTTCCAAATTTGATAGCCCGCGATTTTGCCATGATAGCGCGCGGCGATGTCATGACAGAAGGTGCCCCATGCGGCCAGATCAAGCGCGCCATTTTTAACCGCCCAATAAGGGGGATGATCGAGTCGGGCGATCAATTTAAGGCCGCGATAAGTAATCTCGTCAACCAACGCATCGGCTTTTGACCAGTCGTAGGGCAGCTTCGCTTCGGGCTGAATCATTTCCCAGGCAAAAATCTGCTTGACATGCGTGAAGTTCATCTGCCGAACGTGTTCCAGATCGAGTGCGCGCAGTGTTGGATTCCACCACAAAAACGCCTGAATACCATAGGTCAGCGGTGGATAGGCGGGCGTTTTGATGAGTGCCGCACCAAGATCGGTGGGTCGCGCGGTAGGTTGCGGCGTTACGGTTGGAGATAGGGTTGTGCAGGCAGAGAGTAGCAGGAACAAGATCGATGTAAACCTCACCCCCCAACCCCCTCTCCGTTTACAGAGAGGGGGAGTCAGACCATCGCTTGACTCCCCTCTCCGCTTGCGGGGAGGGGCTGGGGGTGGGGTTAATCTCGAATTGATGACAAGTCTCACGATGGGTTATTGCGCGGTGCGCGCCTTGCCCCGGAAGTTGCGATCTACGATCTTTTGCCAGACCGGGCGATTCTGATAGTCGGGGCCGATGATCGAATAGGGCACGTTATCGCTTTGCGGATTCCAACCTTCTTGAGGGCCATAGTTCAAGTTCCACAGAAAGGCTAGTTGGACGAAGCCCCAATTCTGCATCACATCGAGCGCCTGATTGGTGTACTCGGCTTGATCGGCCAATGTGTTATCAGAAGCGAACTCAAAGCCGGGCTTGGGGGCGGCCTGTTTGCCGTCCTTTTTGATGCCTTCCATCGACGGCCAACCAAATTCGGTGATGCACAACTTCTGTGAACCGCCCGCTGCTTTGATCTTGGCCGCATAGCCTTCAAGTGTACTTTTGAAACTCCACGAATGGTTGACGTTATCGAACGGGCCACGGAAACGGCTGCGCTTGCCCTTCGGATCGGCGGGCGCGTCCTGTGCGCTCACCGTCGGGCCGATGTTGTAGCCGTTGTGATGCGCGCCCACGCAATCAACAGTGGTCAGCAAGCCCGCCTTGATCAGCGCGTCCATGTACACAAAGTCGTCCACATAGAGCGGCGGATTGCTGGCACCAACCGGTGATAATGCGCCGCTGATGATCACAATATTCGGATCAATCGCTTTGACGGCTTTGTAGGTTGCGCTGAGCAGTGCGACGTAATTGGCCGCTTTCAAACCCTGTGGAGATGTCCATTCACGGTCAAGGTTTTCTTCGTTGTAGACTTCAATGGCGTGAATCTGTGCCGGGTAACGCTTGAGGATGGTCGTCACGAAATTGACATAATCCTGCGGATCGGCGGGCGGCCCGTTTTGCTTGAGGTTCGCGCCCTTTTCGCGTGACCAATCGGGCGCAGTGACGATGCTGAACATTACTTTGACCTGATATTTGCTGGCAAGCGGCATGATAATATCAAGCGTTCCAAAATCGAACTTGCCTTTAACTTTTTCAAGGTCTTTCCAACGTACCTGACTTTTGAGCCAGTTCAGCTTCAACTGCTCGGCGACCATCTTCATCCAGAGTTCATAGGTCTTTGGATCGGCGTTTTCCTGTACCTGGATACCGAGATCGAACGCTTTATCGTTAATCGGTTTGATAGTTGCCGCTGCGCTACCCGCCTGAATATTAGCAGTTGCCTTGGTGGGGGCAATCGTTGCGACGACGGGTACAGCGGGCAGCGGCGTGGCCGTCACCTGAGCTGCTACGGCAAGAATAGCCGGGGTGTTACTGGCAATCGCACCTAACGTGGTGACAGCCGTTGTTTCGCTGGTGGCCTGTACTTTGGCCGCCGCGACACTGATCGGTGCAGGCGGAATCGCCCGGTTGCTGACCACGATTCCGGTGGCCGCATAAATGGCGATGAACGCACACGCACCCATGATCAATGTGATCCCTGTCCAAACAATGGCGAAGCCGCGCGTTTGCTGGCGGTGTTTGGGGATTGTCATCGTATCGCGTATTGTCATAAAAACCTCCTATCGTAAATGGATGTTGAAACAAGGTATCAGCCGTCAGGTATCAGCTATCAGCAAAAACCCGCCTTGATTGTCCGGGCTGACTGCTGACCGCTGAGAGCTGACTGCTCATCGTGCTACCTGACCAAGTGCATCACAGGCGGGGCAGCCACCACCCTTGCGAATCATGGCATAACCAGCCTGCGGGTCTGCACCATAAAACGTGAAATCGACATTGAACACGATCATCAAACGCACGCGGCCAGAACCGGACGCTTTGACGGCTGCCTGTGCCAGCCATGC
>JBBSEU010000153.1:0-13733 GCA_038239365.1 Aggregatilineales bacterium
GGGCGTGCCACCGGACGATTGACAACCGGTGCAGCGGGCGCGGCCAGGATGCTTGATCCGAGCGGCAGCGCCTGCATCACCAGCAGGCAGACCAGCACGACAAAACTGAATAATCTCGAAAAGGATTTATGAGTCATATTGTTCCCCGTTAAACGCGAGTGAACCATGTGCGCGATACTGCACAAAAAGATCGGGTCTGCCCTTCATCGTGGATGCAAGCTACGACTTGGGCATGATAATTGCCTATTACAGCACCGTCATTGTAGCCTAAAGCCGGAAGCGGGTAAAGCAGAGATGTGGTTCAGTTACGTCACAGACTTGTTATGATTTTGTCCGTGCTTTGTACTATTGCAGAGAACGGTAATGCTTTAGTGATGCGTTGTCAATCAAGATCGGCTGACCCGTTTCCAGTGCCTCGACAGCGGCCAGCATGAGCAGGCTGCTCAACGCCACCTCACGGAACGAAACCGGGGCGGGTTTGCCATGCTGCATTGCCTCGATGACCGCCTTCATTTCAGCGGCATGACCTTTATCGCGTTTGCCCTGCCAGCGCGCCACCACACGCCCCGCTCTGGATGCAACCAACCGATCCAGCCCGTCACTTAATGTCGCTGAGAGATCGCCGCACCGGACTTCGATCATCTCCTGAACACCGCGCAGCCCATCACCGCGATCTGTGAAGATAATCGTCGCCAGTGAACCATCTTCAAAGGTGATCGTGATCGAGATATTTTCAGCGTGCCGTGTGCCCGGCGGCGCAGTGCAATAAACCGCTACGGGCACGGCCTGATTCGTCAAGACGCAGCACAGATCGATCCAGTGGCAGGCGTTCCCGGCGATGCGCGAGCCTTGCCGCGCCCATCCGTACCAGTGCGTGGGCGGCAACACAGACCCCTGTACCAGACAGACCAGCGTTCGCGGCCCATGTTCCTCCGTCAGCAGTGCCCGCAAACGCAGCACGCCCGGCGCGAACCGTCGGTTGTAGCCCACCGCCAGAAAACCCGATTTGCGCTCATAGGTCTCAACTAGCGCCGTCAATTGTTCGCGCGATGTAACGGGCGGCTTTTCAATGAATGCCGCGATTCCTCGTTCCAGTGCGCGAATAGCCAGCAGTGCGTGCGTATCGTGATAAGTCGTAACAATGATCCCGCGCGTTGCCAGATCGTTAAAAATATCGTTGACATCAGTTGTCGCAAACGCAAACGGGAATCGTTCGGCGGCAATCGCAGCGGCAGCCGCATTCAGATCAGCCACGCCGCGCAGTGAAACGCCCGGCAGCCCGGCCACTGCTGGCAGCAGGAGCGAGCGCGGATAATTGCCCGCCCCGATTAAACTCAGCCCAAAATTACCTTTGCGCTCAATTCCCGGAAAAGATGCTTTCTGTTTGGAAGTCCCTCTCCCTCGGGAGAGGGATTTAGGGTGAGGGCTAGCTACCAACTTAGGGTGAGGGCTGGCTACCGACCTCGCGTGAGGGCTAGCCACAAACATCGTTCCCCCCTGAATAATCTGCCCCGCCTCTTTAGCCATCATTTCTGGTATTGCTTGCAACACCCCGTCAAATGCCGCTGCCCCTTTGAAATAATCCTCAACCTGACTTTTCGTAAAAGGTTCGTACACAGGTTGATCGCTGTACAGGCTGATGTTATATCGATCAGGATCAATCCGCGCCGTTTGATCTCCACCTCTCAGAATTTCAGCGAAATGTGTAACCGGCTCCTCAAAACGCATTGCGTACAAACCCGGCAAAAGCGCCGCGCCGCTTCGGACTTCATTCACGGTCACTGGATAACACCACGCCGCTGGCAATAATAAATACTCAGCATAAGCCGGGCGCTCAAAACCATAACCCGCCACCGGATCGCCAACCGAAAAACCGCTCACCCCTTCACCCACTGCTTCGACCCGGCCATACACGCTGGCAACCCTGCCCACGTCATTGATCCGCAGGGTATCCAGTTGGGCGCGCGTCTTGACCACCGTCGAGCGCAGCCCTTCATGCCACACGTAATCAACCCATTTGCGCGCGGCATTCGGGTAGCGTCGCCACAATGCGCTCAGGCGCGAACGGCGTTCAGCACGCGGCACAGGCGACCACACCAACGCTAATTCAACCCGAATGAGCAGTGCCCGCGCTGTGATTTGCGGAACAGGTACGTTGTAGAGTCGATTACCAATCAATTGCAACATGTGGCTATAATACCGCCTCATCATGGACTTAAACCGCGAAATGATCCTCGATCATTATCAACACCCGCGCAATTGGCGCGTCATCTACCCCGCGACATTCGATCACGAGGAAACCAACCCCTTTTGCGGCGATCATTTGCGACTGATGATTCGTGTAGAGGGCAACCGAATCGCCAAAGTCGGCTGGTCAGGCGAGGGCTGCGCCCTGAGTTGCGCGACGGCTTCTATGCTTGGTGAACGATTGCTTGCCCTGACCCTTGAGGATGCCCGCCAGATTGAAGCGCGCGATGTGCTGACCATGCTCGGTTTTGCGCCGACTCCGGTACGAATGCAGTGCGCCTTGCTATCGTTGAAGGTGCTGAAAGTGGGTGTCTACGGCTTGACTGGCTGGAACGGCGATCAAATTTAGCGTGTGTTTATCTTACGTTTCATTTTCGTCTGCTAGCCTGTCTCATACACCTGCATCACCTGCTTTGCAGGTGTAAGTCATCCACTTTGAGTCTGATTTTGCGTGCCAGCCTCAGCCCTGTATAATTCCTCAAAATTCCGCTCCCCAAAAAAGGAATATTTAACGTGTTCAAAAGAACTGCACTAGCATTGATCGCTTTACTAGCCATGATTCCACTGAGCGTTATCCAGGCGCAATCCGGCAAAGGCGAAGGCGCGCTGTCCATCGTCGCCTGGACAGGCTACGTTGAGCGCGGCGAAAACGATAAAGCCTACGACTGGGTCACTGGCTTCGAAAAAGATACAGGCTGCAAAGTTGATGTCAAAGTTGCAGCCACCTCGGACGAAATGGTTGCTCTGATGAGTGAAGGCAGCTTCGATCTGGTCACAGCATCGGGCGATGCCAGCCTGCGTTTGGTGGCGGGTGGCCGCGTCCAGGAAATCGACGTGAGCAAGGTCAAAGGCTGGGACACGGTTGATAAGCGCCTGCAAAATGGCGCGTGGTTCACCGTCAACGGCAAGCATTACGGCGTTCCCTATCAGTGGGGGCCGAACGTCCTCATGTACAACACCGAAACCTTCAAAGAGCCACCCAAAAGTTGGAGCGTCCTCTTTGAGGAACAAACCTTACCAGATGGCAAGTCGAACAAAGGGCGCGTTCAGGCTTACGACGGCCCAATCTATATCGCGGATGCTGCTTTGTA
The DNA here is from genome assembly GCA_038239365.1 of Aggregatilineales bacterium. GTDB lineage: Bacteria > Chloroflexota > Anaerolineae > Aggregatilineales > UBA2796 > JBBRMW01. The sequence continues at coordinate 3,339 of JBBSEU010000153.1, forward strand.
TCTGGCCGCCAAAAAGCCCGAACTGAAGATCACCGATCCCTACGCGCTGGATCGTGATCAGTTCAACGCGGTTCTTGATGTGTTGCGCGCGCAGCGTAAACTCGTCGCCCGCTACTGGCACGATGCAACCGTGCAAACCGAAGACTTCACCAACGAAGGAATCGTTGCATCCGGTTCGTGGCCGTATCAGGTCAATGTGTTGCAGGCCGCCAAGAAGCCCATCGCCAGCACCATCCCGGCAGAAGGCGCGACAGGCTGGGCAGATACAACGATGATGAGCAGCAAAGCGCCACACCCGAACTGCGCGTATTTGTGGCTCAATCACTCCCTTGAGCCGAAGTTGCAGGGCGATCTGGCCTCGTGGTTTGGTTCAGTGCCTGTTGTGTCTGATGCGTGCAAGAACAACGATCTGCTCGGCGCGGATGGTTGCAAGACGAACGGCATTGATAACTTCGATAAGATCAAGTTCTGGCGCACGCCCACCACCGAATGCGGCGACTCGCGCGGGAGCGTATGCGTACCCTATTACGAATGGGTCACCAGCTATATCGCGGTCATTGGCGGGCGCTAATCTAATCGCTAAGTCCCTCTCCAATTGGAGAGGGATAATTTTGGAGGTTTCAGCATGGATGCAGTTTTCTTAAATGCAGTTGTTGGTGAAGATGGTCATTTAATTGTTGACACGGTGGTTGATCTGCCAGCGGGTCCGGTTCAAGTCATGGTAACGCCTGATACACCTGTGCTGACACGCGAAATTGCCCGCGCCAGACTATTAGCGGGCGGCCTGTTAGCCACTGATCTTGGCATTCCAGACGATCTTGAACTTGAAGAAGTTTCAGAGGAAGAACTTGAAGAACTAAGTCATCTGATTCCTCCAGGTCGTCCATCGGATGAGCTGATCGATGAAGACCGTGGTACCCATTGACAACGATTTTTGTTGATAGTCGTCGGCTACTTAACAAACATCCACTCCGCAGCCTGGATGCAATTCAACTGGCAAGCGCAATACAGGCACGAAACTTACTACGAACACCCATGACTTTTTTAAGTGCAGATCGTAATTTATTAAATGCTGCTGCAACTGAAGGTTTCACGATTGACGATCCTAATCAACACCCCTAAAAGGTTTACTTGCGATGAACTACAAACTCTGGATTAATGGCGATTGGGCGGACTCGCACGGTGGCGGCATGACCACTATCGAGAACCCGGCCACTGGCGAAAAATTAGCCGAAGTCGTGGATGCCAGCCGCGCCGACGTTGACCGTGCTGTGCAAGCCGCGCACACCGCTTTCTACGATGGCCGCTGGTCACGTTTGTTACCTGCCGAACGATCATTGGCCTTGTGGCGTTTGGCCGATCTGCTCGAAAAGAACGCGGCGGAATTTGCGCGCGTCGAATCGGAAAACACTGGCAAGCCCTACAAATTCGTCAGTTTGGGCGCGGATCTGCCATTCGCAATTGATAACCTGCGCTTCTTTTCAGCGTCGGCGCGCGATACGCACGGTTACAGCGCGGGTGAATATGCGAAAGGCTTCACCAGCATGTACCGCCGCGAACCTGTAGGCGTTGTTGCCCAGATTGCGCCCTGGAACTATCCGTTGATGATGGCGATCTGGAAGATCGGTCCCGCATTGGCGGCGGGCTGCACAGTGATCCTCAAGCCCGCGCCAACGACACCGCTCACTTCCTTGCTGCTCGGCCAACTGACCGCCGAAGCAGGTATCCCGCCCGGTGTGGTCAATATTTTGACGGGCGGTAACGAGACTGGTCAGGCACTAGTCGAACACCCGGACGTTCGCATGGTCAGCGTGACGGGTTCGACGGGCACCGGCAAAAAGATCATGAAGACTGCCGCCGATACGCTCAAGCGCGTTCATCTTGAGTTGGGCGGCAAAGCGCCATTCATCATCTTTGACGACGCCGATGTAGAGATCGTGGCTGCAACGGCTACCCTTGCCGCGACCTTCAACACAGGACAGGATTGCACTGCTGCCACACGCATCTACGTTCATGATTCCCAGGCCAAAAAGGTCACAGAAGCCCTCGTTGAGTCGATGCGTGCCGTCAAAATCGGTTTGCCCTTTGAGGATGGCGTGCAGATGGGACCACTCATCTCGAACGTGCAGCGGGAGCGCGTGCAAGGGTTTATTCAGCGTGCGAAAGCAAACGGCGCGCATATCCTGACAGGCGGTGGAATCCCATCTGGCGCGGACAAAGGCTACTATTTTGAGCCAACTGTGATCGCGGATGCCGATCAAAAAGCCGAAATTATTCAAAGTGAAGTGTTTGGCCCCGTGCTAACGGTCAGCAGTTTCACCAACGACGACGAAGCGATTCGTCTCGGTAACGATGTGCTGTATGGATTAGCCGCGTCGGTCTGGACAAAGGATATTGGTCGCGCCATGAAGATCACACGCGATCTTGAGTTCGGGACAGTCTGGGTCAATGATCATATCCCGCTGGCCTCCGAGACGCCGCACGGTGGTTTTAAGCAGTCCGGCTTTGGCAAAGATTTGTCTGCCGAAGCCGTTTCCGATTACCGAATCACGAAGCACGTCATGGTCAAAAACGGATCATGAGTCAGTCCGTCCCGGCGATCCGCCTGAAAGAGGTTTCACGGCACTTTGGCGCGGTGAAGGCTGTCGATGGTGTCAATCTGGATGTTCAGGACGGCGAATTTTTCTCGATGCTGGGTCCGTCGGGATCGGGCAAAACCACCTGTCTGCGCCTGATCGCCGGATTTGAACAGCCCACAACGGGAAGTGTGCAGCTTTATGGTGCAGAAATGGCGGGCGTGCCGCCTTATGAACGCGATGTGAACACCGTCTTTCAGGATTACGCACTGTTTCCTCACATGACCGTTGGGCAAAATGTGGCCTATGGCCTGATGATCAAAAAGGTGGCGAAAACCGAACGGGATCGGCGTGTGGCGGACATGCTCGATATGGTGCAGCTTGGCGGATTTCAAAATCGCAAGCCGTCGCAGCTATCGGGTGGGCAGCGGCAGCGGGTAGCATTGGCGCGTGCCCTGATCAACCAACCGCGTGTGCTGCTGCTTGATGAACCACTCGGCGCGCTTGATCTCAAACTGCGTCAGCAAATGCAGATCGAACTCAAAACCATCCAGAAACAGGTTGGGATCACCTTTATCTTCGTCACGCACGATCAGGAAGAAGCCCTGACGATGAGTGATCGATTGGCGGTTTTTAATCAGGGCAAAATTGAGCAGGTGGGCAGCCCGGCAGAAGTTTATGAACACCCTTCGACGCGCTTTGTGGCAGGTTTTGTCGGCACATCCAACTTGATCGAGCATGAAACGGCCAAACGTATTGTCGGTGAGCCGGGTACGTATTCGGTTCGCCCGGAAAAGATTCGGCTGTGTCCACCTGACTCACCGATCCCGAACGATTCGTTCGCCGCCGATGGCACCATTCAGGATGTGGTCTATCTGGGTGTCAACACGCGCTATGTCGTGCAAATCGCGGGCGGCGAATTGACTGTTGTTGAGCAAAATCTGGATTCGACTTCGATGGATGCTTTGGCCGCGCGGGGTCGTCCGGTTCGGCTCATCTGGCAAAAGGCGCATATGCGCTCAATCAGTGATTAACCATGGTAGCCACGCGCCGCATCGCCAACTTTCTATATGTCCGCCCCTGGCTCACGCTGATTTTGATGCTGACACTGCCCTTATTGTGGTTGGGCGTGTTCTATCTCGGATCGCTTTCGGCGCTGCTCGTTCAGAGTTTTTTCTATCTGGACAGTTTTTCGGGGACGATTGTCCGTCAATTCTCGTGGCGTACTTACGGCGATCTATTCACGCCATCCAATCTCGATGTCGTGTTACGTACAGCGGGCATGGCCGCCGCCGTTACCATCGGCTCCGTCTTCATTGCGTTTCCGCTGGCCTACTATATGGCGCGCTATGCCACCGGACGAACCAGAGGGTTGCTCTACCTGGGTGTAACACTGCCGCTCTGGTCTAGCTATCTGGTGCGTGTTTACTCGTGGAAGTTGATCCTGGCAAAAGAAGGCTTGCTCACCTGGGTGATCAGTCGGTTGGGACTCAGCGGTGTGCTGGATGGACTGCTCAGTTTGCCCGTTATCGGCGGGCCGTCGCTGTCGTTTTCGTACTTTGGGATGTTCCTGGTATTCATGTACGTCTGGCTGCCCTATATGATTTTGCCGATCAGTGCCGCGTTGGAACGTGTGCCGCGCTCTGTAATTGACGCCAGTGCCGATCTGGGCGCACGCCCCGGCTACACTTTCCGAACGGTGATCTTGCCACTGGCTTTTCCAGGAGTTGTCGCCGGATCAATTTTCACATTTTCGCTCACATTAGGCGATTACATCATCCCTAAAGTGGTCGGCGATTCGTCCTATTTTATCGGCTCAGTGGTGCTGACTCAGCAGGGCACGGCGGGTAACATCCCATTGGCCGCCGCCTTTACTGTCGTGCCGATTGCGATCATGGGTGTGTACCTGCTCATGGCGCGACGCATGGGGGCATTCGATGCGCTCTAGTTCCCAGACTCCCGAACATGCTGCACTCGGTTTGAAAGTCGCTACGATTGGCGCGATGCTCTTTTTATTGCTGCCATTGGCCGTGATTGTCCTGTATGCCTTCACCACCGAAAAATCATCATTTCGGTTTCCGCCGCCCGGTCTGACGCTCGATTGGTTTGGCGATACCTTGCGCCGCACCGATTTTCGAGAGTCGTTGTGGCTCTCAGTGCAGGTTGCGCTGATCGCTACTGCGATCGCGTTGCTTCTGGGGACGCTCATGGCCGCTGCTATTTATCGCACAAAGTTCTTTGGCCGCGATGCGATCTCGCTGTTGGTTATCCTGCCGATTGCGTTGCCCGGCATCGTGACCGGCATCGCGCTTCGTTCGGCAATCAGTTTGCTGGGTGTTGAGTTCAGCTTCTGGACAATCGTGATCGGGCACGCCACTTTTTGCATCGTGACCGTATATAACAATGTGATCGCACGTTTGCGCCGCACTGCCCAATCTCAAATCGAAGCCTCAATGGACTTGGGGGCGTCTACCTTCGAGACGTTTCGCCATATCATCCTGCCGAACATTGCTACGGCGCTGCTGGCCGGTGGCATGTTATCGTTTGCATTGTCCTTCGATGAAGTGATTGTGACCACGTTCACGGCAGGGCAGCAGCAAACCCTGCCCATCTGGATTTTCAGTCAGCTATTCAAACCGCGAGATCGCCCGGTGACGAACGTGGCTGCATTGATCGTGATCGCGCTGACGTTCATCCCGATTTTGGTAGCCTATCGCGTCTCGAACCGCGCCGGGGAGATGTCCTAACTTTCGGCGCGGTGCTTGACGATCTCCAAAATGTTGTTTTGCAGGTCGTTCATGATGAAATCCGTCCACCAGCCGCCGTAAGCGTTGAAGCGCGTGGTCAGGCGTTCGTGGCTGACCAGATGCAGAATGATACGGCCATCGGTGGTGGGTTCGAGCGTGTACGCGCCATCCAGCACATCGAAATATTTCCCACCAATCTGATCGAATGGAGAATTCAACACGCCGCTGGTATTAACCGCAATCGTGAACTGAATCGTTCGCAGCGGCTGCCACTCCGTAACCGTTTCGATGAAGCGCAGGCCATCGGCAAAGGAAGCATCCCGCACGCCACCCACACCTTCACTGGATAGTGTTGCCGCAACCGGACGTGGGAATTCGAACAGATGCGACAGGCTAAAACTCTGTTCCTCTGGCTGGATAGTCGAAACGCGAATGATATTCTGCCAGACTTTCTCCGGTGTACTGTTGATCGTAATCTGCGACTCAACGCGCCGGAACGAATTTTGCGCTGGAATCTGGCTTTCCAGTGGGCTGATCAGGTACGGCGCAACGAGCAGCACGGCGATCAGGTAGTTTTTCGTTCGGACGCCTGTCCGCAAGCGTTCGACCTGGCGCAGCACCCAGCACATGATCAGGCCACCGACACTGCTCATCGCCAGGAAAATTGGAGAAGCCATGATCAGGCAGATCGTCGCTTCAATACTCACAATGCCTGCAATGATGAAAAAGATAGTCACTGTCAACCAGGATATGAAAAAGCTGTAGCGATACGAAGCGCGAAAACCGGGCGGCGTGAAGAAGACGGTGAGCGCCCCCAAACCCATCGGCACGAAACCTAGAAAGCCAAAGCTCATTGTTTCAAGCGTGATGCCTGATAAAAAATTTGAACCAAATAACAGGCGCGTCAGCAAGGCATAGATTATCCCCGACGTTGCGCCGACGCCGAAGGCGACAGGATATTTGCTGGCATTCCGATTTTTATGTTTTGGCTTTTGCAAGTCAAGCGGTAGTGGAGCGGCAGGCATTTCCTGTGGTACAGTTAATTCGCCTTCCGGGTCAATCGTCCGGCGCGGCTGAGGTGAGTTCGACATTTTAGCGATCTCCTATCGAGCCTTGTGCCTTATATCACAATCTGAAAATACGTTACCACGAAATGAATAGTTTTGTCAAGCAGGTGGCATGAAATGGCACTTCCCAACAATCCGACGATCTATGAGATCAATACCTGGGTGTGGCTGGCTGAACTCAGCACGATTTTCGGCAAACGCATCACGCTTGGAAACATCCCTGATGAGGTCTTGGATCGGCTGGCTGGCTGGCACTTTGACGCGGTGTGGCTGATGGGCGTCTGGACACGCAGTCCGCAGGGACGCCAGATCGCGCAGGCACACCCCGGCCTGCAAATGGACTATGAACGCGCCTTGCCCGATTACAAACGCGATGATGTCGTCGGTTCGCCCTACGCTGTGTATCGCTACGAAGTCGATCCGGCGCTGGGCACACGCGCCGAACTTGCCACACTCCGCGAAAAGCTAGCCAGTCGCGGCCTCAAACTGATCCTGGATTTTGTGCCGAATCATGTGGCCGTCGATCATCATTGGACAGCCGATTGTATGAAGTGTTTGGTAGGCGGCGATCCCGATCTGCTCAAGGCACGTCCCGGCTATTATTTCGATGCGCCCTCAAGTCGGTTGATCTACGCACATGGCCGCGATCCATACTATCCGGCCTGGACGGATACGGCGCAGGTTGATGCGTTCTCGCAGACTGCCCGCGAACAGACACGCGCAACAGTTCTGGACATTGCCGATCAGTGCGACGGCGTGCGCTGCGATATGGCAATGCTAATGGTCAATCATATTTTTGCGGGCACCTGGTCACGCCAGGATATTCCCAAAACTGAATACTGGGAAGAAATTATCCCGGCAGTAAAAGCTAAACACGGCGCGTTCGTTTTTATGGCCGAAGTCTATTGGGACATGGAAGCGGAATTACAATCGCTCGGCTTCGATTACACCTACGATAAACGGCTGTATGATCGAATGCGCGATCAGGGCGCAGACAACGTGCGCGATCAGCTGCTGGCAGCGCTCAGTTATCAACAGCGGATGGTGCGCTTTATTGAAAACCATGATGAGCAACGCGCATTAACGGCTTTTGGGTTAGAGCGATCCCAGGCGGCGGCGGTGCTGGTAACGCTTTTGCCCGGTGCAAGCCTGATTCACGAAGGACAGACCGAAGGGCGACGCACCAAACTGCCTGTTCAGCTAGGACGCCGCAGCGAAGAAGCCATTGATGAATCGCTGTCCAGCTTTTATCGCGCCCTGATTCGAGAAGCGGCGCACCCCTGTTATCATAACGGTGTGTATATGGCGTTGGGCGCACACCCGATTCTGGGTTCGGATAAGGGGCACGAGGCTTTGATCGCTTTTGCCTGGGCGCTTGGTGATGACTGGCGTATCGTGATTGTCAATTATAGTGCCCAACCCGTTGAGGCGCGCGTGATGCTGCCCCGTCCGTCGATTGGCGGCTTCCAATTGTGGGAATTTGCCAACGCACTGAGCGGTAATACTGTACTGCATTCGGGCGATGACATTTTGACGGCGGGTTTGTCCGTTGAACTGACGGCTTACGGCGCGCAAGTGCTGACCATGCGGCAGGTCAATTCGTGACGCCGATCACTGTCTATAAACTGGATCACGAAGGCCGCGAAGTGTGGCACTATGACGGCGAAGTGTTAGCGCGCGATGCAACCTGGGTGCAGCTTGAGGCGCGTTTCAATCGGCCAGACCGCGATCTGGGCTATGCCGTTTTTCGGTTGAATGATCGCTTTGTCGAGTGGTTTTATACTGATCGCTGGTACAACATTTTCGAAATTCACGATGTTGAGGATGATCATCTCAAAGGCTGGTACTGCAATATCACGCGGCCTGCACTGCTCACCGAAGACGCGATTCGCTCCGATGATCTGGCGCTCGATCTGTGGGTGCATCCAACGGGCGAAACACTGACGCTGGATGAAGATGAATTCGCCGCGCTGACTCTTGACGATGAAACACGCGGTCATGCCCTTGACGCGCTCCAACAGTTAAAGCAGCTTGTGGTAAGCGGCGACGCACCCTTCAACCGATGAGGCCGATCCGACAAAATGCGCTGATCCTGTTTATCAACAACGCGGGCGGAGCGGGATTAGCCTTTCTGATTTCGATCCTGATCGGGCGCGGCCTGGGCACAGTCGGGTTAGGACAATATGCCTTCGTGATGGCCTGGGTCACACCGCTAACGATGCTGGCTGACTTCGGACTTGCCACGCTGATCACGCGCGACGTTGCCCGCGATAAAGCCGCCGCGCCCGGTATTTTGCACACAGCCAATCGAATGCTGCCGATCATTGCCGGGAGTGTCCTGCTGGCAACCTGGGGCATTCTGTTGGTAGCCGGACTAACGCCTGTTCTAACTTTAAGTATTTTAGTCGCCGCTTTTCTGGTCATTCTTGATCCCTGGTATGGCTTATATACAGCGTTGTTCCGCGCTTTCGAGCGCATGAGTCCGATCCTGTACATCAACATTGGCGGCCTGCTTATCCAACTTGCGCTAACGGTGCTGGCAATCGCAGGCAAAGTGGGATTGGTGGGTGTCGTGCTGGCCTTGATTACGGTCAACACAGGTCAGTTGGTGGTCATCTGGTTCTGGTGGCGGCGCTCACCGATTCGCGTGCCCTATGCTCATCAACCTGCGCCTGCCGTTCGCCTTTTGATTCAGCAGGCCGCGCCGTTCGCATTGGCTGCCGTGATCGGGGCATTAGGCGCGCGGCTCAATATCTTTTTGCTCCAACGACTGGCCGATGATAGCAGCGTCGGGGTCTATAGTGCCGCGAGTCGTTTTGTCGAAGCCGGGCGACTGCTGCCCAATGCTTTTTTCGGCGCGTTGTTTCCGGCGTTGGCTGGGCTGTCCGCACGTCCCGTCGAATTAAATCACCTGTTCTGGCGGGCAGCGCGCATACTTGGCGGCTTGAGTATGGCGCTTGCGCTCGGCCTGACCGTCACCGCGCCACTTTTGCTCCGGCTGACCTATGGTGCTGCCTTCGTGGCTGGTTCGCCCGCGCTGACCGTGTTGGCCTGGTCACTGGTGCCTTCAACCTTGCACGCGCTGTTGAATATCTACTTTTATAGTCTCGGACAGGAGTCGTTGGTCAACCGTGTTTCAGTGGTGGCACTCATTGCACAGGCTGGCATAGGTAGTCTGGCTGTGCTACGTTGGGGCGCGACAGGTGCGGCATTGGCCGTGATAGTCGTGGAGTGTGGGGCGCTGCTGTTCATGGTATTCATGCTGCGCCGATGGGTGATCATGCGCTAACATTGCGCGGTTGATTCTCACACTGGATTTAACTTTTGATCTCAGCAGTTTTGATCGTTATCGGCGCATGGCTCATTGTGGGCGGGGTACTTTGCGGCTTAGGCTATTTGGTGCGGAGTCGTTTCGGCCTGACGCCTGCTGATCCTGATACCTTAGCGGACTCATTTTGGATGGGTTACGCGGTAGGAATCGCATCACTTCAACTCTGGCATCTGGTCTTTGCGATTGATTGGCGCGTATGCCTGCTGCTTGGGATCGTCGGCGGCTATGGCTTTATTCGCTTGATCTGGCAAACGTTTAGAAAATCGAGGCGAGTTCGACTGAATGGGCGGATTCTGATAACAATCCTCATTCTGCTTCCAATTGCGGTTTGGGTGGCTGCCCGCGCGCTCGATTGGGCGATGGACTTTGACAGCGGCTTTTACCATTTCAGCGCGATTCGATGGCTCAATACCTATCCAATCGTGACGGGAATCGGCAATTTACATTATCGGTTGGCCTTCAATCAGACGTTCTTTTTGTTTGTGGCCGCGCTGAATGTTTCGCCCTTTTTTGAGCAAGGACATCACATCGCCAATAGTTTGCTGCTGATCGGGCTGGTGACACAGCTTTTGGGCAGCACAATCTACGCACTTCGTTATCCGCGCGCCTTCACACCCTATCGATTGTTTGGCGCATTACTCCTGCCCGTGATCCTTTATCACGCCGCCAGACAA